>CAZTFQ010000032.1:0-5032 GCA_964613035.1 uncultured Christensenellaceae bacterium | reverse complement strand
CCGTTCGTTGAAATACAGCGCTCAAAAACCCTTGCAAGCAAGTTTTTTCGCTTGTATTATAAAAAAAGTCTCCCGTCGGGGAGACTTTTTGTTGTAGAATATCGATGTTATTTTACGATAAGCTCGTATTTGGCGGCTTTAGCCGCGGTGGTCAAATTCTCGCCGTCGGCAACGCCCTTGCAAGAATAAGAAAGGGTTTCTCCTTCCGCGTCGTACAGGTGCACTTCATACTCGGCCAGCTCAAAGACTCCTTCTTGCACTTCGAATATAGCGACGCCTTTAGAATCGGTTTCTTTGTCGGTGCAAGTATTCAGACAGAGCTGTACGGTTATTCCTTCCAAAAGATTTCCGTTGCTGTCTTTCACGACAAACTTATATCCGTTGACGTTCTTTTCACAACCGGCAAGAGCTCCTACCGCTACCATAATCATAACGACCGTCAATACTATAACAACCGCTTTTGACATTTTTTTCATTATATTATACCTCCTGATTAATATCCGCATTACGATATTTTCAATACTATCACACTATCGCGGTTAAATCAATCGTTTTTTCTCACGAAGGAATTTTTTTTGCCGATACGTGAATATTATTCGGAATAATTGTATAAAAACCTGCAATATTTTGACAATAAAAAGGCGCGACCGTAAAGTCGCGCCTCGTACGTCAAGGATTCTTTTATCTGACGCCCAGATGCTCGTAGTAGTACGACATTGCCAGCCAGAGGAAGTCTTCATTGCGATCATCCTCGTTGGTTCTAATCGCCTTGGTGATAATCTCGACTAAATCCTTGGTGGCTTTTACCATTCCGTAAGTCGGGTCGGTGATATCTTTCTGCTTGCTTTCGGCAGCCAAATTAAGAATATATTCGGTATAATTCTCATTGTACTCGTCAGTAGCGGTCACGCCGTCGGGCAGAGTGAAATCGAAGTATCCGGGGGACGCTTTGGCGATAGCTTCCAGCGATATGCCCTCACCGTAGAGATAGTTTTCTACCGCTATGGCAATATATATCTCGGAATTCTCTCCCATATCGATACTGCCGTCGGCAAGGACCTGATGCCATACGTTGTCGGTACCGAGTTCTACCTGAATGTCGTTATGTCTGATGACAACCATAACGACCTGACCGTTTTCGTATACGGGGTTATCGTCTTCGTCCAGTACCCACGTAACGCCGCCGTCGGCACAATAGGTCAATCTGTCAAGATTCTCTGCAACGTATTCGATATAGAAGTCCATCTCGCCCAAGCTGTCGGGAGAATCGAACGCCACGCCCGCATAGTAGGTTCTGCCTGCTATACCGGTGAAGTAAATATCGAAGTCACCGAGGCTGTCGTCTTCCTTATATCCGCCTTGATTATCCGTCACGTAGCAGAAACCGCCCTGCTGACTGGAATATTCCTCGGGGATATCCGAGTATATTCTGTACACGCCGGAGACTGTAGGAGTGAAGCTGTAGATAATTCCTCTGGGCACCAGAGTGCGATCCACTACGACGTGATTGGCTACGGGGCTGTCCGCCGTACCTATCTCCGCCGGGATGGCTTCTTTTTGACAGATACCTATGATAGGATTCTCTATCTCTTCTCCGTGATAATTGTCAAAGTACACGCAGAACTCGAGCCAAGTATTGACGTCGTAATAATTGACGAAGGAATTTCCCTTATATTTATTCTTCCAAAAACCTTCCGCGATGCCGTCCAAAACGATCTTGAGACGTTTGTCGACGGGACAATAATTAGCTAAGCTCGAATTGACTGCCAACCAGGCATAGCCCTTACTTTCTTCCGTATAAGAATCCTCGGGAGGATTGTCTACGCCGGAGATGAATTCTCCGTAAGAGGTCGCCAAGCCGTACAAATAGAAGTAACCCGATGAGGAAAGCTCGTTGAGTGAATACAGCGCGCGACCGGAGTAACGGCTCAAACCGCCGATGTTGGCAAGGAGCAACGGTCCGTCGACCGAGCCTACGTGATAATATCCGTCAGCATCGTTTAAAACAACTTCTACATGTTGGTTCCAGGGACTTTCGTCATCGTCCGCAGTCTCGTTATAATCCCAGACGGCGTTTCTATAAATATTGACGTCGCCTTTCAGGTCGTCCAGACCGACGGTACGGATGTTCTTAATGGAGACCACTTCTTCTCCCTGCAACCAGGAATCGCTGGTATCCTTGGCATACATCAGCATAAGGGTATGCGTGCGAGAAGCGTCTTCGGGATCCAGCGCGGCGGACAAAGGCGTATAAATCGTACAGGTGACCCACTCGCCGTCCGTTACTCTGTCGAGAATCAGCACTTCCGCATCGTCGATATATGCGGACAGCACGTCGGCTCCCAGAATATCTTCCGTATTGGTCTTATAATCGAAAGTCAAGAACTCGCCCACGCCTATCTTAAACTCATACGTTACGACCGCAGTGGTACTGCGGAGTTTCAGATTGGAAGCGCGGAGCACGTCGTACTCGCCGTCTTTATCCAGTATCCAGGGCCAAGTTACGCCGTCGCCTTCTTCCGTGAACACGCCGCCCGAAATCGTGGGAGCAATTGCAGCCACTATCGACTCGCTGGCGTCCATATTCAGATTGGGTTTAGCCACGGTGTCTTCTATCATCTCGCTATTGTCCTCGACGTAAGAGCTCTGACCGTAATTTTCATCGGTGTAATAGGCGAATTGCTGTTCAAAATACGCTTGCGTGGCGGAGCCCTTCACGAAGTTGCAGATCTTACCGTATCTGTCGATGAATATACTCGTAGGAGTCGCGCCTTGCGCTTGAGGATAAAACGCGGTACCGAAGAGATTGTCGCTGTCGGGTGCCATATAGAACGTCAGCTTGGGGCTGTATTCCGAACGGAATTTGGCTATACGAGTAAGGTTATCCTTGGTGCTGAGCGCGATGATAGCCATATCGTCTTCATACTTCTCGTAGGCGTTTTGTAAGCCTTCGAATTCCGCTTTACAGGGACCGCAATTGGCGTACCAGAAGTTGATCATAACCAGCTTCTTAGTCTCGAGGAGATCGGAAAGAGTTATTCTCTCGCCGGTGTCCGTATCTACGGTGAAGTCATACATAATATCGTCCATTTCGTAACGATACGTTTCGGGGACCTTTTCGTCGATGACGGCGGACTTGAGCACGAAAGTTCTTGAAATCTCCGTAGCCGAAGTCTTCATCGACGTCCCGTCCTCGAAAAAGTATCCCTTGCGATATCCGGATATCTCGATGTCGTACACGCCCAATTGATTCACTTTGAACGAGACCGAGCCGTCATCCGCGGTCTTTTTGTCGCTGATGAGAGAGTTGCCGTCTTTTAATTTCACGGACAGTCCGCTCATTGGAAGTCCGCCTTCCGATACTATTCTGAAGGAGTAGCGATTGGTAGCGCTGGCGTCTTCGAGATATATCGTAGCGGAAGTAGAGTCTTCGAGAATAGACGACTCTTCGTAATTGTACCCGTCGGGCACACGGTCGAGTCTGACATAATAATCCAGACCTAGAGCCGCCTGCAAAATCGCCACGCCGTCGTTACCCGTGGTGGCGCCGGAGTAAGGCTCGTCGTCCATATCCGCCAGATACAGAAGGACTTCCACTCCCTCCGCTATAGAGCCGTCGGCAGAATACAGGACGGTAACTCTGTACTCGCCCTTCTTGAAGCCGTCGTTCGGAGGCTGTATCGTAACTACGCTGCCGTTGTCGACGGTAGTTCCGCTGCCGCCGCTGCCGCTACCGTTTTCATCGTCGTCGCAGGCTATGATCATCATCGATAACGCGAATACGAGCGCCAGAACCAGTACTATAAGCAAATAGCTTCTCTTGTTTTTCATAAAAGAACTCCTTATATGGAATTATCGATAATTATACCGTTTTTTCGCATAAAAAATCAAGCGTTTATGCGCCGTACGGCATATTATGCGATATATATCACAGATATTTCACCTTAATTGTCGCTATAACTGCGGAATCCTTTCCCGAGCACCGAGTTAACCTTAGCGATATTGATGAAGGCGTCGGGATCGGTTTCTTTCAAAAACTTCTTGAAATCCGCAGTGTGTCTCTTGTGGACTATACACACGATAACCGTGTTGTGCTCGCCCGTATAACCGCCCCTGGACTCTATTACGGTCGCGCCGCGATCCAGCTTGTTGACGATGGCTTCTCTCAGCTCCTCGCCCTTAGACGTGATTATCTCGAATCTGACCGCCCCCGTTATGCCACTGAGAATGGTGTCGGACACCTTGGACGCGGCAAACTCCAGTATGATAGACAGCACGATTGCCTTAAGCTCTCCGTACACGAAGTAAGAACAGCATATGATAATCGCGTTGATTGCGAATATTATCCAGGGCACGCTGACGGGGATCTTTTTCTTCTGCAGAATGACACTCAGTATGTCCGTTCCGCCGGTACATCCGCCGTACCTCAAGCACAACGCCAGCCCCACGCCCATCGAGACGCCCGCGACAATCGCGGCTAGGAGCGTGTCCTCTCCCGAGAACAACGGCGTAGGCAAGTTAAGATAACTGAGTAGCGTGGAAAACAACGACTGCACTCCGACGAAAAGGAAAGTAAGCCCCGTGAATCGCCAGCCGAGAAACACCACCGCCAGTATCAAAAGAGGCACGTTGAGCGCCAGTATCATGTACCCGTTGGGGATACCGGTGACTTCTTCTATCATCAGCGCTATGCCCCATACGCCGCCCGTGACGAATCCGTTGCCCGAGACGAACAATTCTATGCCCGTAGCGTATATCAGCGCGCTGATAATAATAACGCACACCTTCTTGAGCTCTTCTATCACGGCTTTGCGGTCTGGCACGGGACGCTTTTCAGACTTGCCCGAAAAAATCTTCTTCATACAATCAATAATATTCCTTTATCCGTAGTATCGTACAATATAACTCAGATATTTATTATACTCAAAAATTCTTAAATCACAATTAAAGTAAACCGATTAAGAGACCATTTCACAAAAAACCTCTTACAACCTACTTCCTTTTGCCGCCAAATAACAAAAACGACGTCAAA
>CAZTFQ010000031.1:0-5106 GCA_964613035.1 uncultured Christensenellaceae bacterium | reverse complement strand
GCAGATATGATATTAAAGGCAAGAAATATCTTGCTTCAAATGACAAATATTATTTGAGTGACCATACTTTCCGTTATGCAAAACTCGGAACAAAAAATATGGATTACGGCAGGGTTCTTGAAAATATAGTCGCAGTAGAACTTTTGCGTAGAGGTTATGAGGTTTATGTAGGCGTTCTTTATAAAAAAGAAATAGATTTTGTAGCGATTAAGCGTAATGAAAAAATATATATTCAAGTATCCGACAATATCAGCGATGACAAAACTTTTGAACGAGAAGTATCGCCATTATTTCAAATCAAAGACGCATATCCTAAAATGGTTATTGCCCGTACAAGACACGACGAGTATCAATACGAGGGCATAAAAATTATAGATATTGCAAATTGGTTATCTAATTAGCCAAAACTTACAATATTTTGATTTTGGCTAATGCTTTATTATTGCATATTATAATTCAAAGAGAAACAAAAGACGAATGCGCGAATTTAATTATAAAAGAAAAAGGCTTTGACCATTTTACAGTCAAAGCCTGATTTCTTTCCTTTGCAATGCCTCGGATGTAATAAGTTTTCTATACTGGCTTATTAACCTGTAGCATTTGCCCGACTTTTTTTATTCGTTGAAAAGAAGAAAATCGATCGACTCGTTATATAATTTGGACAGAGCTCTGAGATTGTCGTAATCGGGACGATAAACGTTTTTCTCCCAGTTGCTGACGTTGGACTGATAGACCCCCAGCCGCTCCGCGACCTCTTTTTGAGTATATCCCGCCGCAATGCGAGCGAGTTTTAGTCTTTTCCCGTAATTATACTCCATATTTTCATTGTACAATTTAAAAATTGGCTATTGACAAAATATGTGTAAATATGATATTTTATGAGTATAGCTGATAAAAAGGAGAAACGAAAAATGAATTGCAAAAATTGTGGTCAGGAAATAACGGACGATAACGTTAAATATTGCCCGTCGTGCGGAAATGATTTAAAAAGTAATCCCGTCGCCGAGAAGAGTGAGAAATCTTTCGGTTGGATAGTATTCGGGTTTTTCTTCCCTATAATAGGGTTTATATTATATCTGGTATTTCGTCGCGAATATCCCGTTAAAGCCAAATCTGTCAAGAAGGGTGCTCTGGTCGGATTGGTGGTAGAAGTAATTGTCGTTATTATTTATGCTGTAATAAGTTGTATGGTGCTTGGGGCGATTGCAGGATCGGATTATGCTTTGATGATGTAGTCGCTGAAAGAGTTTACGTAAAAAGAAGGACGGCGGTCGCCGTCCTTTTACATTGTTTGATTTTGATTATTATTTGTGCAGTTCTTTTAAGATTTTAAGACATTCTTCGGATATGTCTTTTAGCGCGCCTTGTTTGAAGGGCGACTCTAGACCGGCAAGAGCGACCAGTTTGCCGAAGGGATACAGACCGCCGCGCTTAACGTGCTCCAGATATCTCGAGAGAGCGTCGTCGTAGTCTCTGCGACTTGCCGCAAGGAATTCCAGCGCGACGACTTGTGCCAGGCAGTAGTCGATGTAGTAGAAGGGCGTCTCGTATATGTGCATTTGGAATTGCCAACGAGTGCCTTTTTCCAGATACGGAATGCCGTCGTAAGAGAGATAGGGGCGATATTTCTTTTCCAGCTCGATATACGCGTCGTTGCGCTCCGACGGAGTCATATCGGGGTTTTCGTACACGATATGCTGGAATTCGTCCACGATAACGCCGTACGGGATGAAGCTCAGCGCGTCGGACAGGTGCTTATATTTGTAAGAATCGCCGTCACGGAAGAACTTATCGATATACTTCCAGGCAAAAAACTCCATACTCATACTGTGCGTCTCGGCGGTCTCCATAGAACCTACTTCCACGGAACGGTCTTCTCTCATGAGATACTCGTTAAAAGCGAGCGTATGACCGAACTCGTGCGTGACCACGTCCACGTCGCCTGCGGAACCGTTGAAGTTGGCGAGGATAAAAGCTTGCTTGTAGCTGGGGAAAGTCGTCGCGTATCCGCCGCCCCATTTGCCGTCTCTCGCCAGAGTGTCGAAAGCTTCCGTAGCCAGCATTTTGTCTATGAACGCGCCCGTGACGGGGCTCATTTCGTGATACATCTCTCCGGCAGCTTTTAAGATGCCTTCCGCGTCGGGATAGGGACGAGGTTCTCCGCAGTCGGCTACGCCGTCGTCGTAGATATAGAATTTTTCTATTCCGAGAGCGTCGGCTACGCCTTGCTTCAGCTTCTTGACTACGGGGACGATGTCCTCGAGAACGTTGGCGCGAAAAGCCGCCACCATATCCTTATTATAATCTATCCTGCCCATGCGATAGTATCCGAGCGTGACGAAGTTGTCGTATCCGAGCTTTTTTGCGATTCTCGTACGGACCTTGACCAGCCTGTCGTATATGGAGTCGAGAGATGCTTGTTCCTTTTCGAGAGCTCTGCCGATAGAGTCGGCGGCTTCTTTTCTAATCGCGCGGTCGCCGTTGTCGAGGAATCCTTTTACGTAGCTGAGAGGCTTCTTTTCTCCTTGGAAGTCGCAAGCGATCTGAGACATCAATTGGGAATATTCCGTAACGATGGAGTTTTCTTCCTGCTCGTCGGCGACGGTCTCTGCGGAGTGAGATTTGCGAGTACACTCCATGGACGGGAAAAAGGTCTCCGGGAAAATTTTCTCCAGCTCCGCTCTGTACGGACTGTCGAGCAGCACGTCGGCTATCTCGGTGAGAAGAGTGGAGCAGATAGGCCCCACTTCGTCGTAATAGTTTTGTTCCGCGAGATAAAACTCGTCTCTGGTGTTGAGCGTGTATCTGACGTAAGCAAGAGAGCCCATGGTGGAATAACGCTCCAGCTCGTCGTTAAAACTCAGATACGCGTCGTATATAGCCTTGGCGGAAGTAGCCTCCGCCGCTACGCTCTTGAAGGTCGACGCGGCTCTTTCGAGGTCCGCGACGTCATATCTGGAATAGGGTAGGTCTTTAACTTTAACGAAGTCGTTCATAATTCCTCCTAAAAACTAGTATTGCGATAATAGTACCACTTAATCGACCGATAAATCAAGTAAAAGAAAAGAGCGGCGCAGAATACGCCGCTCGGAGACTTTCTTCGGTGTCGAGGAGATAGATAACGACACGATTTGACTTACTTACGCATCCATTATATATTACGCGAGTGAAATGCGTATAATCGCATTGCGAAAAGTAAGTGAATTGTCTGAGACGATTCTTAGGACGCCTCGACTTTTAATCGGCGACTTCTACGGAATAGGAAAGTACGTCCTTGAAGACTTCTCCGTCCACTTGCAACGCGCAAGGCTCGGTGAAGCTCACTTCGATTTTTTTGCCGGTGGCGATATATATCCAGCCTTTTTTCTTGACGTGCGTCCCTTTATACAGGCGAGGGAAGTTGAGTAGCGTCAGGAGGCGGTTCCTTTTGAAAAGACACACCGCGGAAACGCGATGATTCTCGTCGAATCTGTTTTGTGCGGGCGCGACCATCATCCCGCCGCCGTAATAGCGCCCCTTCATGGTGGCGGCTATCCAGACGTTGTCGAATTCTTCCGTCACTCCGTCGACCGTGATACGGGCGTGCTTCAGTTTATACGCGCCCATAAGGAGTTTTAGAGCGATATTGGTGTAATTGATGGGCTTGTTGTCGGCGCGCAGTCTCAGCTCTTCTCCCACTCTGCACGTCTCTCCGTCTATGCCGTACCCGATGCCGTTGATAAATTTCATTCTGGTCCCGTTGATCGTGACTACGGGAAGATTTTTGATAAAGTCGTTGATACGGATCATCCCCGACTCGTCGACGTATTCCGCATTGTCTCGAAAAAAGTCGTTGCCCGACCCGCACTTGACGTAATAGACGGGATTGACAACGTCGATATCGGAGACGTTGTTGGCAAAACGGTTGAGCGTACCGTCTCCGCCCGTCAGAATTATCTCGTCGTCGGGATTGAGACCGAGAACGAATCCCGCCATGTCTTCCGTTGTCAAAACGTTGACGAATACGTGCTCGTCCTTTAGACTCTTAGCCCACTCTCGGGCGTCGGATTCTCCGCGGCCGTTGTTGGCTTTCGGGTTCATTAGTATATATTTCATTTTAACCTCCGTAATTACGCTTCGGCTCTTGCCGAACGTCGCCGCTTCAGGAGCGCTGTTTTTTAGCGCCCGTCCGTTCGACGAATTAAGCGTCAATGTCAACATACTATCACAATCGCTTAAAAAAAGTCAAACGGCTGAACGAGAAGCCGTTTGCGGGGAATGAGTTTTGTCGATTTTTGTCGAAATTAAAAGAAATCTTTAATAATACGATTTTTTAACAATTGCCGATTGCGGTTAGGGCGGAGCCTTGCGCTCGCCGCGTTTTTTTTCAGTCCGACGCGCCTACCAGATAATCTATGCTGACGTCAAAGGTCTTCGATAAGGTCTTGAGCTGGTCAATGCACGGCTCGCTGTTGCCGCATTCCCAGTGAGACACACACATTTTAGACACGCATAGCATGGCACCGAGTTTTTCTTGCGAGAGCCCTTTCTCGATACGTAATTCTCTCAGTCTGTCTCTAAAGTCCATATTCTAGATTGTAACGATTATTGTTACTTGGGGCTTGACAGTAACAAAAATTGTTACTAAAATTATACTGAGAACTTAAAAAAATTGCATCCTTTGGAATGAAGTTTGCGCAACAAGGAGAGAAATTATGAACAAGCGTATCGTTTTTGTGTTGATAATCGCCATCGTGACGGTCTGTTGCCTGGCACTGACCGCGTGTGACGGATTCCCGAGTCAAGGCGGTAATAAACCTTCGGAGCCCCCGTCCGATTCCGATAGCGGAACGATAACTCCTGTCGACCCAAGTGGCACCGTAAATCCTATTGACCCCGATAGCGGTACGATAATTCCCGACGACAATCCGAGTAGCGGCACGATAAACCCTGTCGACCCGGATAGCGGTACGACGGACTCGGACGATTCAGGTTCTTCTTACGATCCCGTCCCCTCTGAGCAAGATATCCTTATAATAGAACAACAAGGCGACGATTACGTCGTAACAGGAGTGAAAAGTAAAAATTTCACAGAGATACTTATACCCGACTATGTTACGAGTATAG
>CAZTFQ010000030.1:0-7509 GCA_964613035.1 uncultured Christensenellaceae bacterium | reverse complement strand
CCCCCCCCGATGAATTGTCAACAATTTTTCACAAAAATTATAATTATCCTCTCCGAATACAGCCAGTTATGAGTTAGGAGTTATAAGTTACGTTTCATAATTACAATTTAAAACGCCGTCCTTTGACGACGTTTTTATTGGATATAGTTTAGAAAACAATCAAGGGTTTTCTCCCCTTACAATTCTTCCATCAATAAGAAGTCTTTCAATTTAATATGTCTGATGTTGCCGGTAGAATAGTCTATATCGTCATTGGTGATTATGATTTTTTGAGACAAATTATCTAGATTGCGGAACGCCCCCAATTCTCTGTTATATGCCTTTTCTTCCAATACGCTATACGCCACCTGAATATAATATTTCTTATTACCCTTTTGTGCGAGGAAGTCTATTTCTTTACCGTTGTTGTCATATACGTAGATATTGTATCCCATATATTTCAATTCATTAAAAACGATGTTTTCCAGATTATGAGTCAAATCGTATCTGTTATCCGGACATCTTAAAGAATTAAAGGCAACGTCTTCGTTGTATATTTTTTTATAATATGCCAGCTCTCGTTTTGTCTTCGTCGAATATTGTTTTACGGATTCTATAATATACGCCTCTTCTAAATATCCCAGATATTTCATCACGGTATTGACGGAACATTCCGAGTGCGCCGTTTTCACGTAATCTCTGATAGAATTGGCGGAATAAATTCTGCCGTTGCTACGCAAAACGTAATTAACGATGCTCTTAAACAGACTCACCTTTCTGATTCTGTATCTATTTATCAAATCGTTAACTACAATCGTTTCGTCAAGGTCGTTAAGATATATTCTCTGCGCTTCTTCTCCGTCAAACTCGAATCTTTTCGGGAATCCTCCCCATATCAAATAATCCGCTATCGAGCATTCTTTTTTCAGTTCCTTGGTATATTCCGCAATCTCTTTATATACGAAAGGTCTTATTTGAAACGAGACGTATCTGCCGCTCAATTCTTTCGTAAATTCTTTTGACAGAAGTTTTGAATTAGACCCTGTAACGAATACGGAGTTATTATCCAGTCTTAAGGTTTTACACGCCATATGCCAATCGTCTAAAACTTGAATTTCGTCAAAAAACAAATAGCACTTACCGTCCTTTTTGTTGTCTTCGACATATTTAATTAAGTCGTCGGAATTCTTAATCGCGGAATATACCCTCTTATCCTCAAAATTCAATTTAATAATATTATCGGACTTCCGGGCGATTTCGTTTTTTATCTGCTCCAGTATAACGGACTTTCCGCAACGCCTGATGCCCGTAATGATTTTTATTAAATCGGAATCGTAAAACTCTCTTATCGGCGCAATATAATGCTCTCTGTTAATCATATCGTTCTCCTTTATATTATTTACAATACTGAAAGATTTTACAAAAGTCAACAATTTTGTTCAGTACTACTGAAAGATTTTCCATTATTTCGTCAAACTGTTCAGTATTACTGAAAGATTTTATCGCATTATTCGCCTATGGCGAGATGTTGGGAGTTATGAGTTATAATTCTTACGCAGTTTTGAGTTAGGAGTTTTGTGTTATGAGTTGTGCTTAGCACTTGAAAGCATAATTCACCGCGCCGATTAAAAAAGGACGTCCCAACGGACGTCCTTTATGTTTTGTAAAGAGTTTTTATTTCTCTATCAGAGAGCACTCCCAATGTTCGTCGGGGGTGAGACCGAGGAGGTCCGCGACCGTCGCGGCGACGTTGGCGAGACCGTAATTCTCGCCTTCTTTAATTTTAACGTCGGCGTTGTAGACGATGAAAGGAACCTTATTGAGGCTGTGCGCGGTACGGACCGCGATGGCACCTTTTTTATTTTTCTCGAGCATCTCGTCGGCGTTGCCGTGGTCTGCGGTCACTACGAGTATGGCGTCGGACTTGTCGATAGCCTTGATGAGTCTGGTCAGTCCGAGGTCTACCGCTTCCATCGCGGTGATCGTGGCGTCGAGATTGCCCGTGTGCCCGACCATGTCGCCGTTGGGGTAATTACAACGGATGAATCCGTACTTGCCGGACTCTATCGCCTTGATGACCTCGTCGGTGACTTCTGCCGATTTCATCCAAGGTCTCTCGTCGAAGGACACCTTGTCGGAGGGGATTTCCAAGAAGGTCTCTAAGGACTCGGAGAACTTCTCGCTACGGTTGCCGTTCCAGAAATAAGTCACGTGACCGTACTTTTGGGTTTCCGAAACCGCAAATTCGGGAACCTCTTTCTTCACCAAGTATTCGCTGAGCGTATACTTAATGCAAGGAGGCTCGACCAAGAATCTCTCGGGGATATGCAAGTCTCCGTCGTACTGGAGCATGCCTGCGTACTTGACGTCGGGAGCGTTGCCGCAGTCGAATTTATCGAAGTCCTTATTATCGAAAGCCATCGATATTTCTATGGCTCTATCTCCTCTGAAGTTGAAGAGTATGACGGAGTCGCCGTCTTCGATTTTACCTACGGGCTCGCCGTCCTTTTCTATAACGAACGCACCCAGATCCTGATCGATAATACCGGGGGTCTCGGCTCTCATCGTTTCTACGGCCTCTCTTGCGGAAGAGAATCTTCTTCCCTCTCCGTGGACGTGTGCGTCGTAACCGGCTTTGACCATATTCCAGTTGGCGCAATATCTGTCCATCGTGATGGTCATTCTGCCGCCGCCGGAAGCGATACGCGCGTCGAAGTCGGAGTCGTTGAGCGCGTTAAGGGTCTCTTCCAGTCTGTCGACGTATACGAGCGCGGACGTTGCAGGGACGTCTCTGCCGTCGAGTAAAACGTGTATTCTTACTCTCTTGACACCGTCTCTTTTGGCTCCCTTAATCATCTCGATGAGATGAGATATATTGGAGTGGACGTTGCCGTCCGAGAGGAGACCGATGAAGTGTAACGTGGACGCCTTGCTCTTAACGTTATCGGTGAGTTCTACCCACGCGGAAGACTTATAGATATCTCCGCTCTCGATAGACTCTTCCACCAGTTTTGCTCCCTGGCTGTAGACCTGTCCGCAGCCGAGAGCGTTGTGACCCACTTCGCTGTTACCCATATCCTCGTCGCTAGGGAGTCCCACCGCCGTGCCGTGAGCACGGAGATAGGTATGAGGACACTCCTTGAGGAGGCGGTCAAGAGTGGGGGTATTAGCCATAGTCACGGCGTCGCCGAGCCCCGTAACGGACTTGCCGACACCGTCCATAACTACCAATACAACCTGTCTCATCAGTAATTCACCACCGCTGCGAAATCTTCTGCTTTCAAGCTGGCTCCGCCGATAAGTCCGCCGTCTATTTCGGGCATTGCCATCAGTTCGGAGGCATTCTTCGGATTCATGGATCCGCCGTATTGGATACGCATTGCTCTGGCAGCGGTTCTGCCGTAGAGCTTACGGAGCACTTTACGGATGAATGCGATCGTCGCATTGGCGTCTTGTGCGGTAGCGGTCTTGCCGGTACCGATAGCCCATACGGGTTCGTACGCGATGACGATACGCTTGAGGTCGCTCTTGTCGATACCTTCGAAGGCACCGAGGATCTGTTTTTGCAACACCGCTTCGGTCTTGCCGGATTCTCTTTCTTCGAGGAGCTCGCCTACGCAGATGATGGGTTTAAGTCCCGCTTCGATGGCGGCTTTCGCTCTCTTGTTGACGGTAGCGTCGGTCTCGCCGAAATATTGTCTTCTCTCGGAGTGACCTACGATAACGTATTCGACCTTGAGTTCTGCAAGCATTTGCGCGGAAATCTCTCCGGTGAAAGCGCCTTTTTCCGCCCAGTGCACGTTTTGCGCGCCCAGCTTGATGTTGGTGCCGCGGATAGCGGTCTTGACAACCTGAAGATCGGTGAAGGGTACGCAAACGACCACTTCGCACTTGGCGTCTTTTACTTTATCCTTAAGCTCGGCGATGAGCTCTTTCGCTCTCGCTTTGTTGTTGTTCATTTTCCAGTTACCTGCGATAATATCTCTTTTCATGATGTTTTCTCCTATTTTAAGTATTGCTGTTTTAGTATTGTTTTATTAGTCTTTATCGTTTAAGCATGCTACACCGGGAAGAACCTTGCCTTCTAAGAATTCCAAGCTGGCTCCGCCACCGGTAGAAATATGAGTCATCTTATCCGCATAACCGAGTTGCGCAACAGCCGCAGCGGAATCGCCGCCGCCTATTATGGTCGTGGCGTCGGTCTCGGCGAGAGCTTTGGCGATAGCCTTGGTCCCGACTGCGAATTTTTCTATCTCGAATACGCCCATAGGTCCGTTCCAGACGACCGTCTTGGCACTTCTTACCGCATTGGCGAAGAGCTCTTGCGTCGCGGGTCCGATATCGAGACCTTCCCATCCCTCGGGGAAGTCGGACTGTCCGATAACCTGAGTGTTGGCGTCCTGAGAAAAAGCGTCCGCTACGACGGTGTCTACGGGCAGAAGCATCTTGACGCCCTTAGACTCGGCTTTGAGCATCAGTTCTTTAGCCAGTTCTACTTTGTCCAGCTCTACGAGGCTGTTGGCTACGTTTCTTCCCATCGCGGTGATGAACGTGTACGCCATGCCGCCGCCGATGATGAGCGTGTCGACCTTTTCGATGAGGTTGTTGATGACGCCGATTTTATCGGAAACCTTGGCGCCGCCCAGTATCGCCACGAAAGGTCTGTCGGGATTGTCGAGAGCCTTACCGAGGATGTTGAGCTCCTTTTCGATAAGATATCCGCATACCGCCACGGGAGCATAACCGTACTGGACGATGCCCGCAGTGGTCGCGTGAGCGCGGTGAGCGGTTCCGAAAGCGTCGTTGACGTAGACTTCACAGAAGTCCGCCAGCTTGGCGCACAGAGCTTGATCGTTTTTCTCCTCGCCCTTTTCAAAACGAGTGTTCTCGAGGAGCACGCATTCTCCGTCTTTAAGAGCGGCTACTTTGGCGTGAGCGTCTTCTCCTACGAGGTCTTCCGCAAAACTGACTTTACCGTCCAGAAGCTCGTTGAGACGAGCCGCTACGGGGCGGAGGGTGAATTTTTCTTTGTCGCCCAGGGCTTTTTCAAGAAGGCGAGCGGTCTCGGCGGCTTGTTCTTCCTGAGGAAGAGCCTCGACAGCTTTTTTCTCCTTCTTGGTCAGGGAATAACCGGGGGTGAAAATATTATGAGGCTTGCCCAGATGAGAGCAAAGCACGACCTTGGCACCGTTGTCCATTAAGTATTTGATAGTGGGTAGCGCGCCGTTGATACGGTTCTCGTCCGTAATAACGCCGTTTTTCATCGGAACGTTGAGGTCGACTCTGACTAAACACTTCTTGCCTCTGACGTCTACGTCTTTGATGGTCTTTTTGTTCATAACGAAATATCTCCTATAAAGATTTGATATTTGAATTATAACACACGAAATTCTTAAAAACAACGATTTCGGTTGAAAAACTCTAATAATCTCGCAAAATCGGCTCGGTCGGATTTTTTTCGGCAACTATCGCCGCATATATATCGATACCGCTCCGATTATCTTGACAATTGCGACGATAATTTATATAATTGATTTTATCCCGTTGCCTCGAGCACCGTTCGGGGGTGTCCCGGATTCGACTTTTCGGTTGACGGCGATATAAGCATGTCGGAGGCTCGGCTCCGTAAAAACGGAAAATTAACATTAAACGCAGATAACAATTTGCAATACGCAGCCGCGTAAGTCGGTTGCCGTCGGCTCTCAAGCTCTACGGTGAGATGTCCGGCGTCATTAGTAGAGAAACTACCCTCGAGAGTCCTGTAGAGAGGTAGAAAAAAAGGACATGTCCCGAGACGGTTGGCTGAGTTATACGCGTCGGGACGAGAGAAAAACTCCGCTAAACATGTAGAAAGTGTCGTGGTAGCCGGGAAGGACGGGGGTTCAACTCCCCCCACCTCCACCATCGAGAACACAAGTCGAACCCCTGTTCGGTTTGTGTTCTTTTCTATTTTCAAAATAGTTTTTGTACACATTGATTATAATTTTATAAAACTTTCAAATGGGCTGTGTTCAAGTAGTCCCGTAAGTTTATTATACGTTGGGATTGTAGCGTTTTCTTTGTATAATAAAAAGTCCCGACCATCATCAGGACTCTTTTGTATTGGTGTTATGAATTTTATTTCAATTTTGTCATTATATAGGAGCACTTCGTCAACTAAATAGTTTATTAGATATATCGGCTCCATTTGTATTCCTTGCTTATAGAAATTTACGATTTCGGTTTTGGGTATTATATCTCGAGATTTGCTTTTTTCTTCTGCTATTTTCCTTTCATATTCAAGTTGCTTTTCTTCAAGCTCATTCAATCTTCTAATTGCGTTTGTTGAGGTTACGCCTCTTTCGATTGCAGACAAAATATTTCCTATCGCAAGATCTATATTTTGTTTTTCACTTTCCAAAAGTTTCAGTTCTTTTCTCTCGTTTGCCATTTGTAATTGTATTTCATATAAATGATCTACTATCCTGTTTATTGTGTTCGGAGCAGACAATGCATTGGTAATTGCATCCAACACAATCTTTTCAAGCGTTTCTTTGCGAACTATGTTCAAGCTACAATCGTTGAGATTTCGTTTTCTCCCTGAACATTTATAGTAATATATCACTTTTCCATGCCTTGATGTTCCGCTGTCTGCCGTAACTGGTTTGTCGCAATATCCGCACTTGACTTTGTTTTTTAATAGATATACAATTTCGACGCTTCGCTTGTTTCGTAGATTTTTCTTTGCAATCTGTGCCACACGATTGAATATTTCATCATCTACGATTTTGGGAAATGTGTTTGTATATGTTTCCCCATGAATCGTGTACTTGCCGGAATAGCGTTCGTTGCTCAAGATTTTGTATATGTGTCCGCTATTGAACGGTCTTCCTTTGAACAATATGTCTTGCGTATTCAGTTCTTTAAGAATTTGTGGCACTGTTGCACCTAAAGAGTAAAGTTCATATATGTGTCTTACAATTTCAGCATGTTCCTCATCTATATAAACACGCTTGTTTTCAACCTTATACCCATAAGGCACACCGCCACCACAAAACAATCCCTTCTTACGATTCTCGTTCAACCCTCGTGTAACCTTTTGAGATAATTCTGCCGAATAGTATTCTGCAATGCCTATGTATACGTTTTCAAGGATTATACCATCCAAGTTCTTTGTGCCGTCCAAATTATCCGAAGTGCGTTGTGTTGCGGATATAAGTATCTTGCCGGTTTTCTTTAGACGCTGTTTGTTTATTGCAACCTCAACGGCATTTCGCCCGAATCTGTCTAGGGCATATACCAGCACGACATCCCAATTGGCTTTTTCGCTGTCTTTAATCATATGTTGAAAGTCTGGGCGGTTGTCATTTGTACCTGTCATGGCACGGTCTATATATGTTGCTACGATGTGAAGGTCATTGTCTTTTGCAAATTTATTGCATATATCAAGCTGCCCCTCTATGGATTGCTCCGTTTGACTATTGCTCGAATACCGAGCATAAATCACTGCTGTTTTCATGTTGATTTTTCATTCTCCTTTTTATTATTTTG
>CAZTFQ010000029.1:0-8212 GCA_964613035.1 uncultured Christensenellaceae bacterium | reverse complement strand
ACTCTAGCGGAAAGCTCTGATAAGGACGGCTACGTCAAATATACAAGAAATTAATTCTTATATCGTCTGTTAAGGGTTAAGAACAACAAAAAAGACATCATCGCGATGTCTTTTTGTTCTTAAATGGATGGTTATTTTCGATTAGACGCGGTGTCAGACAAGCAAACGTGCGAAGCACAGCGCCGACGTGTACTCAGACGTACTCTAGGCGCGCGCATCGCAAGCGTTGCGCAGTATCACGCCGCGGATAATCGAAAATTAAGCTTTGCCTGCACACCCGAGCACATCAACCAGCTTATGCTTGACGACTTCTTTAACCGCCGCTCTGGCAGGTCCGAGGTACTGTCTGGGGTCGAAGTGAGAAGGATTCTCCTGGAAGTATTTTCTGACGGTCGCGGTCACTGCCATACGGAGGTCGGAGTCGATGTTGATTTTACATACCGCCATGGTGGCTGCCTTACGGAGCATTTCTTCCGGTACGCCTTTGGCTCCGGGCATTTGTCCGCCGTACTCGTTGATCTGTTCTACGAGATACTGAGGTACGCTGGAAGCGCCGTGAAGGACGATGGGGAATTCGGGGAGACGTCTGCCGACTTCTTCGAGGATGTCGAAGCGGAGTTTAGGTTCGGTTTTGAATTTATACGCGCCGTGGCTGGTGCCGATAGCGATGGCGAGAGAATCCACGCCGGTGCTGTTGACGAATTCTTCCACTTCGTTGGGGTCGGTGTACATAGCGTCGTCGGCTTTGACGTTGACAGCGTCTTCTATACCCGCGAGACGTCCGAGCTCCGCTTCTACAACCACGCCGTGGTCGTGAGCGTACTCTACTACGGAGCGAGTGAGCTTAATGTTCTCTTCAAAAGGAAGGTGCGAGCCGTCGATCATAACGGAAGTGAACCCCTTGTCGATACAATCTTTACAGAGCTCAAAGCTGTCGCCGTGATCGAGGTGGAGACAGATCGGAAGACCGGAGTCTTCTACCGCCGCCTGGACGAGCTTGGTGAGGTAGGTAGGATTGGCGTACTTTCTGGCGCCCGACGAAACCTGAAGAATAAGAGGAGCGTTTTCTTCTTTAGCCGCTTCGACTATACCCTGAATGGTCTCCATGTTGTTGACGTTGAACGCGCCGATGGCGTAACCGCCCTTATAAGCGTCCTTAAACATCTTTTCACTAGTTACTAATGGCATATTAAACCTCCAAAAACGCCTCTGACGGCGCAAATTTTCAATCAAGATAATATTATTACACCCCGAGTATCCTTGTCAAGCCTTTGACGAAGAATGGGCTGCCGAAGGAAGTTCGGGCAAGCCGTGAGTGAGTCTGTATCTCTCTTCCACGTACAGCGTAATGAGGGTGGCGTATTTGTTTTCGTCCAGCTTGAGTCGATAGATAATATCGCCGTGAGGGAAATTGATCGCCTCTATTCTCTTGGTGGAGAGAGAATTCATCTCTTTTATCGACAGTCTCTCCTCGACGGGCTCGTCGTCTATCGTACCTATATACGCCATATCGGCGGCGGTCAGGACGAAGCGTCCCTTACCTCGCACCACGTGTTGATTGCTCTCTTTATCGAAGGTAGACAGCGTCACGGGCGTCTCGAAATAGAAGTTATCGCCCTTCTCTACGAGCTCCGCTCGGACGTTGCTTCTCTCGTACGCGAACCAGTCGTCTATACGATTATAGACCGCTTTATCCGTCTCTCCGACGGGCTCCAGCACTCCGTATTCCGTAAACCTTAGCTTGTTGCCGCAAGCGTTACAGGTCAGGATATCCTTTTCCGCGCTCATTTCATATTCCGCGCCGCACACGGGACACTTATAGAGAATGAAATTGAGATTTTCCGCGAGAGCCTTGCTTCTGAATCTGATATGATTGTCTATCTGATAGTCGTTGTCGTTGAATTTGATCGCCTCGAGTATCTTGGCGTGGACGGCATCGGGAGTCGCCTCTTTAAGTTGCTCGGGAGTATAGAGTAAATCGACTTTTACGGAAATGCGGCCGAAGGAAAATCCTTTTTGAAAACGATGCTTGGTACAAAACGACCCCAGAGATCTGACCGAAACGACGTTGACTCCGAGCATCTTGATAAACTTCCCTATCGGGGGCAGATAATGGATGTTGCTGCCATCCTGAGAGGTTTTGCCTTCAGGATACAATCCGAGATTGCAACCGCACTTGACCGCATCGGTCATTTTCCTCAGAGACGCTATATCCATCCCGAAAGGATTCTTGGCAATGACTCCCATCGATTTCATAAAAGGTCTCAAGACCTTAAAAGAAAATATGTCTCTGCTGGCTATAATATTGATACGCCTGGGGAATATCGCCGCCGCCATCAGCACTACGTCGAGAGTGGACGCGTGATTGCTCACTATGACCATCGGTCCTTTTACTTTTTTGAGAGCCTTCTTGTCTATGCGGACTCCGAAGAGTATCTTGGACAGCAACTTGACCGTCAGCACTATCGGGTAATATACGAAAGGATTGGGGCGCTTTACGCTTTTTTTCTTCTTATCCATAATTAACTATTTCAGGTTTTCGGGATTCAATTTTTCAAGATTAGGGAGCACAAACCTGCCGTTTTCTCTAATCAGCACGTCGTCGAACCATATCTGTCCTCCGCCGTATTCGGGGGTGTGTATCTGTACGAGATCCCAGTGGACGGCAGACTGATTGCCGTTGCCTACATCGTCATAGGAGCACCCGGGGGTGAAGTGTATGGAGCCGGCGATTTTTTCGTCGAACAATATGTCTCCTATGGGATTGTTGATATAGGGATTGACTCCTATCGCGAATTCTCCCACGTATCTGGCGCCGTCGTCGGTATCGAAAATCTCGTTGACTCTCTTGTTGTCGTTGGCGGTGGCTTCGATGATTTTTCCGTCCTTAAACGTCAGTCTGACGTCTCTGAACTCGAATCCGTTTTCTATAGACGGAGCATTATAATGAATATAACCGTTGACGGAATCGAGTACCGGTGCGGAATATACTTCTCCGTCGGGGATGTTGCAACCGCCGGAGCACTTCATCGCGCCTATCCCCTTGATGGAGAACGTGAGGTCGGTGTCTTCCGCCACTATTCTTACCTTGTCGGTCTTCTCCATCAGCTCCTTGAGAGCGTCCATAGCGGAGTCCATCTTGGCATAGTCCATCGTGCACACGTCGAAGAAAAAGTCTTCGTATGCCTCGGTGGACATCTTGGCTTGCTGCGACATTCCTTCGGTAGGATAACGCAGAATAACCCACTTGGTGTTGTTGACTCTCTCGTCCGTCACCTCTCGCATTATTTTATTGTATCCGCCCAAGACTTCCGCCGGGACGTCGGACAGCTCGAAGCCGTTGTTGCCGCCTCGTATCGCGATGTACGCGTCCATCTGTTTCATAAAAGCCAGGTCGAGGTCTCTCTTTATTTCGGCGTATTTATCGTCCGACCCGATAATAATCTCTCTGTTGACTCTTAAAGAATCTCTCTCGACGAAGGGATATCCTCCTCTGGCATAAACCTCTCTCACCAGAGCCCTGACCAGATCGTCGGGCGCTCCGATAGCTTTTATCAGGACCTTTTCGCCCTGTTGAACGTTGCAGGAATATCCCACCAGCGTCTTAGCCAATTTGATTATTCTGTTATCCATTTTGTTCTCCTTAATAAAGAGGGCAGTATTAACTGCCCCGATAATTTAACATTCAATAACTTTTATGTGAATTTTTCTGCTTCTCGGAGGATCGAACTCCGCGAAATACACGTCCTGCCAGCAACCCAAAACAAGCTTGCCGTCCTCTATTATCACGGTCTCGGACGCGCCGAAAACGGAACACTTGATATGACATGCGGAATTACCCTCGTCGTGCTTAAATTCGGGACGTATCGGGAAAGCCTTCCTCGCACCCAAAAGGATATCTTGAGGCACGTACTCGTCGGCGTTTTCGTTAATCGTTATGGACGCGGTGGTGTGGGGGCAAAAAATAAGAGCCACTCCGTTTTTTACGCCGCTCTTCTCTACTGCGTCTCTCACCTTGTCGGTGATATAGTAAAATGCTTCTTTATCCGTTGAAAGTGAATACGTGTACATCATAATGCGATAATTATACTATATATAATATTCGCTTGTCAATCCAAAAAGACTTTCCCGAAGATTATTTAACGCCGGGGTAATTAAAATTGGTTTTCGTCCCCTTTATCAGGACGTTGTAATAATCGGTCGCGTCGGCTCGGGCTTCTTCCAAATCGTGATCGAGATAATTACCGCACTCTTTCTCGGTCGTCCCGGGGATAACGCCCTCGTACTCGGAAATGAAATCGAACGTCCTCACCACGAGAGGCAATACGTCCTGTACGTCTAAATCTCCGTCCATAATGAGATAGAACCCCGTTCTGCATCCCATGGGTCCGAAATAGACTACCCTTTCTCCCCACAACTCGTCGTTGCGCAGATACGTGGCGGCGAGATGCTCTATGGTGTGAGCGGACGCCGTCGAGAGAGGTTCTTCTTTGTTAGGTTTTTTTAATCTTAAATCGAAGGTCGTGACCACTCCCCCGTAATTGAGATAATCTTTACGCGAGACGTACAGACCCGTTTTCAGTTTTTTATGGTCGACGGTAAAACTTGCAATCGTTTTCATGATATCCTCTAGAGTATTTTATACGCAAACGCAACCGCGTCTATGGCAAGAGCCAAGAAAAGAAACGTGACTGCGATCAGGCTTATTATGGACGCGCCCGCGCGAGAAGACTCGCTCCCCCGACTTCGGACTCTGTTGCATAAGAGAACGGTGACGAAAGAACACACCACCGATATCAGCGTCGTAACGGTCGTATAGAAGACCATCGACACGTTACCGCCAAGAGAATAAAACGTTTCCTCGACGGCGGAGATATCGAACAGCCCGAATATCTCTCTAGAGCCCAAAAGCAGAGTCAGCGAAAACACCAGCACTGCCAGCGCCGCGCTCGCCGTAGCTATCGAAACGGCAAAAAGTACGTTGACTTTCCCTCTGCTTGCGTTTTCTTTGCCTTCTTTCATAACTGGCTCCTCTCGACCGATCTCTTAGACACAATTATATTATGTCGACGGCATTTAGTCAATATTTAATTGAGAAAACGGGCATAATCGGATATAATGGACGAGGTGACATTATGAACAATTACGATTTAATCATTATCGGCGCGGGTCCTGCGGGACTAACTGCGGCAATTTACGCCTCCCGAGGCGGACTTAAAACGCTAGTCGTAGACCGCGGAGCTCCCGGCGGACAGACCCTGCTCACGGAAAATATAGAAAACTTCCCCGGCATCCCTCACGTCGACGGATATTCTCTCGCAATCAATATGGAAAAACAAGCGAAAGAATTCGGCGCGACGATAATCTCGGACGAGATAACGTCTCTCGACTTAATCGGAGAAAAAAAGCGTTTTACCCTAAAAAATCACGGCGATATATCCTCTAGAGCGGTTATAATCGCCACGGGCGCGAAAGCGCGCAGACTGGGCGTAGAGCGAGAAGAAGAACTCATCGGCAAGGGCATATCGTACTGCGCGACTTGCGACGGAGGATTTTTCCGTAACAAACCCGTCGCCGTGGTCGGCGGCGGAGACACCGCCCTCACCGACGCGCTGTATCTGTCGCGATTTACGGAGGAAGTCCACCTCATCCACAGACGAGAGGAGTTTCGCGCGACCGCAGTCCTTACCGAGCGACTGAAATCATCGAGTATCCGAGTCGTCACACCCGCCGTCGTGAAAGAATTGATCGGGTCCCCTCTGTCGTCCGTAACGGTGGAATATCGAGACGGTTTCACGGACAATATACCCGCCAGAGGACTATTCGTCGCCGTGGGACGAGTACCCGACACCGATTTTCTCGGAGGAGCATTAGCCACCGACAACGGTTATATCCTGACTGACGAAAAAATGCGTACTTCCTTAAAAGGAGTCTACGCCGCAGGCGACGTCAGAAAAACGCCTCTAAGACAGATAATCACCGCCTGCGCAGACGGCGCGATAGCGGCGGAATCCGCCATAGAAGACTTGTTTTGATAATCCGGAAGTTCATTTTTTTCGATAGTGGTCGATTTTAGTTGCCTCGTGTCGAAAAAAGTGTTAATATAACCATATTAAATAAGTTCATAATTTTCCCCCTTATCATAATGAAAGGAGCGTCGAGTATATTTCGACGCTCCTTTCATTTATATCCTTAATCTTTAGTTTCCGCTTGCCGCTCTATAAATATCAATAGATCCGTCGTACTGTTGTATATGCATAAGTATCACTCCGTTATCCGTCATTATACCGACTGCAACTATCACATCTTGCTCCTGATCCGGACAATATAATATACAACCGTCATCGAACTTCGATAAGATATTGTATTCCCTTTCGCTCTCAAACATTTCTAGAGTCTCAATAATCTCCGTATCGAAATATTTTTTCTTGTCAATTTCCGAATTAAAAGTATATTTTTCATACCACATAGAAAACATATAGTCTTCTACAATATCAACACCTAATAATCGAGACCAAGACCTGTTTTTCATAAGTTCCTCATAAGCTTTCTCCTGTTTCTCCGTCATTTCCGTTGTTTCTTGCTCGTACAACTGCTCAAGCGTAATATCGGCATCCTTCAAATATTCTCTTAACGCATTATTAGCTACAACGCCATGCTCTCTCGAATAATCGTCGCGGTCTTCTTCTTGCATAACAAATAATCTGTATTCGTCCCTCGCGCCGTCCGAGTCTATCTCCGCGACTGCGTTAATGATATCTTCTCTCGTTAATACGATTATCTCCTTCACCGAGTCTTCCCTATACACTGCACCGGGGGTATCATCGTATTGTAATAATATCCCCGTCTTCATCGCGTCGAAAAAGTCGTCCCCTATCTTAGATATGCTCTCGACAAGCCCCTCGTCGGCATAATCCGATATTACGGTCCTGTCTATATTGTTGCCGGAATTTTTATTAAACAATCCCTTAATCATATCGCAAGAGGTACATAGACAACACACCGCGACCGTTAATACTGCAACGATAACACTAAAAGCAATTCTCTTTTTCATCCGTCTGTCTCCTTAATTTGGGTATCACCAGTGTATCCCCCCCCGAAAAATTGTCAATACTTTTACACAAATTCGACCGATTTTATCAAATATTAGCCGGAACGGACGCTTGCACGAAAAAAATTCCTACTGAAAGATTTTATCGAATTGTGCAAAACCGTTCAATAGAGATTTTCCCTTAAAATTCATTGTCTCGATTTCATTGATATGAAAAAGGACTCGAGATTTTAGACGAGCCCTTTCTTTTTTTATACGTTAACCGGTACGATGCGCTTATTTGAATTACATATATTCTTCAATCATTCCGAAAAAGTCCTGGAGATATATGATCCACACCGACTGAGTCTCTGCATCATAAACGACAAGCGACAATGTCCCTTCCATATCGGGATATATATCATCATATGAATTATAACATATAAATATTACGTTTTCACTGCAATACTTCGTCTCATAAGAACTATCATTGTCCGCTAAATAGCCGTTTTCCCAATCTGAGACCGAAACGTCTCCTCTATCCCAATGTGCAAAAAACGAAAAATATTTTCTGCTACCTGCGGGGTTTTTAGGCAACGTTTCAAAAACATCGAGGCTACTACTGTCCGAAAAATCTACATCGCTTAAATTTATATTGTTGTTTTTTATTTCGTTATATAGATAATAATTAAACATCACGAACGCTTTATCGGTATTCGGATCTATAATAGATCTACTACGATCTCTCTTATCGCCTGAGACCATCGTCTCTGCGACAACGTTAACGATGTCCTCCTTAGAAAGAGAAATGTCTACGCCCAGTGCTTCTTTATACTTGGCTTTCGTTATTTCTAGCGGCTCGTCTATCACGTCAAGAATCTCTTGTTGCAGAGCAACGTTGGCGATTGCGGACGCCGTTAATTTAGATCTGTCCAAACCTTCTAGTACCGTGCCTTCTTCCGAGCCGCTTCCGCCGCCGTTACTGCCCGAGCCGTTACCCCGATTAAATAAGTCGCATGAGGTGAGTGTGAAGCTCATAATAAGCGTAAGTACTACGATTATGAGCGTAGCAAAAAAATTCTTCTTCATTTTGTCCTGTCTCCTTTAGTTTTATTACCCTTAGTCTACCCCCCCCGATGAATTGTCAACAATTTTTCACAAAAATTATAATTATCCTCTCCG
>CAZTFQ010000028.1:0-8276 GCA_964613035.1 uncultured Christensenellaceae bacterium | reverse complement strand
CGGACTTAAGACAGTCGTGATAGATTCTAGCGAGACATCAGGACTCGATTCTTCTAATAGCTTCTTATTAAAATATGCCGAGACGGTGTACGTTAAAGAGGGACTGACGGTCGATAGTTATATCACGGATAGCTTTACGCTAGCGGAGAGCTCGGATAAAGAAGGCTACGTCAAGTACGTCAAAAAATTGTAAGCGAAAAACATACATTTTACAAAAGAGAATAAAAGGGAGTACGAATCGATGAGAAATAATCATAATAAGAAAAATTATAAAACTGCACCTCGGAAGAAGACTGGTGAAGAGAACGTAAATGCTCGTAAGAAGGATCAAAGCGATAATAAGCCTGCCGAATCGGACAAAACGCTAGAGCTGTTCGTCAGCTCCGATATCAACAATTGTAAGGAAGAAGCTTCCGAGAAGCCTCAACTAAGTAATACTATTACTCTTATATATCCTATACATAACAAAGTTATCGATAAACTTTCTAAAAAAGATCAAGCGGTGCTTTTTGATACTTACGACGGCGCTTTATCGGAAGCGGGATTTTTAGACGAAAAACATAAGGCTAACCCGGGTAGCATTTTCAATGAGAATACGCAGATTGATACAGAGGTTCTCAAGGCATACAACGTCGACTGCTCCGATAAAGATAAGGATAATAAGCGAGAAGGGCTCTGCGGGTGTAAAAAGACCGAGCTCAAATGTATATGTAAGTATATAAAAGCGAGCGATGATCCGAGGTTTGACTTGTCCGAAATTGAGAATAGTCATAAAGATCAAAAGTCTCCCTGGAAATATAACGATTCTACGAGAATTTTTGGACTAGGGTGGAATGATTTAAGACTAAGACTCGATTACGTAAGGGTATATCTTTTTTCTACGGGGGTAGGCTTCGTCAGTTTTTTCTTTTCATTGCTAACTTCGGACTCGAAATATTTCGCCGAGAAGGACTTTTTTACGATGTATACGAAATTAATGAGAGATACTCATGCAAAAATCGCTATGAACAAGTTGTACGACGTAGTCTTGCCAAAGAAAATCAATGATGATTATGTACATTTTAGGGCTAAATCCAATGATGATACGGAGGAACGTCCCGATGAAAACAACAATATAGACGAAATCGAAAATGTCGATAAAACGTAGTCGATACAGAACGAAGGATGGGATGTATCGGCTTCACCAGTTTGTTTTTGAAGTCGGAGCGTTCGCCGAAAGACAGTCCTATTTTGGGATGGGTGACGGGTAGAAGTATGTTTATATCTTCAGACGGACAATATGAATCCGATGATGTACAACATAAAATTCTAAAACATATTAGCGTATCGTCTAGTATTAACGGCAGCGGCGTTTTATGTATGCTGAATAGGGAGTCTATCAATGATCAAGACACGCGTAAGTATATGGATAGTAATGCGAACTATATTGCACAACATTCGTACTTAAGTTACATTTTTACATTGCATCAGGTGTACTATTTCCAATTGTTTTCCGCTAAAATAAAAATGTTGCAAACATCCGAATGTTCTATGTGTAAAACGCACGGAATAGAGGAAATATATAATCAATATTTAATCTTTAAAAGTAGATATTGTTTTAAAACGGTTTCGATGAGGAGTATTTATCAGACTATTTATAAAAAGGATTTAGAATGGCTTGAGCTTGAAGAGAGTTTTGAATTTCTCGATAATTCCATAGACATTATATATAAAAAAATTAATACTCAATCGGAGAAAACGACAAATCGTGTATTGGCAATTATAAGCGCGATGTCTGTAGTGCCGGTAATAATAAGTATCGGAGATCTGATAAAATCGGGAGGAAATGAACATTATGTCATTACAATAATCGCGATTGCAATCGGGGTTTTGATGGCTTTAACAATATTGTCATTGACAATGGATAAAATAGGCGCTAGTTTTTGCAAACGGATAAAAGGTAAAAAGATAAAAAGAAAGTGAAATATTCAAAAAGCTTGACAAAATATATCCTATTGCATATAATAACATTGATGTAAACATTAGCTAGCTTCAATCTGGGGGACTTGAACCAGGATCAAACTCTTAAGTTAGGTTAATGCAAAAAAATCATTCGGCATAAAAATTGCGGTGGTTTTCGAGAGGCGACGAGCCTCTCGTTTTTTTATGCGGAGAGAGGACTGGGTGGCGGTTTTTTATAAAAACGGGGAGTTTTCTAAAAATTGTTGACAAATTCTGACGGGGGGGGGGTACACTATTAGCATAAAAAACTAGGAGTATGCTATGAACAAGAAAATCGCATTATTTATAATCGTCGTAGCGATAGTCGGCTGTTTGGCATTAACGGCGTGCGACGGCTTCGGCGGTGCGCAAGCCAACGGGACGTATTACGGATACAGCGGGACGGAGAAAGACTCGTCCGACTATATCAAGCTGGAGTCGGGCAAGTGGACCGACGGTACTTTGGACGGCACGTACGAGCTGGACGGAGAGAAGATCGTTCTGTCTTCCGACGGAGTGGCGATGGCTTCCGGTACGGTTAAGGACGGCATATTGACTTTAGTCAGTCTCGGATTGTCCCGCAAGTATTATACGGACGCCGCCTGGGCGGCATACGGGACGCAGACCCCCGACGACAACAACGGCGGCAACGGCAACGGCGGCTCGATATCTTCCGGCGAAGAGGACGACAAAGCTAAGATAGTCTCCGTACAAGGCGCGGTCGTAGACGGACTGAGCGTCAATATGGAGTTATCCAACGACGTGGACACCGTCGATCTGTCGGGTCTGGTGACGGTTTCCGATAACAGCAGCTGGAAGCTGTATATCAACAGCGCCGCGACTGCGGCGGACGCCATCGCGACCAAGATGATAGCGCCGATCGACGGAGAATCCGTCTATTACATAGTCGTCACTTCCTCGGACGCCAAGGTAGACCGCACGTATACACTCAGAGTTTGGAAAAACTATTACGTCAACATTACTTGGACAATGGCAGGAATCACTATGGACACGGAGAGAGTTCTCACTCACACCACTCTGTCCGATCACGCGCCCGGCGTCGTACCCGGATACGAGTTTATTGCCTGGAATTACGGCAATCGTTACGTGGAAGGATCCCGTACTATAGAAGCCGAGTACAGAAACGCTCGTTATAACATCACTTTAGACGCCCAAGGCGGCGACGAACACGAAGACCTGGAAGTATCCTATTTGTCGAGCGTGTACTTGCCTACTCCCGAGAGAGAGGGGTACACCTTTAACGGCTGGTCGATATCCGGTCTCGAGATCGAAAACAACTATATAGGTAGCTACACTCTTACAAGCGATGCGAGAGCCACCGCGTCCTGGACGATCAACAAGTACGCGGTCAGCGTCGTCAGAGGAATCGACGACAACGGAACAGTCGACGAGTTGGATTCCGATGAGTACGATTACGGCAACAGAGTTTTACTTACAGCCACGCCTCTTCTGGGGTACGAACTGGAAGGCTGGTACGAATGCAACCGTGTGGGAGAGCCCGTTAACAAAATCTCCGAGGAGAAGTCTTTCTACTATTCCGTTCCCTCTCACGATTCCGTCATCCGTGCGATCTGGAAAGTAAGAGACGATATGTCCAATTTTGAATTCGACTCCGGCAAGTCTGGTAGCTCGAGATGGTGTACGATTACGGGCGTCAAAGACAAGACCATAACCACACTGTCCTTGCCCAATTGCGTTACGAGTGTCAGAGACAACGTTTTCAACGATTGTACGGAGATAACATCCGCAAAGATGAACGGGCAGAAGCTTAACGGATTCGGTGACGCCAACACGAAATTGACTCATTTGGAAATCATTTCGGGTGCCTTGTCTTACAACGATAATTGCAAGTACGTTACACATTTGACTATCGGTAAAAGCGTGTCTTCAATCGTGATACTTGCATGGGCGGACAGCAAAAATTTAGTCAGCCTGACTTTTGAAGAAGGCTTTTCGGGGAAAGTGAAATCCAATGCATTTCAAAATTGTACCAAGCTTAGCGAGATCAACATCCCCGACAGCTTGGTGGAATTAGAGTTTAAGGTTTTCGAGAATACTGCTTGGTATAACAGTCAGCCCGACGGAGAAGTGTATCTAGGTAAAATTTTCTATGCCTATAAGGGAGAGATGCCCGAGAATACTTCCGTGGTTTTGAAAGAGGACACTTTGGCAATAGCGGGAAATGCTTTTGACGGTAAAACAAATCTGACAAGCGTCACCGTTGCTTCCGGCGTCACGTATATCGGTTGCTATGCTTTTAGAGATTGTACCGGATTGAAAGAGATAACTTTCTCCGAATTGTCTTGGTACAAAGAGCCTCGTAGTGGTGGCGGCTCATCAACCGTTTCCGTGACTATGAGTGAGACTCCTTCCGAAAACGCGTCCGAGTTCGTCGATAATTCTAGTTATTTTTATTATCGCGTAACGGAATAAGAGAGTTATATTCGCCCGACGGCGAGTTATGAGTTATGATGCCTGCGGCAGTTAGGAGTTTATTGCCCGTTATATTGCGCATTGTGCGGAGTATGGCGGGCTATATTTTTATCGGCAGCGAAAATAATCTTGACAAACGAGAAGTTTTCGTCGAAAAACGTTTGACATTGAAAATTCGGGTTGATATAATATCAAGGCTTATAGGGATATAGGCGCATTTTGATATGTAAAAAACGCTCGCCGTCCGGATCGGCTGTCTAAGACAACGAGCGCGTCCGAGGCGACTACAGGTGTGTCGACGTCGCGTAGGAATAGATGCGGGTAACCGTTACCGCCGAGGAGAAGGGTTGAACTCCGAAGCAACACTATCTAATAAGGAGAAACACAATGCCTACAATTAATCAGCTTATCAGGCAAGGCCGTGAAAAGCAAAGCAAAAAGTCTCCCGTACCGCTTATGCACAAGTGCCCTCAGAAGAGAGGTATCTGTCTCGCGGTCACGACGACTACACCTAAGAAACCTAACTCCGCCGTACGTAAAATCGCCAGAGTGCGTCTCGGCAACGGCGACGAGGGTACCGTGTATATCCCCGGCGTAGGTCACAACCTTCAAGAGCACTCCACCGTCCTTATCAGAGGCGGCAGAGTCCGTGACCTCCCCGGCGTGCGTTATCACATCATTAGAGGCACCCTTGACACCGCAGGAGTCAACGGTAGAAAGCAAGCCCGTAGCAAATACGGCGCGAAACGTCCTAAATAAGTCAGACTTAAGGGCGCTTTTATACGGATATCCGTATAAAGAATTACTTTTTTGTTAATAAGGAGATAATAGATATGCCTAGAAGAAGCGGCGTTCCGAAAAGAGACGTTCTACCCGACGCTATATACGGCAGCAAGGTAGTTACCAAGCTCATCAATCAGGTAATGCAAGACGGTGAAAGAGGCGTGGCGCAGAAGATCGTATATGCAGCCTTTTCACGTATGGAAGAGAAACTCGGGGTCAACCCCTTAGACGCCTTCAATAAGGCTCTTGAAAACGTAATGCCCGTACTCGAGGTCAAAGCTCGTCGTGTCGGCGGTGCCAACTATCAGGTCCCGCTCGAAATCAGACCCGACAGACGTCAGACCCTCGGTATCCGCTGGATCGTAATGTATGCACGTAAGCGCGGAGAGAAGACGATGGAAGAAAGACTCGCCGGAGAACTGATGGACGCTTACAACCAACAGGGCGGAGCCTTCAAGAAAAAGGAAGACACTCACCGTATGGCGGAAGCGAACAAAGCGTTTGCACATTTCAGATGGTAGTTTTTTAACTATTATAGAAGAAAAAGACGGCATACCTGAGTGGTTGTCGTTTTTTTATGACAAAGATAAGAGGTAAACAATGGCAAGAGAATTTAGTTTAGAAAAAGTCCGTAATATAGGTATAATGGCTCATATCGACGCCGGCAAGACGACCACGAGCGAGCGTATCCTTTATTATACGGGTAAGACTCACAAGATAGGCGAGACTCACGACGGCGGCGCGACGATGGACTGGATGGTCCAGGAGCAGGAGAGAGGTATAACCATAACCTCCGCGGCGACTTCCACGCAATGGAAGGGACACCGTATCAACCTCATCGACACCCCGGGTCACGTCGACTTCACGGTAGAGGTCGAGAGAAGCTTGCGCGTACTGGACGGCGCGGTGGCTGTTTTTTGCGCCAAGGGCGGCGTAGAGACGCAGTCGGAAGTCGTCTGGAGACAAGCCAATAAGTATAAAGTCCCTCGTATCGCTTTCGTCAACAAGATGGATATCAACGGCGCGGACTTCGACAGAGTTTTACGCATGATGAGCGAGAGACTCAAGACCGTCCCCGTACCGCTGACACTTCCTATCGGATCGGAAGATACCTTCTCCGGTATCATCAACGTCCTCGACGGCAACGCGCTCCACTTCGAGGGAGCCAAGGGCGAGAACGTCGTCGTAGGAGAGATTCCCGAGGAATATAAAGCGAGAGTAGCCGAAGCCAAGGATAAAATCATCGAAGCCTGCGCGGAAGCGGAAGAAGAGCTCACCGACAAGTATCTCAACGGTGAAGAGTTTACTCGCGAAGAGATAGACAACGCTCTCCGTAAAGCGACCATCGAGATGAAGATAACCCCCGTACTGTGCGGTTCTTCTTATCGTAACAAGGGCGTACAGGCGCTCCTCGACGCGATAGTGGCGTATCTGCCTTCTCCTCTCGACATCGACGCGGTTAAAGGCACCGACAGCAAGGGCAACGTCGTAGAGCGTAAAGCCGACGACAACGAGCCTCTCGCGGGTCTCGCCTTCAAGGTTATGGTGGATCCTTTCGTAGGAAGAATCGTCTTCTATCGTCTATATAGCGGCACCATTTCCGTAGGTCAGACCGTACTCAATTCCACTTCCGGCAAAAAAGAGAGAATCATGAGACTTCTCCGTATGCACGCCAACGACAGAGTGGATATCGAGACCGCGTATGCCGGCGACATCATCGCTATAGCCGGACTGAAAGAGACTCGTACCGCCGACACGCTGTGCGCGGTCAATTCTCCCGTCGTCCTCGAGTCGATGGAGTTTGCGGAACCCGTTATCAGAAAGGCCATCGAGCCCAAGACCAAGCTCGGTCAGGAAAAGATGGTCGTGGCCCTCCACAAGCTGGCGGAAGAAGACCCCACTTTCAAGACGTATACCGATAAGGATACCGGACAGACCATTATCGCGGGTATGGGAGAACTGCACCTCGACATTATCGTAGACAGACTTCTCCGTGAATTCAAGGTAGAAGCCCGTATCGGTAAGCCGCAAGTCGCGTACAGAGAGACCATCACCAAGGCAGCCAGAGGCGAGGGTAAGTTTATCAAGCAGTCGGGCGGTCGCGGACAGTACGGTCACGCTGTCATTATTCTCGAGCCTTCTACGGAAGGATATTCCTTCACCGACGAGACCGTCGGCGGTATCATCCCCAAGGAATACATCCGTCCTATAGAAGAAGGTATCAAGGAAGCCGCCGAAGCAGGCGTGCTCGCGGGATACGAACTGGTCAACTACAAAGTCAGACTGGTGGACGGCTCTTTCCACGACGTCGACTCGTCCGAAGTAGCATTTAAGATAGCCGGCAGTATGGCGTTCAAAGACGCCGTGTCCAAAGCGGGCGCAACGCTCCTCGAGCCTGTCATGACCGTTAAGATATTCGTCCCCAACGAGTTTGTTTCCGAAGCGTATTCCGAGATATCTCGTAAAGGCGGCATCATCCGTTCCATCGAAGACAACCACGGTGACAAAGAGCTCTCCGCCAAGGTTCCGCTCTCCAAGATGTTCGGTTTCGCGACGGATCTCAGGTCGGTTACGCAGGGCAGAGGTACCTACGATATGGCTCTCGATTGTTACGAAGAGGTGCCTAAGAACGAAATCAACGCGATTATAGGCAAAGTTTATTAAGCTTAACAACGCGTTTTGGCAAAAAAAACAAAAAATAGTAGACAAACGGAATTAGATTTGTTAGAATAAAACTACATTACTATCAACAATAACTTATTTGGAGGAGTTATCAATGGCAAAAAGCAAATTTGAAAGAACTAAACCGCACGTAAATATCGGTACGATCGGTCACGTCGATCACGGCAAGACCACTCTTACCGCGGCTATCACGATGTACTGCGCAGCCAAGGGCAATGCCGAAGTCATGAAGTATGACCAGATCGACAAGGCTCCCGAAGAGAAGGCTCGTGGAATAACCATCAACACCGCTCACGTAGAATATCAGACCGAGACGAGACACTATGCTCACGTCGACTGCCCCGTCCACGCCGACTATGTTAAGAACATGATCACCG
>CAZTFQ010000027.1:0-12362 GCA_964613035.1 uncultured Christensenellaceae bacterium | reverse complement strand
AGCTGGTAGTCGTCAACGGATACGTTTATTTCTCCCACGACGGCGACGGACAGAAATTGTATCGCGTCCCTTCCGGAGCTTCCGACGCGACTCCTACTCTCATATACGATTACAAGGTCTCGGACTTCGCCCTAGACGGTAGCACGCTCTTCTTCACGCGCCACGTCACTCTCGACAATTTAAGCGCGGGCGCGACTATATATTCCATAGACCTTTCCGGAGTTTTTTCCGAAGTATCCGATGACAGCTCCTCTGTCAAAAAAATATCGTACGCCAAAGGTAAGTATCTGACAATCGTAGGCGATTATCTCTATTTCGTCAACACGGATATGATTTCTTCCTCTCTGTTCGGGGACGGCATATACAGAGTAGACAAAAACGGTTCCGACTGGCAAGAAAGCATTATCGGCGGAACTCGCGTCGTAGACGGAGAAGAAGACAATCTCTATTCTCTGTCATCCGACGGAGAAAATCTCTACTATTACAGAGCATCTTCCAAGCATCTGTACAGATTTTCGGGACTCACGAAAGCAGAAACGGACCTCATGGAAGGCTTCGTCCCGACGGAAGAGCCTTTCGTTGCTTCCACTTATTACTCGCGTAACATCGTGTCGGACGACGTATTGTATTTTATCAATATGAAAGACGGCGGCAGATTGTATAAATACGATTTCTCTACCGCGATTTCTTCCAGAATCACAAGTCTCGAGGTAGCCGACTTCTCTATACACGACAACGTCTTATATTACGCAACCGTACGTATTAAGACCAGCTTCGACCTATATTCTCTCGACTTGACGACAGGCAAAGAAACGCGTCTGTCCAAGGACAAGTGTTATCACCTATCTTTTGCCGAAGACGGAATATACTATCTTAATTTTTCCGGTCAAAACACTCTCAACCGTATGAATTACGACGGCACGGACGACACCGTTATATTCGAAGATTGCGGCACGGACGACTACCCCACGACGATATACGGTAACAAGCTCTACTTCGTCGCCGACAACGACCTGTACTCTTACGACCTCTCGACCCGCGATTCCGCTACCAAGGTATCGACGAAAATCAAAAACGTAGCCGACTACATAATCACCGACGACGGCAAGCTGTGTTACACTCAGGACAATGCCGCTTCCAATAAAGTCGTCGTGTTCGACCTCGCCTCCGCCACCGTCGTGACTGAAGTGTCTTGCGGAATGCTCCAGATGCCTAAGAGTTATTTCTTATACGACGGATATCTGTACTATTTCAGACACTCGGAAGCTTCTTCCTCGGGAACAGGTCTCTACAGAATCGCCTTATCCGCAGACTCCGAGGCTCAGCAAATAACGACCTTCTCGGAAGATAATTACATCGGCGCACCTTGTGTATACAACAACAAATTATATTTTACCGACACATGGTTCGCCAATGACGCGATTCCTACGTCGGGGTCATACAACATAATCTGCTACGATCTCAAAACAGGCGAAATTCAGGTATTTATCTCTTAATGTTGCGACACGTAAGAGTAAATCAAAAAGAACACCGCGAGGTGTTCTTTTATTTTTTGTAAGGTGCGGATTATTTATTATTAGGCATCAAAAGCATCTTTGCCGAGGCCGCAAACTGGACAAGAGAAATCTTCGGGAATGTCATCCCATTCGGTGCCCGCCGGTATTCCGTTTTCGATATCGCCGAGTTCTTCGTCGTATACATATCCGCAAGGACATACATATTTCATAAAACGCCTCCTTTATTATCCGTTCATAATTTCGGATATCGTGTTGATTATTTTTTGATGACATCCCCCGCAACCGGTAGAACATTTTGTGATTTTTTGCACCTCTTCAAATGCTTTTTCCACATTTTCAAAATGCTTTTCGGTGTGAAGTACATCTTCTATATCGGCATATGTTACTTTTTTACAATAACAAACGGTATAGTTTTCCATAAAAACGCTACCCTTCTAATTATTCTTAGAAATAACGCTTAAGAAGTCCTGCGAAGGCTTTGCCGTGGCGGGCTTCGTCTCTGGCCATCTCGTGGACGGTGTCGTGGATGGCGTCGAGGTTGAGAGCTTTTGCTCTCTTGGCGAGGTCGGTCTTGCCGAGCGTGGCGCCGTTTTCCGCTTCTACTCTCATCTCGAGGTTTTTCTTGGTAGAAGAGGTGACTTTTTCTCCGAGGAGCTCGGCGAACTTAGCCGCGTGCTCGGCTTCTTCCCAGGCTGCCTTTTCATAGTATAGCCCCACTTCGGGGTATCCTTCTCTGTGAGCCACTCTCGCCATAGCCAGATACATACCTACCTCGCAGCACTCTCCCTCGAAGTTGGCTCTGAGGTCTGCGATGATATCTTCGGGCGCACCTTCCGCCACGCCTACTACGTGCTCGGAAGCCCAGCTCATCTCTTCGGATTGCTTGATGAATTTTGATGCGGGAGCTTTGCATACGGGGCATCTCTCGGGTGCCGCGTCTCCCTCGTGTACGTAACCGCATACAGAACATACGAATTTTGCCATTTTAGTTGTCTCCTTCATTTTGATTTAATTTTTTATTACATTCGGGACACAGCCCTCTGAATACTATCGACGACGACTCTGTGCGGAAGCCTTTCCCTTCCAGACACTTCTCCAAATCGTCCGCTCCGTCGAAGACGTCGTACACCTCTCCGCAACTCCTGCACACGAAGTGCCCGTGCATCGATACCGTCTTGTCGAATCTCGTCTCGTCCGCGGACAACGTCGCTATGGTGCCGTCTTCTGCCAGCTTAGCTAAGTTTCGATACACCGTACCCAAGGACAACTTAGGGAGAATATCCCTCGCCCTCTCGTATATCGTCTCCGCCGACGGATGATCGGTGCTCTCTCTCACGACCTCGAGGATGATTCTTTTTTGAGCCGTTTTCCTTTCCATAATCGCCTTATTGATAATAATTACTATTAAGATAATAGCATAGCGAATATATTCCGTCAAGAGTTTTTTAAAAAATAAAAAAAATAATTTTACTATAATGACGAGCTGTAAAAAAGACGCTTCTACACTTCATTAAAAAAGCCCGCTACGATCCGTGTTGTTCGGAATATAACGGGCTACGATTATTTAAGTTAACAAACTCGCGTTTATCCCAACGTCTCGAAGTTGTTGGTCGTGACCGATATCGTGAGAGCGACGTCTTCTTCTACGCCTTCTCTACGGACGATCAAGGTGAACGTGGTATCCTCGCGGATGGAGAGGAACGCTTCTCTCAGCTTATAGCTCTGATCTAGGGCGATATCCACGCCGCCGATGACTGCCGAGACCAGCACGTCGCCCTCCATAATCTCGTTAGAAGTACCTTTAAGCGCAGACGCTACGGAGTCGGAAGATATTTCGTTGACGGTCAACTCGCATATCGTCGTCGCCTTGCCGTTGACTATCTTGGCATAAGAATCGGTCGTGGCTACGGTTACGCCCAAGAGGAGTCTCTTAACGTTGACGAAGTCGGCGTCGTCGGAAGTCGAGTCGTTGCTCCTCTGCACGCCGTAATAATGGAGGATGTTATTCGCCACCGCGGCAGCCGTTTCGTGGGGAATGGCGTACGAGATGTTTTCTATATCGGATGAAGTTACCTTGGCGTTGACTATGCCTATCCACTCGCCGTTTTCGTTAAAGAGTCCGCCGCCCGAGTTGCCGCTGTTGACCGCGGTATCTATTCTCATAACGCGGAGCGTGGACGTATCGTATTGTCCCTTGCTTTTATCATAATATATGTTGATTTGTATATGCTCGCTCTCTACGGAAACGATACCCGCGCTTGCCGCCAGACCGTCGCCCTCGGGGTTGCCGATGGCGATAGCCGTCGTACCGACCGTAGCGATACCTTCGTATTCCGTAACGGGTCTTATGAAGTCGATTTCGCCGTCATCGGTCTTACCGCACTTCTCTACGTACGTTTTATACGCATCGTAGCTTTCGCCCTCGAGTGACAAAACGGCTATGTCGTACTCGTAAGAGCCGCCCACGACGTGAGCGTCTATACCGTATCCTTCCGTGCTGGAATACAGCATACCGTAGAAATAGACTCTGACTCTGTCGGCGATGGCGCTGACTGCTATGGTCTTAGTCATAAAGGTGTTGTACTGGACGGTTATAGTATCGAAATAGATGACGTGGTAGTTAGTTATGATATAGAGTTCCGACCCGTTATCCTGATATATAATGCCACTGCCTGCGCCTCTTGCCTCAACGCTACCGTTTTCGTAATACTCGGAAATAACCGCGAGAGTAGAACCCGCCGCGTAATTGACCGCTTCTTGTTCCATATCGCAAGACGACGCATCCTCACCGTCCGCGCCCCTGACGTACTCGAAGTAGTCTTGTATGGAATATCCCTCGTCGGAGGATTGCTTACCGTGCATCTGTAGCCAGAGCTGATAGTTGCTGAGCCCCGCGGCTCCGTCTTCGCCGTCTTTTCCGGAAACCAGTGCGATAAACTCTTCCAAGGTACCCTCGTACCCTAAAGTCTGCGCCTGTGCATAGACGCTCTCCACGGTATATTTTTCGTTATTGCCGTCGAGGTCGTCGCACGCGCATACGGAAACGACTAAAATAATCGTCATTAAAACAGTCAAAGCAACAACAGCGATTCTTTTATTTTTCATAAAAACTCCTCGAGTCGATATCCGACTCATAACGTCGTTGCTTATATTCTATTTCGATTTTCTTAACAGAGACTTAAAAACTCGAAAAAATCGGAAAATTATCGCGTTTTATATATAATATAACCTTCTAGATTGTCGGCTTCCGACACCGTGAGCTCGGACTTGTTCAACACGTCGGCGAGCGTATACAGCAGAACGCCGCTCGTAATCGCGTAAGGCACTTTTTTTGGGTGAAGACCTTTTATGGAACGTCTCTCTTCATACGGAGTGTTTTCTATCCTGTCCGTTATGTCGCGCACTTCCGCGGAAGTAAGCACCGTCCCGTCGACCGTTTCGGGGTCGTAAACTTCCAGATTATGATGAATGGCGGCATACGTGGTCGGCGTACCGCCTATGGCTATCAGCGTGTCGAAAGACGGCACCTCGCCGTAACTTTTCGCCAGTTCTTTTACGAAGTTTTCTTCTTCCTTCCTGTCTTCGGACACGTCTTTCAGACTGACCGCACCCACTGCGATACTTCCCTTGTATATTATGCCGTTTTCATCGCCTACGGCTATCTCGCTGCTGGCTCCGCCTATGTCCAGCGTCGCACACAATCCTTTTTTATAGGCTCCCAAAAACCCTAATTCGGCTTCCCGTTCTTTAGGAATAACGTCTATATGTATGCCGAGAGCGGCTGCCGCGTCGACCAGCTCGTGCCCGTTACTCGCGCTCCTCACCGCTTGCGTGGCGAAGACGAAAACCTCGTCCGCACCCTCTTTAAGCGCTCTATAGTAGAAGTCACGTATAGCGACGAGAGTTCTGTCTACGGCTTCCTTTTTCAATCTCCCAGTTGTCAACAATCCCTCTCCGAGTGTCGTTATTTCGAGATACTTTTTTCCGTTGAGAAGCAGTCTGACGGAGTTGCTTCCCACGTCGATGGCGGCATAATTCATCAGTCGAAAAGTTCCTTTTTTTCTCTCAGTTTCTTTTTCACGTTGGACAACGTATTGTCGATGGTTTTTACGGACACGGACAACTCCGCAGCCATTTCCTTATAACTCTTACCCGACAGATATAGCTCGAGGACTTGTTTTTCTCTCTTCCCGAGGATTTCGTCGGCGACTTTATGAAGAAGGTCGTCGCGTTCTTTATCGATATAGCTCTCAACGATATCTTTGGAATCGTCTTCGGGGTCCAGTCTGCGATCGTCGTCTCCGGGAGAGTCTATGGAGACGGTCTGCGACACGGATGCGTGCTTGGAATTGTTGGCATGCTTGAGTACGTCTATGATACGCTGTCTCGCCACCGCGTACAAAAACGTGGAAAAACTCTGTCCGCCCTCTTCGTCGTACTTATCCACCGCCTTGATGAGAGCAAGGGTCGCTTCTTGCAAAAGGTCTTCTTTATCGGTGCCCATAACGTTAAAAGGCGCCACGACCCTTTTTAATAGCGGAGTGCTGTCGATGATGAGACGGGTGAGAGAGTCTTTATCGCCCGACTTGGCTTTTCTTATCAGCTCAGGCGAAGGATTCATTATTTACCTTGTCTCTGTCTAAGCGCTTCGTATACGACCAATGCGGAAGCAACGGAAGCATTGAGCGAGTTGACCTGACCGAACTGCGGTATGGCGGCTACTTCGTCGGCGAGTTTTCTGGTGAGCTCGTGCACGCCGTGTCCCTCTCCGCCTACGACCACCGCGAGGTCCGTCGTCATATCCACGTCGTACATACTGGTCCCGTCCATATCGGCGGCGACTATCTTGACGCCGTCGTCTTTTAGCTTACGGATAGCGTCGTTGATATTGGTTACTTTAACTATCGGTACGTATGCCGTGGCGCCCGCGGAGACTTTAACGACCGTGTCAGTCACGCCTGCGGCTCTGTATTTAGGTATAATCACCGCCGTGGCTCCCGCACAGTCCGCGACTCTCGTAACGGCTCCCAGATTGTGAGGATCTTCCACTCCGTCCAGTACGACGTACAGCTTACGACCTTCCTTAAACCTAACCTCGTCGAAGTCCGTATATTTGAAGTCCGTCGCCACGCACAATACGCCCTGATGACGCCCGGACGGCGACAGCTTGAGCATATATTGCTTCTCGCTGGGCACTACCTTGATATTGCGCCTCTTGGCTTCCTGGACGATTTTGTCAAGACCCGTGAGTCCTTTTTGGACGCAGAGCTTCTCGATGGTCACTCCGCCTTTTATCGCTTCCATAACGGCATTTTTGCCTTCGATAATCATATAATCATTCTCCTTGTTGTTCATATGCGAGCGAAAGAAGTTCTCTTAGTCTCGCTTCTTGTCCCGTTAAATATAAATATCCGACGACCGCCTCGAATCCGCTCGACGCGCGATAGGAATTCTGGTCGGCGTGCCGCGGAAGATTGCGCGGACTGACGTTGCGCGCTCTCTTGAATATAACCGTCTCCCTCTCCGTCAGCGTATCCATAACGGCTCTCGACGCCTCCGCCTGACGATTGGCGTTGACTTTATTAGCCACCAGTCTGTGCAAAACGTGCGTCTTGGCGGAAGTCTCTCCCACGACCCTCGCTCTCTCCGTCAGCGTCTGGACCGCATCCCCGACGAAAGCCAGCGCGATTATAGGGACGGCGTCTATTTCCTTCTCCGTCAATACGGTAGGATTATGCGGAACGGTATTATACATCCAGCCTCTCTTTGACCGCGATAAGTCTTCTTATGCTCTCGTCCTTGCCCAGCACGACAGCCATTTCCGTAGCACCGCCCGGGGTGGATTGGGCGCCCGTAAGAGCAATTCTGGTTACCCAGAGTATAGCGTTTTTCTTTATTGCCAGTTTTTCGGACAATGCCACCAGTGCGGAGAAGAGGTCTTCCGACACGCACGGCGTACTCTTGAAGACTTCGATGATTTCTCCTATCGTTGCCGCCGCGACTTCCACGGACGACTTTTGTTTAGGGTTGTTGAACAGCTCTAACGAGAAGTTGTCGAAGTCGTCTAAAAAGGCGACCTTTTCCGGAATCTCCGAGAGTATCTCGACTCTTGTTTTGAGCAGCTTGGCGAGCTCTTCTTTATTGCAATCTTTAGCGGCGCTGTTCTCGAGCCACGGAGTCGCCAGACGGAGGAATTCCTCGTCGGAGAGAGCTTTGATATACTCGCCGTTGAGCCATTTCATTTTATCGTTGTCGAACATCGCGGGGGAGTTGTTAATACGATCCAGCGTGAATTGCTCTTCCAGCTCCTTAAGAGACAGCTTCTCTTCGTTACCCTCGGGGCTCCAGCCGAGCAGGGCGATATAGTTGACTATTGCTTCGGGAAGATAACCCTTGCCGTAGAAGTCCTCGAAATTGGCGTCGCCGTTACGCTTGCTGAGCTTATGATGAGCGTCTTTCATTATATGCGGCAGATGTGCGTACGAGGGCGTTTCCCAGCCGAACCCTTCATATATAAGATTGTATTGCGGCGTGGAAGAGAGGTACTCGCATCCTCTCAGGACGTGCGATATCTCCATCAGGTGATCGTCGACCACGTTGGCGAAGTTGTACGTAGGCATTCCGTCGGACTTGAGAAGAATGATGTCGTCCATTTCTTTATACGCTACGGATATCTCGCCGTACACGGCGTCTACGTAGCGCCCCACTCCGTCGGTATGGGGGACCTTGTGTCTGACGACGTAAGGCTCGCCCGCGGCGATTCTTTTTCTCGCCTCTTCTACGGGTATGTCTCGGCAGTGTCCGTCGTAATGCTTGATTCCGTCGGCGTTTTTGAGAGTAGCTAAACGCTCCTCGTCGCAGAAGCAGTAATATGCCGCGCCTCTGTCCACCAGAATATCCGCGTATTGCTTATATAGTCCCATTCTCTCGCTTTGGACGTACGGACCGTATCCCTTGTCCTTGTCGGGACCCTCGTCGTGCTCCAGTCCTGCCAGCTTCAGCGTACGATAAACCGTCTCGACGGCACCTTCCACGTAACGAGTACGGTCGGTGTCTTCTATCCTCAAAACAAAATCTCCGCCGTTACGCTTGGCGAACAAATACGCATACAATCCCGAGCGAAGATTGCCTATGTGCATGAAACCCGTGGGGCTGGGCGCAAAACGTGTTCTTACTCTATTCATAAATCGTTGACCTCCGATACTAAATTGTTGTTGACTTCCGATAATAAACCGTCGTTGACTTCCGTCAATCTCATCTTGAGCCGTATCCTGTCGGCATCCAATCTTTCCAAACCTCCGTCTTCCAGCAATCCCGCTTCACGGAACGAAAACGCGGAATTGACTCCTGCTATCACGTGATCGGCGAGCTCTGCGCCGATAGCCGTCACCAGAGCTATCAGCTCCTTAGTCAGATCGATGTCCGACTGCGACGGATATGCATTGGCGAAAGGATGATTGTGTCCTACTACCAGTTTCTTTGCCTTGGCAGACAAAACGAACTCGAGTAAAATCTGCTTACTCATCGCGACGTGCATCGTATCGCCCGCACCCACCATCTTAAACTTAATGAATCTTCCGCACTTGTCCAGCGCTATCAGTAAAAACTTCTCTTCTCTGTAATGAGCCAGTTTGCTGTACATATATCGCTTGATAATCTGCGGATTGGCGAATGCGTTGACGTTGATAAGACTTGCCGAGACCGCTCTGGAATAAAACTCCGGGATGAGCGGTAAAAAATTGGCGGCATTGTCGGTCATGTTCTTATACCTGACCAGCTCCTCGGGAGATGCCGTCATCACTCCTTGCAGACTGCCGAAGTCTTCTATTAAGTCGTGCGCCAGTCTGGAAGTATCCTTCCTCGGAATGAACGCATACAACACGTACTCCAACAGCTCCGCGTCGGTAAGCGCGTCAAGCCCTACCGATTTGATTTTGTTTCTAATTCTTTTACGGTGACCCTCTGCCATATCAGCCCTAATTGACATTAGTTTTTTTATATTTAATAGTGTACCATATTTTCTCGGAATAGTGTATAATATTTTTATAATATATCTAATTAAAGGAGTAGAATATGAATTTCGGATTAACGGATGCTTTAGACTTTTTAACTCGACTCATAAAAATACCCTCCGTGCAAGGCAATCCCGAGGACGGAATGCCCTTCGGAAAAGACGTCAACGACGCCCTCGTGCTGGCTCTCGACCAATTGAAGAAACTCGGATACGTTACGAAAAACCTCGACGGCTACTGCGGATACGGCACTATCGGCGAGGGAGAGAAATTCGACGTCCTTATGCACCTCGACGTCGTACCCGAGGGCAACGGCTGGCACCACGACCCCTACGGGGGAGAATTCGTCGACGGCAAGCTCTATGGTAGAGGCGCGCTGGACGATAAAGGACCCGTCGCCGCGGTACTGTACGCCATAGACAGACTTATCACCGAGGGACTGACGCCTAAAAAACAAATCCGCATCATCCTCGGCTGTAACGAAGAGAGCGGCTGGAAGTGTATGGATTACTTCGCCGAGCACGAAGAATTCGCCCCGACGGGAATATCTCCCGACGGAGACTTCCCCGTCATCAATTGCGAGAAGGGTATCGTCTATCACGACATATCTATCCCTCTCCCCGAGGGAGTGGAATACCTCACCGCGGGAGACCGCGCCAACATGGTCCCCGACTACGCGGAGATTAAATTCACCGACGGCACCGTAATGGAAACCCGAGGAAAATCCGCCCACGGCTCTCACCCCGAGATGGGCGACAACGCTCTCGTAAAACTTCTGCTGTCGCTTAAAGACAGAGCCCCCGAGCTGTATGCAATCGGAGAAAAGTTCTCTTCCCATTACGGACTTAACGTCGGTCTCGATATGATGGACGCGGAGTCCGGCAGTCTGTCCTTAAACCTCGGTACCGCCAAAACGATAGACGGTCAAATCGTATTCGAACTCGACATAAGGTATCCCGTAACCAAGAGTATGGATACCGTAACCGACATTCTTAAGAAAAATATCGACGGTGAAGTCGAGAGAGTCTTCTATCACAACCCTCTGTACCTTGCCCCCGACAACGAGCTGGTGGCAGCCTTGCTGTCCGCTTATAATAAAGTGACGGGAGAGAATGCCCGCCCCATAGCAATAGGCGGCGGAACGTACGCAAGATGCTTAAAGCTCGGATGCGCCTTCGGTCCGATGTTCCCCGACGAAGAAGACTGTATCCATCAGCCCGACGAGCATATTAAATTGTCGTCATTCGTCAAGATGTCCGACATCTATTACGAAGCCTTCAAAAAACTTTGCTTCTAATCAATAGAAAAGCCCGACCGTGAGTCGGGCTTTTCTATGCTAGTCATAATCATTAACAAAAACTATACATACGCGTGTATCCAAATATTATCATCTTTTACGATATAAAATTCACCATAATCTGCATGTTCTCCGCTCGCCGCACAAAATAATTTATCTTCATCTCCGAAAACTTTTATATCATCCTTACACTCATCATCGTTAAGCATTTCCTCTATTTCTGCCCTCAAATAGGTAATCTCTGCTCCAACTCCGCGTATGCCTTCCATACGAAAACCTATGCCACATATATATTCTCTTTGAGTCTCTTCGTCGTATACTCTCATTTGTCTTTTAATCTCATCCGAAAGTGTATCCTCGTAAGCCTCATTATAGTAGTTTTCAATAGTTATATTTTCCGCTTTGAGAACCTCGTACATACAGCAATTGGCATAAAATCCTTTCCAATAATAATCACCATCGCGTTCCCCGCTTATACCATAAAACCTATAAGGCTCGTCCTCACAAGGAGCATTAAATCCTATAGCAAAAAGGTTTGCCAAATCTTCCCTCGTCAGTAGTCCCCCAAGATCTTTTAATGCATCAAAATAATCGTCGCCTATCATCAATGCCAGCTCTTGAGCTTCTTGATCCGCTATTGCTAAAGCGGATAGCTTCGACTTGTCCAATCCTTCCATAACTTCGTCCGAGCCGTTTCCGCCGCCGTTACTTCCCGAGCCGTCGCCCCGATTAAATAAGTCGCATGAGGTGAGTGTGAAGCTCATAATAAGCGTAAGTACTACGATTATGAGCGTAGCAAAAAAATTCTTTTTCATTTGTCCTTGTCTCCTTTAGTTTTATTACCCTTAGTCTACCCCCCCCCATTGAAGATTTGTCAATAGTTTCCACAAAAATCCTAATAATCGTCTCCTAATACAGACATTTATAAGTTATGAGTTATGAGTTATGAGTTGTGGTTTGTCTTTCGACGAATTATATCGCCTTGCTGCTCGACATGCTCGACGTTGACTGCTCGGCTTTGACAGCTCGGGATATCGGCGCATTCGCGCCTTGATTACCGCTGTCAGCCTGCGCTAAAAAAGACATCACGAGGATGTCTTTTTTTGTTTCTTTGTGTATTGTATAATTTCAACTAGATTGCGAGTCAGACAAGGCGGTCGCGGAAGTCCCGAGCGACGTGTACTATAACGTACTCGAGCGAGGGAAGCCGCAAGACCAACGCAGTATCACTCGTGATATAGTTGAAATTTAGTCTTGACGGGGACCGGCGGCAATAAGAGCCTTACCCGCTTCGTTGGTCGCGTACTTGGCGAAGTTCTTGACGAATCTGCCCGCGAGGTCTTGAGCCTTTTCTTCCCACTGAGAAGCGTCCGCGTAGGTGTCTCTGGGGTCGAGAATTCCGCTGTCTACGCCGGGGAGTTCGGTAGGTACTTCGAAATCGAAGTGCGGGATCTTCTTGGTAGGAGCGTTGAGGATGTCGCCGTTGAGAATCGCGTCGATGATTCCGCGGGTGTCCTCAATGGAGATACGCTTGCC
>CAZTFQ010000026.1:0-14058 GCA_964613035.1 uncultured Christensenellaceae bacterium | reverse complement strand
GGCGCCAGAGCCTCGATGCCCGGTATGATGGATACCATTCTCAACCTCGGTCTCAACGAAGAGGTCGTAGAGGTCATCTCCAAGAAGTCCGGCAACCCTAGATGGGCGTGGGACTGCTACAGAAGATTCATCCAGATGTATTCCGACGTCGTCATGGAAGTCGGTAAGAAATATTTCGAAGAACTCATCGATAAGAAAAAAGCCGAGAAGGGTATCTCCTTCGACGTAGATCTTACCGCTGAAGATCTTAAAGAACTCGCCAATCAGTTTAAGGAAGAATACAAAGCCAAAATAGGTTCCGAATTCCCCTCCGACCCGAAAGAGCAACTCTTCGGCGCGATCAAGGCGGTCTTCAGAAGCTGGGATAACCCCAGAGCCAACATCTATCGTATGGACCACGACATTCCTTATTCCTGGGGTACCGCAGTCAACGTACAGATGATGGCGTTCGGCAACATGGGTAACGATTGCGGCACGGGCGTCGCGTTCACGCGTAACCCCGCTACCGGAGAGAAGGGACTTATGGGTGAATTCCTCATGAACGCTCAGGGCGAAGACGTCGTCGCCGGCGTACGTACTCCTATGCCCATTTCGCAAATGGCTGAAGTTCTTCCCGACGTTTACAAACAATTCCTCGAGATATGCGACATCCTCGAGCATCACTACAGAGATATGCAGGATATGGAATTCACCATCGAGCAAGGCAAGCTGTATATGCTCCAGACCCGTAACGGCAAGCGTACCGCCGCGGCTGCGATTCGCATCGCGTGCGACCTTATAGACGAAGGAATGATCTCCGAGCAGGAAGCACTTCTCCAAATCGACGCCAAGTCTCTCGATATGCTTCTCCACCCCGTGTTCGATGCCAAGGACCTTAAAGCCGCCGACAAGGACGACGTTATAGGAAAAGGTATCGCCGCATCCCCCGGAGCCGCTGCCGGTATAGCGGTATTCACCCCCGAAGAAGCCGTCAAGCAAGGCAAAGCCGGCAAGAAGGTCATCCTCGTAAGACTCGAGACCAGTCCGGAAGACATCGAGGGTATGAAATACTCTCAGGGTATCCTGACCGTCAGAGGAGGACAGACCTCTCACGCCGCCGTCGTAGCACGCGGAATGGGAACCTGCTGCGTTTCCGGTTGCGGAGAAATCAGAATGCATGAAGACGAGAAATATTTCGAGCTGGGAGGAAAAGTCTATCACGAAGGCGACGAAATATCCCTCGACGGTTCTACCGGTAAGATTTACGGAAGAAAGATTCTCGTAGTGCCCGCAGACCCTAACAGCGGATACTTCGGAAGAATAATGAAACTCGCCGACAAATATAAGTCCCTCGGCGTCCGCACCAATGCCGACACTCCCGAGGACGCGAGAAGAGCCGCCACTCTCGGCGCGGAAGGTATCGGTCTGTGCCGTACCGAGCATATGTTCTTCGGTCCCGGCAGAATAGATAAGTTCCGTGAAATGATTTGTTCCGAAACGGTCGAAGAGAGACAGAGAGCCCTCGATAAGATCGAGCCTATGCAACAGTCCGACTTCGAAGGTCTGATGGAAGCTCTGGAAGGAGCCCCCGTCTGTATCCGTTTCCTCGATCCTCCGCTTCATGAGTTCGTTCCTACGGAAGAAGCCGATATCAAGGCTCTCGCCGACGCTCAAGGTAAGTCTGTAAGAGAAATCAAAGATATCTGCAACGCGCTCCACGAGTTCAACCCCATGATGGGTCATCGCGGATGCCGTCTTATCGTCACGTACCCCGAAATCGCAGCCATGCAGACCAAGGCAGTCATCAAGGCAGCCATCGCAGTCAGCAAGCGTCACCCCGAGTGGAACGTAGTCCCCGAGATTATGATTCCTCTGGTAGGAGAAATCAAAGAGCTCGCTTTCTGTAAGAAGATAGTCGTAGAGACCGCCGACAAGGTTATCGCCGAGTCCGGTTCCGACCTTAAGTACGAAGTAGGCACCATGATCGAGATCCCTAGAGCAGCTCTTACTGCAGACGAGATTGCAAAAGAAGCCGAATTCTTCTGCTTCGGAACCAACGACCTCACTCAGATGACTTTCGGATTCTCTCGTGACGACTCCAGCAAGTACCTGCCTTCTTATTACCAAGCCAAGATCTACGAGAGCGATCCCTTCGCGAGATTGGATACCGTCGGCGTAGGTAAGCTGATGGATATGGCGGTCAAACTCGGTCATCAGACCCGTAAAGACATCCATTGCGGCATCTGCGGCGAGCACGGCGGAGATCCTTCCTCCATTGAGTTCTGCCACGCTATCGGCGTAGACTACGTGTCCTGCTCTCCTTTCAGAGTACCGATTGCAAGACTTGCCAGCGCCCAAGCGAATATAAAGAACCCCAGGGACTAAATCCCAAACTAAAATTTAATAAAAACGCTAAATATTGTGTTTTCGAGCCTGTATCTTTCGGTACAGGCTCTATTTTATGCTTTTTCGATAAAAACGGGGTAAAAAAATTACTAAAAAGAAGATATGTCGCATTTTTCGTCTAAAATTGTAAAACTACACGATGATTTTTAGTAAAACAAAAAAACAAGTAATATACTTGATAAACGTGCGGTCTGTGACTATAATATAGTTGTACTACAGATTGGTCGCACGGAGGTGTTGTATGTATATTAAAAGGAATATAGAATCGGTACTTTTAAGAAGAGCTAAAAATAGTAGATGTATTCTCGTTACCGGGGCGAGGCAAGTAGGCAAGTCAACGCTTCTAAAAACGTTGTTTCCGAACGTAAGATATGTGACTTTTGATGATAAACTTTTATTAAGTACGGCAATTGGCGATCCGAAACTTTTTATAAAAAATTTGCCTAAGCCGTCAATTATAGACGAGGTGCAATATGCGTCGGACATATTTCCTTATATAAAAATAGAGTGCGATAAACCCGATATGTACGAGAATTATTATTTAACGGGCTCGCAGCAAATGAAACTGATGTCAAAAGTTCAGGAGTCGTTAGCAGGCAGAATATCTATTTTAGAATTGCAAGGATTATCTTTGCGTGAATTGAACGGGGTTGAATTCAACAAGCATTTTGTCCCCACGGAAGATTATATAAAAGAAAGAGAAAAGCTGCTGAAGCCATATAATAATCTGTGGGCGACAATCCATCGCGGGATGTATCCCGAAATAAACGTTACGGAAAGAGAATGGTTAGACTTTTATTCGTCTTATGTAAGGACGTATTTGGAGAGAGATATTCAAGATGAAATCGGCATAAAAGATACGATTGCTTTCATGCGATTTCTTTCTGCCGTTGCGGCAAGAACCGCGCAAATGTTAAACTATGCGTCAGTGGCGCAAGAAGTCGGGGTAACGCAGGCGACGATAAAAAATTGGATATCCGTGCTGGAAAGAACGGGAATCATATTTATTTTACAGCCGTATTATTCGAGTCACTTAACCAGAGCGATAAAGACGCCGAAGCTGTATTTTAGGGATACGGGGCTTGCTTGTTATCTTTCGAAATGGAATAATGCCGAGGCGTTGGAACAAAGCGCCGTTGCGGGGAACATGTTTGAAACGTTTGTAATTTCCGAGATATTAAAGTCTTTTAGCAATGAAGGTTGCGATTATTCTTTTAACGTGTTTTATTATAGAGGGAAAGATAAAAAACGGGCAAAAGAAGACGGAGATTTGGTTGTTACGGAGAGCGAAATTGAATTAATAATTGAGGAGAACGGAACGTTGTATCCCATAGAAATTAAAAAGAGTGCTAATCCTAATAAAGCAATGGCTTCTGCGTTTGATATTTTAGATAAAGACGTAGATAAGAAGAGAGGCACGGGGGCAATCGTGTGCTTGTATGACGATAAATTATATCTTGCAGACGATTTGGTGGTTTTGCCTATAGAATATATTTAAGATTAAGGGCGTGATATTATATATGCTCCTCGCATTCATAACAACGCAAATTTGAAAAAGAAATTTTTAGGAGGAAAGTTTCGGTATAGATTTAAATCGATTATTGCGCGAGGAAAGTAAGTATTTATGTTGGAAATGATTTTGAATAGTGGTATAATCGTAGTAGCAATCGATTGCGGGAGGTATAGTTAATGTTATGTGATTTACATTGCCATTCTTCGGGAATAAGCACGTGTTGTCGTATACCTTATAATATTGTTATAGACGAGGCGAAAGCGGCTGGCTTCGACGCTATCGTTTTGACCAATCATTACTGCGAGTATTATACCGTCGACATCGGATTCGACGCGTGGCTCGAAAAATATATCGAGGAATACGACTTGGCAAAGGCGTACGGCGAATCCGTCGGCGTCAAGGTCTTTTTCGGCGTAGAAGTTACGATGAATTTCGACGTAAGAGTCCATATGCTGGTTTACGGAATTTCTCCTCAACAATTGAGAGACAATCCCGAATTGTATAAGAAAGATTTACGAGGATTATATGAATTTTGTCGAGAAAATGACCTGACGCTCGTCCAGGCACATCCTTTCCGCAACGGCACGACGGTTCTCGATACCGATTATCTCGACGGCATAGAGATTAATTGTCATCCCATATACGGCAACACCTATTCCGACGTAATACCCGAGATAGCGCGGGATAAAAAGCTGTCCGTCACGTGCGGCAGCGATTATCACGGCGACGTACCGTACAGACCGCAAGGCGGGACTTATATCCCCGACTGCGTCAAGACGGATATGGACTTGGCGAGATATCTGAAAAGGGAAAACGTATTTAAGTTGAAAATTCACGAGCCTTACGCGGATATGCTGTACGAGAAAGAAGTGATAATCGACAGATAACGATAAGATAAAAATAGTGACAAAAAATCTTTTAAGTAGGCGGTTTTCGTTTGACATAGGAGATTTTTTGGGATATATTATTAGAGTAAAAAAAAAGAATTTCGCTTCTAAGACTGCCAGTAGCAAGACGCTTTAATGTCCCTCGGGACGCTCGCACAGAAGGATACAGAGATAGACTTATACTTCTATTTCCGCCTTGCAGTCTGAAGCAGAGCGGAATTTTTAATATAGAAGGAGGTATATAATGTCGAAAGCTCAAGAACTTAAAAAAGAACAAGTAGCAGAGATTAAGAATCGTCTTGAGAATGCCAAATCTTTTATCGTTGTTGACTACAAGGGACTGACCGTCGCCGAAGATACCGAGCTCCGTAACGAGTTTAGAAAAAACGGCGTCACCTATTCCGTCCTTAAGAACCGTCTCGTAGCGAGAGCTCTCCACGAAATGGGCATCAACGACTTCGACGAAGCACTCAACGGACCTTCCGCATTCGCTATCAGCGACAACGACGTCGTCGCTCCCGCGAAAATCTTCGCTCAGAAGCAAAAACAGTTCAAGAAGATGGCAGTCAAATGTGGCTGGGCAGACGGACAGTTCTGCGACCAGAAAGCAGTCGAGAAGCTCGCAACCATGCCCTCTAGAGAACAACTCATCGCGATGCTTATGGGTATGCTCAACGCCCCAATCACCAGCTTCGCCCGCGCGATCAACGCAATCGCAGAAAAGAATGCGTAATCAATCAATTAAAAATTTTTATTGGAGGAAACAACAATGGCAGATATGCAAAAACTTATAGAAGAAATCAAAGGTATGACCGTTATGGAGCTCAATGACCTCGTCCACGCTCTCGAGGAAGAATTCGGTATCTCCGCCGCGGCTCCCGTAGCAGTAGTAGCCGGTGGCGCCGCCGCCGAAGCAGCTCAAGAAGAAGAGAAGACCGAGTTTGACGTAATCCTTAAAGGATTCGGCGCCAACAAGATCGCCGTCATCAAGGTCGTCAGAGAGATCACCGGACTCGGACTCGCCGACGCCAAGGCTCTCGTAGAAGCTGCTCCTAAGGCAATCAAAGAGGCCATCTCCAAAGAAGCCGCTGCCGAAATCGAAGGCAAGCTGAAAGAAGCCGGTGCCGACGTAGAGGTCAAATAGTAATAACCTTAACACGTTTTAAGAAAAGGACGTCCACGGAGACGTCCTTTTATATTGTTAGAATAGTAAATAAACCTAAGATTGTTGATAATATGACAATATCAGTTCCGCAAGAGCTTCGGTAGCGGCGGAGACGGTTAGAGTTTTATTGTTGAAGTGCATTATCGCACCTTCTATACACCGACCGTCGAGGATGCGATAGCAGACGTAGTTGTCCCAACTGTCTTTGCCGAAGAAAAAGAGATTCTCGACTTCGGGGGCCCTCTCGAAGTACGTTTCGCGTAAAACTTGAGTCATTGCCATGGAAATTTTTGCGGAATATATCAGCTTGCCGTCTCCGTCGGTTTCCTCGTACAGATGTCTCAGCTCTTCGGGAATGGTTGCTCCCAGATACTGTTCCAGCTCCGCAATCTCTTTTCTCGAGGCGGGGCGGAAAATCTTGACGCGAGGGTCGACTTCTCGGATCGCAGTCAGCAGTCGGACGTACGGACGTCCGTTTTTGTTCGCGTACAATGCCAATAAGGTTTCCGATAATCCGAACAATCCTACCGCTCCGATTGCGCCGCCTACGCATATTAAGATGTCGACGACGTAATTTTCGTCGTCGATAAAGACGGTCAGCATAAGAACGAATCCCGCGATGAGCAAGCTGAGGAAAACTTTCGACTCTATAATATAGTAGTATATCAATCGGCGAGGGGCTTTTCTTTTGAAAATCAGTGCGCATACGACGCCGTACACGGACACTACCAGCGAGGTTAATAAAAACGTTTTGTACCAATCGGGGCAATCGGAAAATTCTTCTATCTCGGGATATAGAAGCTCGGACAGTATTATTGCCACGCCCAGAGCTGCGGCGCCGAGCAGCGTAATTATCGTGATAAGCGCCGATACGGCGTATTTGATACGTTTATCGTCTTCCGACCTCATTCCAGACTCCAATCGACGGGCTCTTTTCCTTCCGACCGAAGGATACCGTTGATTTTACTGAAAGGTCTCGAGCCGAAGAACCCGTTGTACGCGGACAACGGCGACGGGTGGGCAGACTCTATTACGTAGTGACGGGGGTTGGTTATAAGGGCTTTTTTAGATCTGGCTTGGGCACCCCATAGTACGAAGATGACGGGGTCCTCGCGCTCGTTGAGGAGAGTTATGACCCTGTCCGTGAACTGCTCCCAGCCCTTGCCTCTGTGAGACAACGCTTCACCGTGTCTTACGGTCAGTACGGTGTTGAGTAAAAGAACGCCTTGCTTAGCCCAGGGCTCCAAAAAGCCGTATTTCGGGATACCTAACCCTAAATCTGCCGATAATTCTTTAAAAATATTGACAAGAGAAGGCGGCGGTTGGACGCCTCTTTTTACGGAAAAACACATCCCGTGAGCCTGACCGTATCCGTGATACGGATCCTGCCCGAGAATGACAACTTTGACGTCTTTATACGCCGTCGTCGTCAACGCGGAAAAAATCTCTCCCATATCGGGGTGCACGACGTGATTGCGATATTCTTCTATAAGGAATTTTCTCAGTTGTACGTAGTATTCTTTTTCATATTCGGGAGCGAGCAGCTCCTGCCAATCGTTGCCTAATCTGAACATTTTTTCTCCGTTGTGACAAGGTGGTTTCTTAATGAATTATACAATTTACGTCAATATCGTGTCAAATACTTTTATCTTGACGAGAAGTGTGCTATACTAAACAAAATAACAATCAGGAGTGTATTTATTATGATTGATGAAAGAATCGATAACGAAGAATTCGTAGACAACACCATGGACGTGGTTACTCTTACCGACGACGAGGGAAACGAACATGAGTTTGAACTCCTCGGCAGCGTAGAACTGGACAACGACGACAACGAGTACATCGTACTGGCGGAGATTATAGAAGAAGAAGTTCTCTACGACGATCCGCTCATCTGCCGTATCGTGGACGAGGAAGACGAATCCATCCTCTATCCCGTGGACGACGAGGACGTCATCGAGAGAATTATAGATAAGTTTAACGAGATGTCCGAATGCGATTGCGGTTGCGAGCACGACCATTGCGATTGCGACGGCGAGTGCGATTGCGACCACGACCACGATCATTGCGACTGCGGCGGAGAGCATCATCACCACCACTGCGATTGCGGATGCGAGGACTAATAATAGGTCTATACAACCATTTCGGGCGGTTTTTACCGCCCTTTTTTATGACCGAGTAACTGCAATAAAAAATTTGAGTTTATTTTAAAATTGCATATTGATTTATGCTTTAGGCTTTGTTATAATTATATAGTATTGTTATAGAGTTATATCAAAAATTATATTAGGCTGGAAGATTGAGGAATTTTTGATTATGAACAGAGATTTTATCCGCGAGGATATAGAAAAAAGAGTAGATTTTATAAAGAACGCGCTTAAAGAAGCTCACGCCGACGGCATCGTCTTCGGCAGCAGCGGAGGAAAAGACAGCGCGCTGGTTGCTATTTTGGCCAAGCGTGCCACCCCCAACGTGCTGGGTGTCATTATGCCCTGTCAGAGCCGTCGTAATTACGGAATGGACCGCGACGACGCGCTGACGCTTCACGAGCAATTCGACATAGAGACCGCGGAAGTCGACGTTACGCCGATAAAAGACGCTTTCGTCGATGCGGTAAAAGACGCCGTGTCGGAGCAGAGCGATTTGGCTTACATCAACGTCAACCCCAGACTCAGAATGGCTATTCTGTATAATATAGCGCAACGTCGCAATTATCTCGTGGCGGGGACGGGAAATCTCAGCGAGATAACTATGGGATATTTCACTAAATGGGGCGACGGCGCGTCCGATATCAATCCGATATCCGATCTCACCGTAACGGAGGTCTACGAGTATCTCGAGTATCTCGATTGCCCGAAAGCCTTCTTGACTAAAGCCCCTTCGGCGGCGTTGTCCGAAGATCAGACGGACGAAAAGGAAATGGGCGTTAGTTATAAGGATATAGACGCGTATATAGAAGGGAAAGAAATCGGCGACGAGGCTCGCGCGATTATAGAAAGACGCTTCCGTACGTCCGAGCATAAAAGGAAGGGCGTCAAACATTATAAAGCAAGATAAATACTTTTTCGATTGGAGGTCACAATGGCAAAGATCAAAATCGGTACCGCGCCTTTTAGAGGCACGCCCGAGCAGGAACAGGAGTTAAGAAAAAGACTCGAGCTCATTAAAAACGAAAAAGGCGCTCTCATGCCCGCGCTCCAAACCGCACAGGAGATATACGGATATCTTCCTATAGAAGTCCAAAGAATAGTGGCTGAGGTCATCGGCGTTTCGCTTGAAGAAGCCTTCGGCGTCGCCACGTTTTACGCCCAGTTTAAGCTTTCGCCTAAAGGCGAATACGAGATAGCAGTGTGCCTCGGGACGGCTTGCTACGTCAAAGGTTCCGGCGACCTTATGGCAAGACTCGAGAAAGAACTCGGCATTTCCGAGGGGACGTCTACCGCGGACGGCAGATATTCTCTCACCGCCACTCGTTGTATAGGATGTTGCGGTTTGGCTCCCGTGCTGACCGTCAACGGCGACGTCTACGGACGTCTCGTCCCCGACGATATCCCGGGGATATTAAGGAAATACGCATAAGGTGCTTAAAGATATCGCTCATTATATAGCCGATATCGCTTATAACTCTCTCCGCGCAGGAGCCTCGAGACTGGATATAACGGTTGATCTTAAAGGCGACGGAACGACGCTGGTCATATCGGACGACGTTGGCGCCGATAAGGAGAAGTTGATAGAAGCGTCTCAAAAAGAGCCTTCAGACGGAGCCGTAAGCGGTCTGGGACTGCCGTATTTAAGAAAAGCGACCCTTATGCATCGGGGAAAACTGAATATCGACTCCGACTCGTCGGGTACGACGGTCGAAGCGGAGTTTTCGCCGAATACAGCAATAGGCAACCTCGGCGACGCGATAGCGACGCTGCTTACGGAAGAGAGAGAAGTACGGATAACATTTACGCTTATTAGCGGTGACGACGTTTCGACGACGGACGTGTCGGAGACGTTAAAAGAGCTCGGAGAGAAAAGTCTCCCCGTCGCGATAAAGCTCCTAAAAGAGCTAATCAACTCAAATCAAAAATCAATTCTTGGAGGAACAACAGTATGAAAACTATCGCTGATATTATGGCAATCAGGGATAAAATGCAATCGCAAATCGTTCTGAGAGAAAACCCCGTCGAGAGCGAGATTCTGATCGTCGTCGGCATGGCGACGTGCGGAATAGCCGCAGGCGCGATGGAGGTTTTCAACGCACTTGTCGACGAAGTAGCCGACAGAAGATTATACAACGTCAAAGTTATGCGCACCGGTTGCTTGGGCGTGTGCGCGGCGGAACCGGTAGTAGAAGTTTTTGTTCCTAACCAACCCAAAGTCACTTATGTCTCGCTGACCCCCGAAAAAGCCCGCGAGATTATCGAAAAACATATCGTCGGCGGCAATGTCGTCTCCGAATATACCGCATAGGAGGAAAGAAAATGTTTAGAAATCACGTTTTAGTCTGCGGCGGCACGGGTTGTACGTCCAACCATAGCGGAGAGATAGCCGCGGAATTCGAAAGACTTATAAAAGAACGTCGTCTGGAAAACGAAGTTCAGCTCGTCAAGACGGGGTGCTTCGGTCTGTGCGCGGTAGGTCCCGTCATCATAGTCTATCCGGAAGGCGCCTTTTACAGCAACGTTAAGGTGGAAGACGTGGCGGAAATAGTCGACGAGCATATCGTAAAAGGCAGAATAGTCAACAGACTGCTTCATCAGGAAAAACACGGCGGAGTCCAAGTCACCGCGTTGTCCGAAACCAACTTTTATAAAAAACAAACGCGTGTCGCTTTAAGAAACTGCGGCGTAATCGACCCCGAAAACATAGACGAGTATATCGGTCACGACGGATATATGGCGCTCATTAAGGTTCTTAAAGAGATGACTCCCGAAGAAGTTGTCGCAGAGATAACCAAGTCCGGATTAAGAGGCAGAGGCGGCGGAGGATTCCCTACGGGAAGAAAGTGGGAGTTCGCCATGAGACAACCCGGCGACGTCAAATACGTCTGCTGTAATGCCGACGAGGGCGACCCCGGCGCGTTTATGGACAGATCCGTCCTCGAGGGCGATCCTCACGCGGTCCTCGAAGCGATGGCGATAGCAGGATACGCCATAGGAGCTCATCAGGGGTACATATATTGCCGCGCGGAGTACCCTATCGCGGTAGAGAGATGTAAAATAGCCATAGAGCAAGCCCGCGAATACGGACTTCTCGGCAAAAATATTTTAGGCACAGGATTCGATTTCGATATAGAAATCAGACTCGGCGCGGGAGCGTTCGTCTGCGGTGAAGAAACCGCCCTCATGACCTCTATAGAAGGTCACAGAGGCGAGCCTCGTCCCCGTCCTCCGTTCCCTGCGGTCAAAGGACTTTTCGGCAAGCCTACCATTCTCAACAACGTCGAGACGTACGCCAACATCGCTCAGATTATTCTTAAAGGCGCCGATTGGTTCGCTTCCATGGGTACAGAGAAGAGTAAAGGCACCAAGGTTTTTGCTCTGGGCGGTAAAATTACCAACACGGGTCTCGTCGAGATTCCTATGGGTACCACCCTTAGAGAGGTTATAGAAGATATCGGCGGCGGCGTGCCCAACGGGAAGAAATTTAAAGCGGCTCAAACCGGCGGTCCTTCAGGCGGCTGTATCCCCGCGGAACATTTCGATATCCCGATAGATTACGACAATCTGATCGCCATAGGCTCCATGATGGGCTCCGGCGGAATGATAATAATGGACGAAGACAACTGTATGGTCGATATCGCCAAGTTCTTCTTGGAATTCACCGTCGACGAGTCTTGCGGTAAATGTACTCCTTGCCGTATCGGAACCAAGAGGCTGCTCGAGTATCTAGACAAAATCACTCGCGGTCAGGCGACGCTACAGGACCTCGACGATATGGAAAAACTCTGTTATTACATCAAGGACAACGCTCTCTGCGGTCTCGGACAGACTGCCCCCAACCCCGTTTTATCCACACTCAGATATTTCCGCGACGAGTACGTTGCTCACATCGTCGACAAAACTTGCCCGGCAGGCGCTTGCAAACATCTCCTCCGCTTCAGTATCGATAAAGACAAGTGTATCGGTTGCGGTCTCTGTGCCAGGAATTGTCCCGCAGGCTGCATAACCAAGACCGACTATATCGCGGAAGGTCATAAGCTCCCCTCGTACGCGATAGACGCCGATAAGTGCCTTAAGTGCGGCGTATGTATGGGCAACTGTAAGTTTAAGGCAATCAGCAAAAAATAGGAGAACGAATTATGGAAAAACTGGTTAATATTAAAATCAACGGTCAACCCGTCAGCGTGCCTCAAGGCACCACCATCCTCGACGCCGCTAGAAGCGTCGGAATTCGTATCCCTACGCTGTGCTATTTAAGAGACATCAACGCCATCGGCGCGTGCAGAGTCTGCGTCGTAGAAGTCAAGGGGGCCAGATCGCTGGTCGCCGCGTGCGTGTATCCAGTCTCTGAGGGTATGGAAGTCGTCACCAACAGCAAGCGCGTCCTCGACGCCAGAAAAACGACCGTAGAACTACTCCTCTCCGACCATGACAAGAAGTGTACCTCCTGCGTGCGCAGCGGCAATTGCGAGCTGCAGGCTCTCGCCAACGAGCTCGGTTGTGAAGACGGTAAATATAAAGGTGCGGAAAATTCTTACGAAGTTGACGTGACCCCGTCCATTATCCGCGACAACAATAAGTGTATCCTCTGTAAGCGTTGCGTGGCGGCGTGTAAAGAATATCAGTCCGTATCCGTCATCGGAGCCAATGCGAGAGGCTTCGCCACGCGTATAGACTGCGCCTTCGAGATGCCTTTGGCGGCTTCGTCCTGCGTCAATTGCGGTCAGTGCGTCAACGTCTGCCCCACCGGAGCGCTCAGAGAAAGAGAAGAGATAGACGACGTCCTAGCGGCGATAGCAGATCCCGATAAATACGTCATTATGGCTCCCGCTCCCGCGGTCAGAGTGGCTATAGGCGAAGAATTCGGCTACCCCATCGGCAGTAATCAGCAAGGGAAAATGATCACCGCCATGCGTAAGCTCGGCGTGGACGAAGTCTCCGACGTCAACTTCGCCGCGGACCTCACCATAATGGAAGAAGGGACGGAATTCATCAACCGCCTCTCCAATTACGGTAAGCTCCCCCTCATTACGTCCTGCTCTCCCGGTTGGATTAAGTTCATCGAGCACAACTTCCCGGAGTTCCTCGGCAATCTCTCTACCTGTAAGTCCCCTCAGCAGATGTTCGGCGCGATAGCCAAGTCGTATTATGCGGAAAAACTCGGCAAAAACCCCGAAGATATCTATGTCGTCACCGTTATGCCCTGTACCGCCAAGAAGTACGAAAAACTCCGTCCGGAAATGAGCGTCAACGGTATCCCCGATATCGACGCGGTCCTTACGACGAGAGAACTCGCCAGACTTATTAAGCGCCAAGGCATTCAATTCAATTCTCTGGAAGAAGGAGAATTCGACGCGCCTCTCGGAATGCACTCCGGTGCAGGTCTCATCTTCGGCGCCTCGGGCGGCGTTATGGAAGCGGCTCTCCGTACGGTAGTAGAAAAAGTCGGCGGTCAACCTCTCGAAAAACTCGAGTTCACCGAGGTCAGAGGTATGCAGGGCATTAAAGAAGCCTCCTACATCGTCGCAGGTAAAGAAGTCCGCGTGGCGGTAGCGTCGGGACTTAAAAACGCTCGCGCATTGATGGAAGCTCTCCGCGACGGCAAGGTCAGCTATCACTTCGTGGAAATCATGGCTTGCCCTGGCGGTTGTATCAACGGTGGCGGTCAACCTATAGTTTCCGCCGATATCCGCAACAACGTCGATTACAGAGCCCTCCGCGCTCAGGCAATCTACGACGGAGATCAATCCATGCAGCTCCGTAAGTCTCACGAGAATCCTTGCGTGCAAGAACTCTACGCAACCTATCTCGGAGAACCTAACAGTCATCGTGCTCATGAGCTTCTTCATACGGTGTATACCAAGCGCCCACTCGACTAATTTTTCTTTTCGATTATCCGAGCGCACCTACCACGCAAGACTGCGATGCTCGAGGTTCGAGTAGGTCTACTACACTTCA
>CAZTFQ010000025.1:0-14928 GCA_964613035.1 uncultured Christensenellaceae bacterium | reverse complement strand
AGCAGGGTAGCGAAGTGCGGATGAGATAAACGCTGAAAGCATCTAAGCGTGAAACCTGCCTTAAGATTAGATATCCCATATCATAAGATAGTAAGACCCCTTGTAGACGACAAGGTTGATAGGTCGGAGGTGTAAGTACAGTAATGTATTCAGCTGAGCGATACTAATAGGTCGAGGGCTTAATCACAATTTTTGTGAAAGAGTCTAATAATACCTCAGAAAAATGAGTGAGTATTTATGTTAAAGGTTATGCAGTTGTGAATGTGTGAGTGCAATTTAGTTGCGCTGATATGTTCAGCAATTCGCGGTGACGTAAGCGAAAGGGATCCACCTGTTCTCATACCGAACACAGAAGTTAAGCCTTTCTGCGCCGATAGTACTTGACTGGAGACGGTCCGGGAGGGTAGGGGTTGCCGCGTTTTTTATTCCTCCTTAGCTCAGCAGGTTAGAGCGAGCGGCTGTTAACCGCTAGGTCGTCTGTTCGAATCAGACAGGGGGAGCCAAAGGACACTGTTAAAGCAGTGTTCTTTTTTTATGTAATCAGATATACAGACGGCACGACGCGGTTAACATTAAATGCGGGGTCCCCGTACACGAAACCGTGTATGGGGAGAAAAGAGCTAGGTCGTCTGTTCGAATCAGACAGGGGGAGCCAAAGGACACTGTTAAAGCAGTGTTCTTTTTTTATGTAATCAGATATACAGACGGCACGACGCGGTTAACATTAAATGCGGGGTCCCCGTACACGAAACCGTGTATGGGGAGAAAAGAGCTAGGTCGTCTGTTCGAATCAGACAGGGGAGCCAAAAAAAGCACTTGTTTCTACAAGTGCTTTTTCAATGATGTTTGCCTAAAGCAAATGATATTCGCAGGACGAAATGAGGGAGGCTCCGCCTAATGATGAGAGGCAGTAGCCACGTTAATGCAAACATCTCATTATTGAGGGGTAACGAGCAATATCATATCGACAGAGTTGATGTAGCATTCTTAACTAAATCCATCTCTACGGACGGATAGGATCACTCTTAATGAAATCACAGCATAATGGAATCCGACCACGTAGAATAACGAAGGGATTTGTAATTGATGCGTCACATCAGATTTTACAATTACACTTTTTCAGGCGAAAAAAGTATAATGGAACAGTGGAAATCAGGCGATTTTATGAACGAAATAAAAATTTTTCAGAAAATTTCAAAAATCTACTGAAAAACGCTTGACAAATCACAATACTTCAAATTACGTAATGTTTAACAGTCTATCGTTTCTTCGATGATGTTTTTAACGTCGATGTGTTTTATCAGCTCGTTGAATTCATTCGAATCTTTTTTACATTCGATCACGTCGCGTTTACCGTTTTCGTAAAGCACAAGGAATGAATATATAGTAAAATTGTATGTAGCTAAAACTCGGGTTTCTTTGCCCGTGCGTGTGCCTAGAATTTTTACGGCTACGATTTTATCTTCTTGCGTAGATATAGATTGAGGAGCTTGTTTACTTTTTCCGTTTTTAATGCAGAGAATAAGGCATACAATGAAGATAATAACGCCGATAATTAATATCGGGAAGCCTATCCAATAAATTTTTGAAAAATTGTTGATTAAAATCCCTGCAAAAAATAATAATAGTCCTATTAAACTTCCGATCACAGAAACAAATCCTTTACGTCTCATTTGATTTTCTCCTTTTATCTTGCTTTAATAAAAGAGCTCCACAATTTTTATTTATTATAACACGATATCCAGATTGACTTCTATACCTAAAATGTAACAACTTAAACTTTAGTTAAATTTTATTTCTTTGTAAAATACTTTATCAAACGGCACGATTCGGTTAACGTTAAATGCGTGTTTTCTTTAAGCTAATGGAATACATTTTTATTGAGAGTAGATGCAAAAATTTATTTTGTAAGCCGTGCGAGGTTATTGTATAATATTTGTAATATTAGAGGCGTGACGGTCATATTAAGGAGATATTATATGCTTAAATCGGAGCGATTGATTCTCAGAAAATGGACAGAAGATGATGTCGATAGTCTTTTTGAATATGCCGGCGACCCCGATGTGGGACCTGTTGCAGGCTGGATGCCTCATAAATCGAAAGAAGAAAGTCTTGACGTCATACGAAACGTTTTGTGCGGAGAGGAATGCTATGCTATTTGCGAAAAGGATAACAATAAAGCAATCGGTGCAATTGAACTGATACCGTACGGAATTTCCGACCTTGCTAAACAAGACGATGAGTGTGAGCTCGGGTATTGGCTCGGGAAACCTTTCTGGGGAAAAGGTTATATGTCGGAAGCCGGAAGAAAATTGCTCCGTCACGGATTTGAAGACCTCGGGATGATGACTATTTGGTGCGGTTACTATGACGGTAACTTGAAATCTGAGCGAGTACAAGAAAAGCTCGGTTTTCAATACCATCATTCCGAAAAAATGTCTGTGCCACTTATAGGCGAAATTAGATTGTGTCACGTAAACGTGATGACGGATGAACATTGGAACGAAATTAATCAAAATTCATCGGATAAAATCATCAACTAAAATCAAAGAACTTAAATAGAAAATGAAATTTAAGTTCTTTTTAAAAACTTTTTAATTCTTTATTAAATATTTTTAAAACCTCTTAATAAATTTTAAAAGTTGTTGTTATTTTTTAGTTATTTGTATTCAGTATAAAAATTATTCGGAAAACTTGGATATCCAAAGTTCGTAATCGTCCTTTTTTGTCATTCCGTTGTTGTACGGATAGACGATTTCCGCGCCGGGGCATTTTTCCTGAAGAGTAGCTAAGGTATAGTTGACGTCGGTCGCTCCGAAGGACGCAAACGGCACGATTTTTTTGCCTTTTAAGTCGCAACGAGAGAGAAACTCTCCTACAAAAGCCGGCAGATTCTGATACCATACGGGATATCCGATGAAGACCGTGTCGTATTCAGAGAGATCGGGCGCGGGGGTGGATGACTTTTGTTCGCCTAAGAGTCGCTCCAGCATAACTCTGAGGACGGCTGTCAAATACGAGCCGTATTTTCTTTTTGGTTTTATTTTAATCGCTTCTATACCAAGGTCGGACCGAATTCTTTTCGCAAGACTTTCGGTTACGCCGGAGCGGGAGTAATACAATATAACGGATTTCATATCTATTCCTTTTTAGAGAGAGAACGTTTTTATCGTTTCGTATACGGAGTTGAGTTTGGCGGAGAAAGCATAGTGATATATTCTCCCCATGGTCCCGAGTAGCGCAAGAAGGAGCGGCTCCGTCGAGTCCAGTGCGTCTAGTTCCGTCGGTTTGGCATTGTTAAGAGCCGTCAATAGCTCGCGCTCGCGTAACGGTATGGCAAATTCTTCATAATCGACTCCTTCCAGAGAAAAGAGCAGATTGAGACCGTATGCGGCGACGACGAGAGGATTGATGTCCGATTCGTCCACGATTTCCAAGAGATTTTTTAACAGCTCCAATTCTTCCGAAGTGTCGTTGCCCTCGGAAGAAACTTTGGCTACGGCTTCCGTCAGGACGGACGCCGCCGAGTAGCGTTTGATATCCGTCCATACGGCGTAGTGTTGCCTAAGGACCGCCGCGGTCGTTGCCTGATACAGACCGCCGGCGCATTCCATGCAGGAGTAGTCTACCAGAGAAAAGAGCGAACAAGCCAACTTCAGTTTGGCTTGTTCGCTCCTTACACCCTTAATGATAACGCTCACCGTCCCGGTCGTCGTTACGACGGTCAGGAGCTTGTCGTTGTCCTTGTAGTCAATGCTCCTCGCTACTATTCCCGTTATCGCGGTTTCTTTCCTCTTCATCCATTTTCGATAGCAGATAGTCTGCTATTTTTCCTGTCTTTTTGAAGCTTTCCCAATATACGTTTTTCATTCATGCCTCCTTACGTAACATTATTGACAACAATAGGAGGGATAAACGAAACTTTTTGTCGGACTAGCTCGATTTTTAGTCTTCTTTTTTCTTGACGTATCCGAGATCGGATAAAACCAACTGATCGTTACGCCATTCTTCTTTTACTCTGACCCAGAGCGCCAAAAAGATTTTCGCTCCGGTGATTTCTTCGAGGTCTATTCTGGCGTAGGTGGCGATTTTTTTAATCATCGCACCGCCTTTTCCGAGAACTATTCCTTTATGATTCTTTTTTTCGACGACCACGTCGGCGTCTATATCGATGAGATTGCCCGTCTCGCGATACTCGTATTTGTTGATGCTGACCCCTATTCCGTAGGGAACCTCTTCACCGAGTAGGCGGAGAGCCTTTTCGCGGATGATTTCCGCTGCCATAAAGCGCATATCGGACAGAGTATAATCGTCGTCTTCATAACGCTTGTCGCCTTCTGGGAGGAACTTTTTCAGCTCGTCGAGGACGGCTTTTACGTTGCGACCTCTTAAGGCGGACATCGGGACCACTGCGGATATTTCTCGATATTGAGACAATGCGGTCAGTATTTCCATAACGCGGCTCTTCTCTATATGGTCGACTTTGTTGACGGCTACGACCATAGGAAGCCCCGACTCGAGGTAGCGAGATATATGGCGCTTGTCCTCGTCGCGGAGACCCTTTTCGCCGTCTACGACGTAGAGAATAAGATCGGCGTCGTCGAGAGCGGAGCTGACGCTCTTCATCATATATCTGCCGAGGCGATTTTTAGGAGAATGTAGTCCCGGAGTGTCTATAAAAACTATCTGAGCCTCGTTGTCGGTGTATATACCCATAATGCCGTTACGGGTCGTCTGAGGCTTCCAGGAGACAATGGAAACTTTTTCTCCGACCACGCTGTTGACGAAAGTCGACTTCCCTGCATTGGCACGTCCCACGACGGCTACGTTGCCGTATTTATAATCGACGGCGGCGCCTTCGTTGTAGGTGTCCGTTTTACCGTCGTCGGCTCGACCGAGGATCTCTCTCTGCAGAGCGTACATTTCTTCGGCTTCGGTTTCTTCCATATGATCGAAGCCTAACAGGTGAAGCATACCGTGACAAGTAAGAAATGCGATTTCCTCTTCTAGGGTATTGCCTATCTCGGCGGCTTGTTCCGTGGCACGATCTTCGGAGATGTATATTTCGCCCAGTATTACGGCGTCGGTCTCGGGGTCGATATCGTCGGGATAGTCGTCGCGAATGAACGGCAGGGCGACTTCTAGAGACGGAAAAGACAGCACGTCCGTGAGCGCGTCCACTCCGCGGGCTTCTTTATTAAGAGCCTGCATCTCGTCAGGAGACAAAAAATCGACTTCGACTTCAACGTCCTCTTCTTCTATATTGAAGCGCGACAAAACTCTTTTTTCCACGTCTTCTATTATGACGCGATACTTTTCATTAAAAACGTTAATCATCAGTACTCTATTCTCTTATGTGAAATATTGGGGATGGCGAACGTCAGAGTGTCCTCGATTTTCGCCATATCGGAAGTAGTGAGGTTGCATTCGGAGAATTGTCCCTCTTCTTCCTTGGATTTAATAAGCGTATGGATGAAAGAGCGGAGCTCTTTTTCGCCGTCGAATCCGCCTTCCTTGGCTCTGGTGGCGGCTTCTACGGTGTCCACTATCATTATGATGGCGGCTATTTTGCTCTGAGGCTTGGGACCGCCGTATACGAAGTTTTCTTTGTCCACGTCGCGACGAGCGAGACTACGGACTTTATAGTAGAAGTAGTTGACCGCGGTCGTGCCGTGATGCTCCAGACACACGTCGGCAAGTACGTCCGGAAGGTGCGCTTTTTTTATCAGTTCGTATCCGTCGCCGGTGTGATTGACTATGAGCTGGACGGAAACTTCCGGGATGTAATCGTCGTGAGGATTGACGCCGTCCGTTTGGTTTTCTATAAAGCATTTCGGATTGGTCAGCTTGCCTACGTCGTGATAGTATCCGGCGGCTTTTGCCAGGACGGAGTTCTCTCCGATGTTGAGCGCGCACAGTTCGGCGAGATTTGCTACCGTAATCGAGTGATTGAAGGTCCCCGGTGCCTCGGTGGCGAGTCTCTTGAGAAGGGGAGCTTTAAAAGAACACAATTCGTTAAGACGGAACGTAGTCCCTACATTGAAGACGACTTCGAACAGCGGCGAGACGACGATAAACAAGGCTACCGACAAAAAAGTCGAAGCGAAAGCCCACAGACCGTCCGTCAGGATGTTGATGAAGTCGGTGTTTTTAAGAGTGGAAGAAATCATTCCTACGCACGCCGACAGCAGAGAAACCAGCAGTCCCGCGCCCAGATATCTGATACGAGAACTGCTTCTTGGGATCATCAATATAAGTACGGTGCCGCCTATGACCGATACGAGAAGGGCGGTGGCGGTTTCGAAGATGAAATCTCCGCCGAAGAGCATTACGTAGGAGATATAAAACGCTTGATTGAGCAAGACGTTGACGATGAGTCCCAGTCTTCTGCCCACCAGCGCCGCGATGATGAGTCCGGACAGAGCTATGGGCATAATCAGAATTTCGTTGAACAGATGGACGGTTATCAGCGATATGACGAAGGTGATAAACATCGACACCAGTATTATTCTGAAGACTTTTCCCGAATATTGAGGACTTTGCTTTTTATTGATGACGAGATACGCGACGATGATGAGGAGCACTATCGTGATGATTGCCGTCACGCAACCCATTTCCAACCAGAGACGTCCCGAGGTCAGAGACCCGAAGAAGTCTTTGAAACCGAGCCTCGCTATCTCTATCAACACGCCCATCATAAAAGCCACCACTATGCTAAATATGATTCTGAGCGCAAGCTGCTGCTTAGGGGAATATTCTTTTTTAATCGTCCGATCCAGTTTTTCGGTTAATTTTACTTTCATATATTTTTTCCTCTGTTTCATAGTATAACTCTAAAATATATATATTGTCCAGTTTTTTTAGTCGGAAGTGGCTCTCAACGGGCTCCGCGCCGTCGGGAAGCCGCTTTTTCATTTCTTCCGCAAGAGAACTTACGTACTCGTCCGTGAAAAAACTCTCGTCTATAGAAGTAACGATTTCTTTTACTTCATAGTAGCGTACGAGCTTGACTTCGATAGGCAGAAGGGAGGACAGATAATATTTCTCGGTCTCCGTCTCGAATGCGTAGTCGGGGGTGAAAGAAGGCGTGCTCAGTCCCCATAGAGACAACTCGGTCTTTTCTACGTATCTGCCGGTGCGGACGGAGGATACGGAAGAGGTAGGATAGGCGATTTTTTCACAACGAAAAACTCTCCCTTCCACTTCGCCGGAAGCTCTCACGGGAAGCTCTTTGTCGCCGACGACCAGTATCGGCTCTATCAATACGTCCCCCTTTTTGACGACGTCGCCCACCTTTACCGCGGCTCGTCCCGACCACACCGAAACGCGCGTGATTACGGCGTCTTCCGTAGCAACCAGCGCTATAGGCTCGGACAGGTCTATAGTGGGGTTTGGGGTACTGGATTCGATAATTTCGCATACTAAAGTCGTGCCTATGACCTTAGACGTAGCCATCGAAACGCCTTCGAGAGACAGGAGCCGTTCATTGAAAACGTTTTCGTCGAAGTCCGACTTTTTTATGGGGAATACGTCGTAAGACTCTTCGAGCAATTCTATTATGCGGTCGGAAAAGAAACCGTCCGACTTGACTTCCAGCCGATAGACGTATTGCGAATATATCGCGCATACGGCGACGGAGAGTATCAACCCTAGGGGGATGCCCAGACGAAGCAGAAGAGAAGAGAAAAACTTCCTTCCTCCGTATCCGTTGACGACGACGTACTTTCTGCCTGCCTCGGTCAATACGGTTTCGACTTTTTTCAGGTTTTTCTTTTCTACGGACAGCGTCGTGCCGTCGGAGGTCGATTCGACGTCGTACACGGGGACGTTTTCTCGCCTTATGACGGATATCGCAACGGACGGAGAGCCTCGGACTAGCAGACGGACGAGGTTTTTCATTGTCGGCGTCTCCCGAATCCGTCGACGATACCTTCTATTTCGACGACGCCGTCTCCGATGTAGGATACGGTCAGTTTTTCTCCAAGTACTTCAAAAAGATCCCCGGCGATCAACAACTCGATTTTTTCGGGCGAAAAGGATACTGTCCTTTTGACGCCGTCCACGACGAGTTTTTTTCCGCCATAAAAAAAGGCTTCGTAAGTTAATTCTCCCGTTAACATACTAAAGCCTATTTTAAATAAACCTTATTTATGAATTTATAAAATGCCGAACGTTTTGAAAAGTCTTTCCATTCCGGCGATTTCTATCGCTTCTAGTCGATATAAGGCGAAAGTGTTTTTGATTGCGACGAAAGCCAGCTTGATGAGGAGAGGATTTTTCGCGTCCAACACGTATTCCATTCCCGACAGGGCTGTGCCGATATCGGCTCTGCCGACCTCGGGTAGATTGGCGATGCCGTCGAGCTTGTTACGAAGCAGTCCCAGATAATATCTGGTCTCGTCCGCGACCATATCGGAGAAGGGAGTCTCGGGGAGCTTTTCGGCTATTTCCAGCTCTTCTTTAGGCGCGGTGCCGCCTTCCGCCAGATACGCGAATGCGTCCGCATACGGAGTGATCAGCTTGTCGACGAATTTCCTGTACGATTCCTGATAAGAGGGAGACTTAAAAGTGGTCGTAATGAAGTCGATGATGCTTTTTTCGCCCTTGTTGAAGTCGTACAGCAGTCTCGTAACAAGCGCCACGAGCGTGCGCTTGTTTTGAGGGACGTTGATTTCGCTTTTTTCCGAGCCGTAGGTTAGCTTCCTCAGCTCCGTAGCGTAATCGAATCCGTTGCTGACCTCTTTGATTATACCGAAAAACTCCGGTGTTTTTGCAATTTCTTGCAAAAATTTCGCCACCGCTCCGTCGGCGGTGATGATGGTCGATTTGAATATCGGCGATATTGCGTCGTGTAGTTTTTTGTCCAGACCTTGATATTGCATACTCGTATTTTATCACCATATCGGTAGAATTTCAAGTTTTTTCGCGATATGCCTCGGTCGGATAAAAAATTTTTTGTCGAGGCATACGATTTTTAAGTTTTCTCTTGCTAAAACGCGCCGTTCGTGATATACTCGTTTGTATCCGGAGCAACAAAACGGTAGGAATAGGAATTATGGCTTTTAATATTATGAAGTGTCTTAAGCGTTGCCCCCTCTTCAGAGACTTCGAAGAGGACGAGGTCAATGCGATATTCGATTGTCTCAGAGCTAGAGTGGTCGTCTACAGCAAGGGGACCGTCATTGTCCGCAAGGGAGACCCCGCGGACGAGATAGGTATAATTCTGGACGGTGCGGGGATTGCGTTTTCCGAGACGCTGGGCAATAAAAAGGTCGTGGAGAGAGAACTCCTCGACGGCGATACTTTCGGAGAGGTGGACGGTTATCTGGACGAGAGAGTCTATCCGTACTCCGTCGTCATCGCGTCTCAGGAAGCCCACGTTATGTTCATAACGGTCTCTACGATAGTCAAGCAGTGCAGCAAGACCTGCCCGTATCACCAGAAGCTCCTCACCAACACCCTCCGTACGCTCGCGGAAAGAGTCCGCACCGCCAAGCAGGACAACGACTATCTGTCCATCAAGAGCATGCGCTTAAAAATCGCCAAGCTCATCTACGCCGCTTGGGAAGAACAGCGTACGGACGTTGTGCTTCTCGGGAAGAATCGTAACGAAATGGCAGAATATCTCAATGTCTCGCGTCCCTCGATGTCCAGAGAGATGATGAGAATGAGAGACGAAAAGATAATTGATTTTTGGAAGGATAAAATAACCATACTAAACCTGTCGGCATTGAGAGATATCGTCGCGGGAGAATAAGCCGCGTTGTGCCGCTTAACGAAATTATTATAAGGAGATAGAGAAATGCAAAAAAACAACAACTTACAAAAGTTTCTTACGGTTTCGTTCATCGTTTTATCGTTCTTATTCGTATTGTTATTCCTATTGATAGTGTTTAACGGAAGCATCGGCGAGAGTTTCGCGTCCGACGTACAAGGCAACAAGCTGGTGCACGTCATCATCGTATCCTTGTCCGTGCTGTATTTCGTCAATGCGATATGGCTCTTCAAGATAGCTTTCTTCGACAAGGACACAATCGATTCCGTTACGATCGTCACCTCTCAGCACTCCGCTACCAAGGTCTCTAAAAAGACCGTCGTCGACATCGTCAGACACAATACGAAATTCGTCGAGGGAGTCTCGGTAAGAAACGTTGAGATCCGTATGACGGACAAAAACGATTACAAGCTGGACGTGGAAGTCAAAGTCAGCGGCATAGCCAGAGTGGACCACGTCGTGGAATGCTACAGACGTATACTCTTCAACGCCTTCTCCGAGATACTGGGGGTTACGTTCTCTTCCATCGATTTTAAAGTTGAAGTCAAGAAGCCTAAATACACTCCCGACATCGAGACCATCGAGTCCGAGCTGGATTCTCTTGCCGAAAAACGCGCTCAGATCCGCGATATGGAAGACGACCTCAGCGATAAGGGCGATATGATGAATAAAGAAAAGCTCAACGAAGAAAGCGAGCTTAGAGAGCAGGAAATAGATTCCGCGGCTACGGCGGAAGAAGCTTCCGAAGAAGCCCCCGAGGAGATTGCGGAAGAAGTCTCGGAAGAAGCCCTCTCTGAAGAGCCCGCAGTCGAAGAGGAAGAAGTAAAAGAAGAAATAAAAGAAGAAAATCAAGATAACGATAATAAAGGAGACCAAGAATAATGATTACGAAAGATACCCTTATAGCGGATTTATTAAAACAAGAAAGAGCCGAAGAAATAGCCGACGTTCTGTTTTCTCACGGTATGCACTGTTTAGGTTGTGCGGTCGCGCATATGGAGACGATAGAAGAAGCCGTGGGAGTACACGGACTCGACCTCGAGCAACTCCTTTCCGAAATCAACGCCATCATCGAGAAATAATCGGCAAGAAGAATTTTTTTAACAATCAACGGACGGAATTTTCCGCCCGTTTTTTTGTGTAGAAAATCTTTGAATTATCGTAAAACGTTGACAAAAAGATTCGGGGGGGGGGTACAATGAGGTATCAAAATAAGGAGAAAGGACAAAGGACAAATGAAAAAATTAATCTTTTTGATGCTGGTCATCGCGGTTGCGATGGCTTTTACCGCATGTGCTCCGGATACGCCGGAACACGTTCACTCTTTCGGAGAATGGAAGACAATTAAAGATTCGACCTGCGTAGAGCTCGGCGAGCGCAAGAGAACTTGCGATTGCGGAGAAGAAGAGTCGGAGACTATTCCTCTCAAATCGCACTCTTTCGGCACGTGGTCGACCGAGAAAGAAGCTTCTTGTACGGAAGACGGCGAGAAGACCAGGAAATGTTCCGTTTGCAATATTACGGAATCGGAACGGCTGACTAAGCTCGGACATCTCTATGACGGCTGGCTTACGACCGACGACGAACATTGGCGCGTATGCGAAAGGTGCGAAGAAGAGACTCCTAAATCCTCGCACGTTTTTAGCGACGGACAATGCGAATGCGGTTATCTCGAACCGGAAGAGTTCACCGAAGGGCTCGTGTTCGAACGGATAGAGGAAGACGGAACTTATAAGGTTGCGTCCTACGACGGCACCGCAACCGACGTGGTTATTCCTTCTAGTTATAAAGGTAAGCCCGTTACGGCGATCGCAGAAAAATTGTTTGCGGAAAAAATCGTCGATTCGGTTGTCGTTCCCGGGTCGATTAGGAATATGAAACAAGCATTTTGCGAGTCGTCTCTAAAATCAGCGATCGTTAAAAACGGCGTAGAGAGCATTGACGAAAATGCTTTCGGGTCTTGCACGGAATTGGTTTCCGTCGAGTTGCCGGACACGTTAAAACATATCGGAGAGAAGGCTTTTTATTGCGATGCGGCGTTGAGCGGAATCGTCTTAAAAGAAGGTCTTCTTACGATAGGAGACAACTCTTTCAGACAATGTAACGCGATTACCGAGCTCGTCGTACCGTCGACGGTGACTAAAATAGGCGCGTTGGCATATGCCAACAGCTCGGGACTGGTTACCGTATCCGTGCCGGGGTCGGTTAAAGAAATAGGCGATAATGCTTTTTATGCTTGTACGGGACTAGAAAGCGTCGCTCTCGGAGAAGGCGTGAAAAAACTCGGAGCGGGAGTGTTCATGAGCTGCACGTCTCTACAGTCGATATCTATGGCGGAAGGATCCGAAAGCTTCGGCGATTACGAGTTTTACGGTTGTACGGCTCTTACCGAGTTGAGACTGCCCGATTCGCTCCGTACGATAGGATTACAGGCATTCGCAGGTTGTACTTCCCTCGTTTCGGTTAAGATATCCGCTTCTTTAGAGGATTGGAACAATTATGCTTTTTATAATTGTAAAGCACTTAAAAACGTCGAATTCGGAGAAGGGCTCGAGTCGATAGGCTACGGCGCGTTTTACACCTGCGTCGGTATCGAAAATCTCGACTTGCCTTCTACTCTGAAATCAATCGGCGATTATGCGTTTTATTATTGCTCGTCGGTAGAAGAAGTCGTGCTACCCGACGGCGTATCCGTTATAGGAGAATATTCTTTCGGCGGCATGACCAGCCTCTCGCGTTTCGTAGGCAACGGTCTGGAAACTATTAAGAGCTTTGCTTTTTACGGAAGCTCGGCATTATCCGACGTCACCGTTTCCGATAAATTGCTTACGGTAGTCGTGCCTAAGACGACTTCGCCTTTCGACGATACCGCCTGGTACTCCGCTCAACCCGACGGGCTGGTATATATCGGGAAAGTTTTGTTAAAAGTCAAGGGCTCTTTACCCTCGGAAGACCTTGTTATTAAAGACGGAACGCTGAGCATTGCGGACTCGGCATTCAGAAAATCTTCCGTAAAATCGATATCTTTCCCGAGTTCCTTGAAGAAAATCGGCACCGCGGCTTTTTACGATTGCGATTCTTTGGAATCGGTCGTTATTCCCGAGAGCGTCGACGTAATAGGCGACAGTGCGTTTATGATGTCGGGCGGATTGACGAGCCTGACGCTTAACGGCGGTCGAGTTATCGGCAATCACGCTTTCGACGCTTGCAGTAAATTGTCGACGATAGTATGGAACGACGATATCGTCTCTATAGGCGACGCCGCGTTTTCGGGATGTAAAGCTCTTTCCGGAGATTTAAGTCTGTCTTCTAGCGTGAAGTCTGTCGGAGAACAAGCTTTCTACGGATGCATCGGATTAAATAAAGTTACGATAAGCGACGGAACTCTCGAAATAGGTTCCGAAGCATTCTGCGAATGTTCGGCTCTTAACGAAATAATTCTTCCCGACAGTTTGGAATACGTCGGGGAAAGAGCTTTCCACGATACCGCCTGGTACGACGCTCTTCCTTACGACGAGGAGATTTATTTGAACAAGGTCTTTTATCGTTACGGAACCCAAGCCGTCGACGCGTCCGAACTTAAGGATATCGAGATATCGGTGGCGGAAGGTACGAAAGTGGTCGCGGGAGAAGTTTTGAAAATGTCCTCGGGCATAAGCGGACTTAAATCCGTGCACATCCCCGCGAGCGTCAAGTACGTGGAGAGCGGCGCTTTCAGAAACAGTCCTTATCTCGAGAGTATCACGGTAGATCCTGACAACGAAAATTATTACGCGGTCAACAACTGTCTTATAGAAAAAGCGACGAAAACGCTCGTTCTCGGTTGTAAAAACAGCATTATCCCCGCCGACGGAAGCGTCGTGAAAATAGGCAGATACGCATTCGACGGCTCGGGCGTAGGCATTATCGTGATTCCCGATTCCGTGACGGAGATAGAAGAGGGCGCCTTCAGAGGTAGCAGAATAAAAGGTCTGGTCGCGGGAAAGGGATTGACGTCCGTCGGCAGTTCCGCTTTCGAAGATTGTTACAGATTGGCGTCGGTCGACCTGTTGTCCGCGGAATCTCTCGTGTCGATCGGAAACAACGCTTTCAAGAATTGTTACGGGCTCTTAGAGGTTTCCGTGCCGGCAAGCGTCACGACGATGAGAAAAGACGTCTTTTCCAATTGTTATAGTCTCGTGCATATTCGCAATCTCAGCGGTAAGACGATTTCGTCTTCCTCGACGCTCGAGACGGAAGTGCTTACGGATACGACTTCGACGTATAACTATGCTTTGACTCTCGACGACAACGGTGTCTATACGTATACGGTAGGGGACGAAGTGTGGTTTATGAGATATATCGGCAACGATTCCGTATTGGATCTGGAAGGATATTCGATTACGGGACTGGCGGCTTATTGTCTGTACGAGACGGCAGAAGTCGAGTGCGTCAAATTGCCCGATACGGTCGTTGAAATCGGCACCTATGCCGCCGCGTCGCGAAAAGCCGATCTCGAGATATATTTCGCGGGCGATAAGGCTAAATGGGAAGCGATAGAAAAAGGCAAGAAGTGGAATTTCAATTACGGTATAAAAGTAACCACCGTGCATTGTCAGGACGGAGACGTGGAAATAACCGCATAACCGCGTAAATCGAGATTTTGGCAGAATTTTAAAGCCGATAGAGAGTTAAAAGATATCTTTTTATCGGCTTTTTTATTTTTTTGCGCAGTTTCGAGACAAGAGAAGTTTATGTAGAAAAAATAATTTTTATCTATTTGGCGGATAGACTTGATAATCGTTGCCGAATAGTGTTATATTAAATATAATCAAATCATATTTCAACAAGAAAAAGGAGATTTTTCATGTCAAAAAAGTACGTTTATCTGTTTAGCGAAGGCAACGCGCAAATGCGTGAAATCCTCGGCGGAAAAGGTGCCAACCTTGCCGAAATGACCAAAATAGGTCTTCCCGTTCCGCAAGGCTTCACGATCAGCACGGAAGCTTGTACCAAATATTACGAGGACGGAAGACAAATCAACGACGAAATCCAGGCTGAAATTTTAGAGTATATTTCCAAGATGGAAGAGATCACCGGCAAGAAGTTCGGAGATAAAGAGAATCCTCTTCTCGTCTCCGTGCGTAGCGGCGCCAGAGCCTCGATGCCCGGTA
>CAZTFQ010000024.1:0-22831 GCA_964613035.1 uncultured Christensenellaceae bacterium | reverse complement strand
GAGTGAAGCTATCCGTAATATAACTACCGACTTCAAGTTCCTCTTTAACGTACACCGTCTCGGCATAATCTAATAGACTGCTACTATAATAATCTAAACCGGCAATCTCGCTTGAATCTATTATTACGGTCGCTAATCCGTTACAATCGTTGAAGGCAAAAGGACCTATACTAGTAACACTGTTGGGGATAGTGATATCGGTGAGCCCGCTACATCCATCGAATGCCCAACTATCTATACTAGTAACACTGTTGGGGATAGTGATATCGGTGAGCCCGCTACATCCATCGAATGCCCAGCTACCTATACTCGTAACGCTATTGCCTATGTTGATATTACTAAGGTTATTCAAACCTGAAAAAGCCCAGTCATCTATATTCTTAATTCCGTTGCCTAAGGATATATTGGCGAGATTGTCACAATTTATAAAAGAGCCCCTAGGTATACTTATCATGCTATCGGGAAGAATTATGCCGATAAGCCCGCTGCAATTCATAAAGGCATCGACTGCGATACTGAGAGTCCCTTCTTTAATAGTAATTGTAGTATTTTCGGGCATATCGCCTTTATATGCATAAGCAACCTTCCCTATATAGATCATTCCGTCGGGTTGATTATCATACCAAGCAGTATTCTCGAAGGCATAATTACCTATACTCGTAACGCTGTCGGGGATGGTTATGCTAGTAAGATTGCTACAACCGGAGAAAGCCCGATCCCCTATACTTGTAACACTATCCGGGATGGTTATATTGGAGAGTCCGATACAATAAGAGAAGAAACCGTCCCTTATACTCGTAACACTGTCTGGGATAGTAATACTAGTGAGACCGACACAACGGGAGAATACAGAACTACCTATACTTGTAACACTGTCGGGAATAGTTATACCGGTAAGTCCGCTACAATTGGAGAATGCATAACTACCTATACTCGTAACACTGTCTGGGATGATTATACTAGTCAGTCCTCCACAATACTGGAAGGCAAAACCACCTATACTTGTAACACCGTTACCGATAGTTACACTAGTAAGGCTGCTACAACCGGAGAAGGCATAATCGCCTATACTCGTAACACTGTCGGGAATGGTTACGGAAGTTATTTTTTCATTATTACGGAATGCCTCTTGATAAATACTCGTGATGCCGTCGGGGAGGGCCAGCTCTGTAGCGTTGCCGGTATAGAGCAAGAGGATTTTTTCGTTTTCTGAGGAATAGGTAATATATCCGTCGGAATCGGACAGTTTGGATTGAGCGTCGAGCGATGTATATATGTCTATAGCGGATGAGCCTATGGCGCCATTATTCAAACTGCCGGGTGTAATAATTAGAGAGGAGAGATTGTAAACTTCGACAAGTCTAGAACATGCCCTGAATGCATTGTAACCTATACTTGTGACGTTTTTAGGGATGATGATACTTGTGAGCATATCACAGCCGTAGAAGGCATTATCGCCTATACTGGTAACACTGTCGGGTATGACGACAGTGGTTACGTCTTTATTACGGAATACATATTGAGAAATAGAGGTGATATTTGAGGGTAGGATCAAGTCCGTGTCGTTACCACGGTATCCGGCAAGTATGATATTGTCGTCGTCGGTATAGAGAATATATCCGTCGTCGGTGTAAGATATGCGAGAGGGAATATCCGCAGACGTATATACGGCGATTGCATAATATCCCACGTATCCGTTATTACTACTACCTGCCGTAATATCGAGAGAAGAGAGATTATATACTTCAAGAAGACTGTAGCAATTAGAGAAGGCGCCATAGCCTATACTCGTAACACTGTCGGGGATGGTTATACTAGTAAGCCCGGTACAATCGCTGAAAGCCCGACTGTTTATGCTCGTTATACCGCTAGAAATGATAACGGAACCCTGAATGTTGTCGGGTATAAGTATAAACTCTGTCTTTTCTTTATTATATAAGATACCGTTTTGAGAAGAGTAATTAGGATTATCTTCGGATACTATTATACTAGTGAGTCCGCTACAATAAGAAAAAGCATAATTTTCTATACTCGTAACACCGTTGCCGATAGTCACGCTAGAGAGACCGCTACACCACGCGAAGGCATCTTCCCCTATACTAATAACACCGTCGGGGATGGTTATACTAGTAAGCCCGGTACAATCGTAGAAAGCCCAATTACCTATACCGGTAACATTGTCGGGAATGGTGATACTAGTGAGCTCGCTACACTCATAGAATGCACATTCACATATGATTTTCACACTGTCGGGGACGGAAAAACTGCCGGAGAGCGTAGCAGGAACTTTGATAAGGGCAGTTTTATTTTTAGAATACAAAACACCGCCTTCTGACGAATATAAAAGATTTCCTTCGGATACGGTTATATTTTGTAATTTAGGTAAACTACAAAGTCTCTCTCCGCTAAGATATAATAAAGAATCGGGGATAGTTATGTCGATTATATTACTTAGTTCGGAGTAATAACTAGTACCGAAACTTTTTGATATGCCTAGGGTTCCGTCGGCGATGACTAGTGAATAGTTTTCGGGGATGGAGCCTTTGTATGCGTATAGAACCTTTCCTGCATATATAAGCCCGTCGGAAAAACTGTCATACCACGTTGAGTAATGCAAAGCGCGATAACCTATACAGATTACGGTGTCGGGTATAACGATATCCGACAGTTGAGGATCACCTGCAAAGGCATAGTCTGCGATGCCTATGGTGCCGTCCTTGAGTGTAATAGTAGTGTCTTCTGGCATTTTGCCTTTATATGTATAAGCAACTCTGCCTGCATACACTACGCCGTCGGGCTGATTGTCGTACCAGGCAGTGTTGTAAAAGGCGTCGCCACCGATATCGAAGACCGAGTCGGGGATAGTAATGTCACTAAGTTCTGTACAGTTATAAAATGCCGAGTCTTTTATTTTCGTGATGAAATCGGGAATAGTGATCTCGGTGATATCGGTGCGTTTTACGCCGGTCACTGCGTATTGACCGTCGATTTTTTCGATGACGAGGACGTCGTGCTCGAGAGAGGGTTCGTCAATGTCTATATCGCCAGGTATTGTTCCGGAAGGGAAGCCGGAAGGTAAAGCGCCCGAATCGGTTCCGCTAGGGTCGATTACGTCGTCGCAAGCGACAAGTAGTCCTACAATTAGGACGAGTGCGAAAATGGCGATGAGGAGTTTCTTTTTCATCGTCGAGTCTCCTTCTTGGGCGGAGATAAGATTTACACAACAACGGAGCGAGTAAAAAAATATAACAAGTGCATTTCCGCTCAAATTTCGCCAAAAACTTGTGTCGATACTATACTTCTATGTAGAACACTAAAGCGAAAAACACACCTGTTACCGAGAGATGTAATTCTATATAGAAGCAGTATTAAGTTTTTGGCGCAATTATTATCGCACATCGTCGGAATGTTTGTCAAGGGAGTGCGCAATATAAGGACGCGTAATATCGGAAGGGAAATATAATTTAATTATTGAATTACGGAATGATTTTTGATATGATGAATATGACGTTAGCCGTAACGGCGTAGAGAGGTATATATGGATTATCTACAGGAACTCAAGTATCATTTTCGTCCTAAGAGAGGTTGGATTAACGACCCCAACGGTCTTGCGTATTACAAAGGATATTATCACGTGTTTTTCCAGCACGCGCCCGATTACGAGGTCCCTTGGAAGCAACCCATGCACTGGGGGCACGCTCGGACGAAAGATTTCTTGACCTGGGAAGAGTTGCCGATAGCGATATGTCCGGACGCTCCGTACGATAAAGACGGGTGCTGGTCGGGGACGGCTATAGTTAAAGACGACAGGCTGTATCTGTTTTACGCGTCTATAAGAAAGGGTGACGGCGGAGAACTCGTTTCTACGGTCAGTGCGGCGTATTCCGACGACGGAATCGTATTTAACAAGTGCGACGGCAATCCTCTCATTGCGCATTATCCTAGTGACGGCGGACCCGATTTCCGAGATCCCGCGGTGTGCAAGATAGGTGACGAATACTATTGCGTGATGGCTACCGGCAACAGGGAGACCGAGACGGGCAGATTGCTTCTATATAAGAGCGGCGATCTTCTGGACTGGGACTATGTCGGGATACTAAAAGAATGGCAGGGGTGCGAATATACCGAGTGCCCGTCGCTGGTGGCGGATAAGGACGGATATTTGCTGGGTGCGTCCGTATGTCCGTTAAAAAGCCCTCGATATTACAATTTGTCTAAAGAACGCTACGAGAACGGGCAATTTTTCACGGAGTTTTATTCGGAAGTGGACAAGGGACCCGATCAATACGCGGGGCAGATGTTCGGAGACGACAGAGTCAGGAATATTTTAATTACGTGGGTTTCCGGCTGGCAATATCAATATCCCGACAGGTGTGTAGGGTGTATGTCGTGTCCCAGGGAGATAACCTGCGAGGACGGCGTTATCCGCGCATATCCCGTCGAGGAGATTCAGCCGTATTTGGCGGATTCCGACGACGCGGTGGTGCGTACGGAAAAGGGGTTCCGCATAGACAGGACGGGAAGAGAACCGATTGTGTACGAAGGAGAAATAAGGGATTTGAAAATTCTCCGAGACGGATACGTGGTCGAGGTTTTCGTCAACGGCGGAGAAGAGGTATATACAGCAGTATTATAAAGGAGTACGGGTTATGAATTATTTGATAGTGGTCGATATGCAGAACGATTTCATATCCGGGAGTCTCGGTAGCGAGCAAGCTCGCGCGATAGTGCCAGAGGTGGTGAAGAAGGTGAGAGACTTCGACGGAACGGTCGTTTTTACCAGAGACGCGCACACGGAGAAGTATCTCAGGACGGCGGAAGGCAGGAAGTTGCCCGTAGAGCACTGCATACGCGGGACGCACGGTTACGAAATCTGCGACGAGCTCAAGCCGTACGCTCGTACGATAGTGGACAAACCGAGTTTCGGCAGCTTGGAATTGCCGGAGGTCGTTAAGAGGGGACGTTCTCGCGTGGAGAGGATAGAACTGTGCGGATTGTGCACGGATATCTGCGTCATATCCAATGCGATGATACTTAAGGCGGCGTTTCCCGAGACGGACATAGTAGTGGATTCCGCCTGTTGCGCTGGGGTGAGCGAAGAGAGTCATCGTATCGCGCTGAGGGCGATGAAAGCGGTCCAGATAGACGTTATATAAGACAATTGAGAGGTGAATATGGAAAAAGTTTGTCAATTTTTAAAAGACGCAGGTGTATATTATTTGGCGACGGAAGAAGGCGATCAACCCAGAGTGAGACCTTTCGGCACGGCGCACGTTTTCGAAGGAAGACTGTATATACAGACGGGCAAAGTCAAGTCGGTGTCTAAGCAACTCGCCCTCAACCCCAAGGCGGAAATATGCGCTTTCCTTAACGGAGTGTGGCTGAGAGTGGCGGGAGAACTCGTCGAAGACGATCGAGAAGAGGCGAGACGCTCCATGCTGGACGCATATCCGGAATTGCGCTCGATGTACGACGAAAACGACGGCAACACTCAAGTGTTTTATTTTAAAAACGCGGTCGCGACGTTTAGCTCCTTTTCCGCTCCGGAGGAGACGATACGCTTCTAGAGTAAGCATATGTCGTCACGGCACATATGTGCTTCGATAATATGAAAATACTTGCATTCCTATCGCGGTGCATATAACATTATATCGGTAGGTGAATACATATGTGGATAGCTGCTGCGGCATTGTCGGCGGTCTTCGCGGGACTGACGACCATTTTATCTAAATGCGGAATAAAAACAACGGATTCCGACCTTGCCACCGCCGTTCGTACGACGGTCGTTCTCATAGTGTCCTGGCTTATCGTATGGATAACGGGAGCCTACGAAACGTTGTCTTCCATAGATATAGTATCCTGGATATTTTTAATTTTGTCGGGACTGGCTACGGGGGCTAGCTGGCTGTGTTACTTCAAGGCGTTGTCTCTAGGAGAGACGTCGAAAGTCGCCGCCGTGGACAAGTCTAGCGTCGTAATATCCGTGTTGCTGGCGATTATCGTTTTTCCCGACGAGCGTAACCGCTGGTACGTAAAAATAATCTGTCTGGTCGCGATAGCGATAGGGACTTTTCTTATGGCGGATATCAAGAAAGAAGAGAGCGGCAAGAGACCCCTCTGGCTGATTTTCGCATTGCTGTCGGCGGTCTTCGCCGCGGCTACGTCGCTACTGGCTAAGATAGGCATCAAGGACGTCGATTCCAACGCCGCCACGGCTATACGGACGTGCGTAGTCTTTTTGTGCGCCTGGCTGATAGCGGCAGGCAGAAAAAAACTCCCCTCGCTAAAATCGATAAAAGGCTCCGAATTATTGTTTTTGGTCTTGTCGGGACTTACTACGGGGGCTAGTTGGCTGTGTTATTATTACGCCATAGGCAACGGACAGGTCAGCGTAGTCGTGCCGATGGATAAATTGAGTATCTTGTTGACGGTCCTGTTTTCGGTCGTTATTCTTAACGAAAAATTGTCTAAGAAGTCCTTTGTCGGGCTCGTTTTGTTGACGTCGGGCACTCTCGCGATGGCTGTTTTTGCATAGACGGGTACGCTTGCCCCTGACGTCGACGCGAAATTGTTAGAGTTTTGCGAAATTTAGTATTACGTTTTTTAATTCTAAAATATATTGAACGGTGGCACGTCAATAAAAGTGCAAGATTTTTAATATATTTTTAATTTTTTGCTATATTTTCGGAGATGTCGACGTAAGATGAATATACCGCATAAAGACAAAATATGAGGTGTATTTATTTGACACCGATATCTTATTATGATATAATTCATTACTAATCGAACGTGTGTTTTTAGAGCTTTACGCCGCAGTGAACGGCGTTTAATTCATAAAAATCACGTTAATCGGTATAAAATACGCATAATTATTAATTTTCGGAAACGGCAGAGGCGAATACGATGACTGACAGCTTCAAAAAACTCAAAAAGAAAGCGCTTGTCGCGGCGATAATAAAAAGTATCGTTGCGGGTGTTTTCGGTGCGCTTTTCGTCGTCGGAGTCGTTTTATTGTCCGTCAAGCTGGCTTCAGCGTATCTTGCCTGGTATTTTTATCTGTTGATAGGGCTAGGAGCAGGCGCGATTGCTTTCGGCGGCACGTTTTTCTTGACTTATCCCCGAGACTACGCTCTGGCTAAGAAGATAGATATCGAATACGGACTTAACGAAAAAGTCCAGACGATGGTCGAGTATTATGACCGTGAAGGCGAGATTATCGACCTGCAGAGAAGTCACGCGGAAGAAGTGCTCGGGAGCCTGCCTTCTCGTAAGATTTCCTTTAAGAAAATATGGCAGTATATCGTTGTGGCGATACTGGGGATGTCTTTCTTTTTGGCGGGAGTGCTGGTTCCGTCGACGTACGTTCCGCCGCTCGACGACGATCATTACGAAATATCCGAGTGGGATAAAAAGAATCTCAATCAATTGATTGACGACGTCAGGAATTCCGAGTTGCAAAACGATCTCAAGACGGTCGCGGTCAGCGCGCTGGAACTGTTGAGAGACGACCTCGAGACGATAACCAAGAAGTCCGAAATGCAGGCGGAGGTCGTCGCTACCGCGGAGATTATAGACGCGTCGATCAATAAGGTCAACACGTATAGAGACGTCGCGCTGGCTCTGGATAATTACAAGAAGATGGACGCTTTTAAGAATTCTATCGTAAAAGCCGTCGATTCTTATAAGACGGAAGACAAAATCCTCACTATAGAAGAGGTAGCCAAGCGTCATCGCGTATCCGAGGGTAACGTCGTAGAGGCTCTGGAAGTTTTCACGGAAGCGTTCGAGGTCAATTTCGATTCGGACGATAAGTCGAAAATGTACGACGCGTACGAAGAGTTTTTGAGCAATTTTAACGAGAGTATGCATCCCGATAATTTCGTCGGGCTGACGGAAGATTCGTTGTACGTTACGTTGTCCGATTATTCTTTGGAGCTGGGATCCGACGACTTCTACGATAATTTCACTTCTTATTCGGTCTCTTATATAAGAGAGTACGTTAAGCTGGTCGACGGCAAGTACGTTTCGTCGGTTTCGGGACTGCTGGTCGTCCAAGTCTACAACAGAATGATAGACGAGTACGTCTGTAACAAGCTGTCGGATATATTCGGAGTCAACGTAGCTCCCGAAGAGCTCGTTTTGAAGGGTGCGGCGGACGAAGACGACAACTCTTCTAACAATCCGTCTCACGACGGCGGCGAGGGCGAAGAGAACACGGTGCTCGGCGGCTACGGTACGGTCTACGATCCGGAGACCGGGGAGCACGTGTATTACGGCAAAATATGGATGAAGCAGTATTATAGCGAGCTGTATAATCGCATAAATGCGGAAGATTCCGATATCGGAGACGAACTCAAGGAACACATAAAACAATATATAGAAAAACTCAACGGAAGCGATTCCTCGCAAGAATAAGGAAACAAAAAAATAAATAATACATACGGAGACCGAATATGGAAAACGAAGAAAGAGTACAAAAGTTCAGTCACATTATCAACACGGTAAGAGACGAATTGCATAAAGACGTCGTAGGTCAGGACGAGATTCTCGACAACGTTATCATCGCTATAATCGCAGGCGGCAACGTCCTGTTGGAAGGCGTCCCCGGCGTAGGCAAAACGCGTCTCGTCAGATCTCTGGGCAAGACTCTGGGGTTACCCTTTTCCAGAATCCAGTTTACTCCCGACCTGATGCCTTCGGACGTCACGGGTACCAACGTTATCGAAAAGGACGAAAACGGCAGACTCGTTTCCGTATTCCGCAGAGGTCCGATATTCGCCAATCTGGTACTGGCGGACGAAATCAACCGTGCCACGCCTAAGACTCAGGCGGCAATGCTCGAGGTTATGCAGGAACATAAAATCACCGTATCCAAGCAGACCTACGCTCTCAGCGAGCCGTTCTTCGTACTTGCTACCGAAAACCCCATCGAGCAAGACGGAACGTATCCTCTGCCCGAGGCGCAGATGGACCGCTTCATGCTTAAGCTGATAATGAGATTCCCCTCGACCGACGAGCTGAAAGACATCGTCAATATGACGCAGATAACGATGGACGAAAACGCCTCCGCCGTAGTGGACGGAGAGACCGTCCTCGAGATGAGAGAGCTGGCTAAGCAGATGCCCGTAATCGACGACGTGTTGCATTATGCGGTCAACCTCGTTTCCAATACTCACCCCGAGCTTAACGAGACTTCCGAAACCGCGAGGAAGTATCTTAAATACGGCGCTTCGCCGCGTGCCGCGCAGGCACTTATTACGTGCGCCAAGGTCAGAGCTCTGATGAATGGCAACTACAACGTTTCCTATGCGGATATAGACGCTCTGGCGGCTCCCGTATTGAGACACAGGGTAAAAATCAACTACACCGCCATCAACGAGAGGCTCTCCGTCGACGACGTCATAGAGCGTCTGGTCGAGGAAAACAAAAAACTGTCCAAGAAGAACTAATCAATCCTCACCACTCGAAAACGATTCTTAACAATGAGTAAATTAGCGATAACGGACGAGTTTTTACAGGAAGTGGAATTACTGGAAATACTCGTGAAAAATAACGTCGCAGGTATGTTCGGCGGCAATCATAAAAGCAGATCTTTCGGATCTTCGTGCGAATTCGCCGACTCCAGGGAGTATGTCCCGGGAGACGACGTCACGAAGATAGATTGGAATGCTTTCGCGCGCTTCGACAAGCTGTACACCAAGCTCTATCTCGACGAGCGCCGTTTGCATACGATCATATATATCGACGCCAGCCGCTCGATGGATTTCGGCACCGGCAAAAAAGCCGAGCAGGCTTTGAGAATAGCCGCGGTTATCGCTTACCTTTCTATAGGAGCCATGGATAAGGTATCCATATATGCCGTTCACGGACCCCAAATCGAAGAGATCGTCGTCAATATGTCCGGAAAAGAGTCCTATCTCAACACGATAGGCAGACTTAACGATATAGAGTTTTTCGGAGACAGCAATATCAGCGACGCTATTCTTCCGGAAAAAGTCGGTTATGGCGACGGAATGTCCGTGGTGATATCGGACTTCCTTACCGACAACGATTACGAGTCGGCTATAGATTATATGGTTTCTAAAAAGAGACACGTGTTTTGCGTGCAGGTCCTGACGCAGGAAGAGCTCAACCCCAAGATGCGCGGGAAAATGCACCTCTTCGATTCGGAAAGCTCCGATAAGTTTTACAGAAAGAATATCAACAGAGACATCATCAACGCTTATAAAAAAGCTCTCGAATACGTCACGGGCAGAATAAGCGGTTTTTGCGCGGCGAGAGGCGCTGATTATCTTCTCGTCTCCGACACGGATTCTCCAGGGAAGATTTTCTTCGAAACGTTGACGGATATGGGGGTGTTGAAATGAGTTTTATTCATCCTCTGGGACTGTTGGCGTTGTTGGCGATACCGCTTATCGTCATCATATATATCATCAAGAACAAATACACGGAGCAGACGATTGCTTCCACTTATATATGGACGCTTAGCGAAAGATTTTTGAAGAGGCGTAACCCCATCAACAAACTTCAAAAATGGCTGAGCCTCATTCTCCAAATCACCGCGGTCGTTTTAATGGCTCTCACTATAGCCAATCCCGTGTTTTATATTCCCGGTCAAGCTGCCGATTATTGCTTCGTGCTGGACGGCTCCGAGAGTATGCAGATAGAAAAGGACGGCGTAACGCGCTGGTCCAGAGGTAAAGAAAAAATAGCCGAGTTGATAGAAGAATCCGGCAACGGCAGTACCTATACGCTGATATGCGTGGGAGACGCTCCCGTCGTCGTATATTCTCGATTGTCCGATAAAGGCAGAGCGATAGATCTGTTGGACGATGCGACTCCGTCGGAGTTTTCCGTGTCTTTAGAAAGCGCCCTCGCCGATGCGCAGAAGATGTTCGACGAGGACCCGGCAATTAAGACGTATCTCTTCACCGATAGAAATTATTCCGCTCACGACAACGTGGAAGTCGTCAATCTGTACGCGGAAGAAGTCAACGTGGCTCTTATTTCCGCAGAGTGCTCGCTCGAGGGCAACGGATTACTCATCGACGGCAAGATTATTGCTTACGGCGGCGACGTATCTCCTCGTATATCCGTATATATAGACGGAAGGGAAGTAGCTTCCGCGAGGTCGACTCTTGACCTTATTAAAGGCGTCTCTTCGGCTATCGACGTTTCCGATTCGGACGTGACGGAAGAAGACGTTTTGAATTCCTGTACGCCGTTTTCGATTCGCGTCGACGGAGTAACCGATTATCAGTCGGTAAGAATAGCGCTGGACGACGCGGACGCGCTGGCGTCCGACAACGAGCTGGTTTTATACAACGTCAAGCACGACAAGAGTTTCTCTACGTTGATAGTGTGTAACAACGAAGAAAAAAAGGAAGACGAATCTTCGTTCTTTTTGGAATCCGCGCTCAAAGCTCTCGGTCACACGCAGATAGATCTAATGAGTTGTAAAGAGTACGAAAGTCAGGCGAACGGTCTGCAGCCTTACGGGTTGTATATATTCAACGGTTACACGCCCGAGAAAACTCCCTCGGAGGGCGCGGTGTGGTTTTTCTCGCCGTCGGTCACCGACGGTATGACGGGGTTTGCCTATCAGAATGAAACCGAAGGATCTCAAAAGATGATGCTAGAGTACAGTAAGTCTTCGTCTAGCGTCGTAAAAAAACTTCTCACCGACGTCGATATCAACGAGTCCGTGTATATATCGGGATATTCCTCTTATACGATGACCAGAGATTTTACCACGCTCCTGTCGTGCGACGGAGTGCCGATGCTCTTCGTCGGCTCCAATGCCTACGGCAAAAGGGAAGTGGTCTTCGCGTTCGATCTTCATCGCTCCGACTTGCCTTTGACTTACGCGTTTTTACCCATTTTAAACAACTTGCTGGAATATACTTTCCCGCCAATCGTCGACCGCTCCGATTACGTGTGTGGCGATATAGTGAAGATTAACGTCGATTCCAACGAGCAGAACGTCCGCATAACGGCGCCGTCGGGGGAAGAAGCGTATTTGTCCGCGAACAACGCCGAGAGCGAGTATACTTTAACGGAAATAGGTCTGTATAAACTGACCGTCGGAATAGGTTCGGATTCCAGAGAACTGTACCTGTATTCTCGCACGCCCGCGGAAGAGAGCGTCGTTAATTCGGAAGCCGCCGAGTTTTCTCTGCTGGGAGAAGCTTCTTCGGAGAAGAAAGACGGTATCTACGAAGATCTTATCGCATTGTTTATTATTCTTGCCGTGATTTGCATCGCGGATTGGATGGTGTATTGTTATGAGCAGTATCAGCTTCGATAATCCGTATCTATTATTACTGGCGATACCGCTCGTGGTACTTTTCTCGATACCGTTCTTTATAGCGGTAAAGAAAAGCAATGCCAATTTTCATAATATAACCGCAGGGGTTATACATATTTTCATAGCCTTAATCATCGCTCTGGCGGCTGCGGGGATGACAGTAAAAACCACCGTGACGGAGACCGACGTTTACGTTTTGGCGGACGTTTCGTATTCCGCAAACCGCAATTTGGATACCCTGGACAACTATATAGAGGAATTGAAAGACAATCTTCCCGCTAATTCCAAGCTGGGAGTGGTGTGCTTCGCTAAGAATCAGCAGATGCTGGTGCCTCTAGGGAAGTCCCTCAAGAGCGTCAAGGGCGTCGACTTCGACTTTATCGACGACAGCGAGACTGATATAGAGAGTGCGTTGGATTACGCGTCAACACTCTTCAGAGACGACGTCATTAAGCGCATAGTCGTAATGACCGACGGAAAACAAACTCACGTAAGCGACGTCAACGCTCTTAAAAGAGCCGTGGACGAGTTGCGCGCGGGAGGCGTGTTGGTAGACGCGGTCTATCTCGACGACAACATCTCCGACGACGCGAAAGAAGTCCAGATAATATCCGCGGAGGTTACGCAAAACACCTACGTGGATAGAGACGAAACGGTCGTGCTCTCGGTACGCAGTACCTACTCCGACGTCAGAGCGGATCTGACCATAACGGAAGAGGGCGCCGTCAGACAGACGCGTTCCGTCGTGCTTAACAAAGGATACAACACCTTCGAGATGTCTCTCGATACGTCTAAAGAAGGTACCGTTAACTATGAAGTTACGATCAACGCGGAAGGGGACGAAAACTCTCTCAACAACAATATCAAGTTTTCGCAAAACGTCTCCGGCTCGGTAAAAGTCTTGATTATCTGCGACAATAAATTCGGTACCGACGCGGAATATCTAAGACAACGTTACAACAATTATTCGGAAGTGGACGTCTACGATACGGGCGACGATATTCCGAGCACTATACCAGAACTCTGCGCTTACGACGAAATAGTTTTGTCCGACGTCGATCTCCGTAAAGCTAACGACTATGCACTTTTAATCGGTAATCTCAACACCGCGGTGTCGATGTTCGGCAAGAGTCTGGTAACTTACGGTAACGTCTATACTTACGATAAGGATAACGATAACGCTAAAGGCGGTCTGTCTGTACTCGCGGATATGTTGCCCGTACGCTACGGCAATGCCGACCGAGACGCCAAGCTGTACACGCTGGTCATCGACGCGTCCAGAAGTATGGAGACTATATCTAAGATGAGCATCGCCAAGACCGCCGCCAAGCAGCTGGTCAATAAGCTCAACGACGGAGACTACGTATGCGTAGTCACCTTCAACGGCAATTACAGGACGGTCCTGGATCCTACGGAGCTGAATAATGAGAATAGCGGCGGGGGGAAAGTTTCTTCTAAAGAAGTGTGCGATGCAATAGACAATATCGGTCTGGAACACGGCACCGTTATCAGCTTCGGTCTGGAACAGGCTTTGGAAAAAATTAAAGGACTGGACTTCTCTCAAAAGCAAATAATGCTTATTTCTGACGGATTGACCGTCGATAACGGTAACGGCAACGAAACGAAAAGAATCAACGACGTGGTCGACAAGCTGGTAAGTCTCCGCATAGCCACTTCCGTCATCGACGTAGGAAGAGGCACGGATACCTCGTCTACCGCGGTCAATGCGGAGTCGCTGCTAAAGAGCATCGCTGAGAAATCGAAAGGACTCAACGGCACTTATACGCTCATAACGTCCGACAAGGACGTCGCGGACGTAATGTTCAGAGAAGGCGTCTTCGACGGAGTGGACAGCGTAGTGATAGACGACAACGCGTCCGTCAGAGTGTTGAGAAGCACCGATTCCGTACTGGAAAACGTTACGATGAGCTCCGAGTACGTCGAAGGATTCGTCTATAACCGTCAAAAGGCGGGCTCCACCGTGGTTTTGGCGCTGGTTTATAACGAGAAAAACGTCCCCCTGTACGCGTACTGGAATTACGGCAAAGGTCGCGTCGCGAGTATGTCGGCGGGAGTCGAGCAGACTTATATAGAAGACATTCCGTGGGCGTCCAGAAATATACTCTATAACAATATTGTTACGACCAACGTCCCGTCCGAAAAAATCAACAGTCCTTTCGTGACGGAGCTTATAGAGGACAACGGATATATTAAAATCAACGCAATCCCCGCCCAGTTCGATACAGACATCGAGATAACCGTATCTTATACGGTTCCCGACGGAGAAGGCGCGGTAGGCGACAAGATGAGCTTTTCCGGCGCGGCTTACAGCTATAGCTTCGAGACGAGTGCGGTCGGAAAATACTCTATAACCATAGAATATAAGACGGCAGGCGGAGACCTTTATTACGCTTACCTCAATTACTCGGTATCGTTTTTGGCGGAATACGACAGCTTCGCGGTATACGACATATCGACTTTGTACAGAATGATAGGTAACGAAGGCACCGTAATGAAAGAAGGCGACGTTATCGAGATAGTCAACGACGAGGACAGCATCAGCTTCTATACGTACGAGCTGGCGGTGCCGCTTCTCATAACCGTCGTGGTACTGTTCTTCATCGATATAGCGATAAGAAAACTAAAATGGGCGGATATCCGCAGCCTGATAGGTCACGTTAAGAAATAGGAGACGATCGGAATGAATGTAAAAAAGACATTGATAGTTTTACTTTGCGTCATATTGTGCGTCGTCTTCGTCGCTTGCGACGGTGTGTATACTCCGGGCAATACTCCTTCGGGCACGGGCGGCAATACCGATAACAACGGCGGCGACACTGGCGACGACGATATCTCGGACGACGACTTGGAAGAGGGCGTCTTTTCCGTAAAACTGATTACCAATGAAGGACAAAGCCTCGGTCCCAACCCCAATCTTACTAAAATCAACGCTATCTGGACCAACCTCTCCAGCAACAACGGCGCCTACGTGTCGGCGGCGTTCGACAGTATGGGAAGAGCCCGCGTGTCGGGACTCGACGGCGATTACGCCGTTACGATCAGCTCCCTCCCCGACGGATACGCCTACAACCCCAATATCTATACCGCGACCAACGACGAGCCGCATTTGGAGATAGTCCTCTATGAGTTGAAGACCATCGCCGACACCGAATGTTCAGGTTCTAATTGGGGTACCGACGTGTGCGTGATTGACGGATCGGGCGCGTATTGCGCCGTTTTGACCGCAGCCAATTTCGAATCGGGCGTCAGATTTAGGTTCGAACCTCGCATGCAAGGCGAGTATTCCATAACCTCGATGATAGACGTTACTTCCAATAAAATCAATCCGTATCTGGATTTTCATTACGGCAACGCCGGAGGATTCGTTAACTCGACACCCGCGACGGTCCAGGACGGCGGAGGAGAGGAAAACACTTATACGAAGAACTTCCGTTTTACAATCACTTTGGAAGCGAAAAAAGTCGGCAATCCGTATTACTTCCGTATATATGCGACCTCGCTCGATAAGAACGTCTTCCCCGTGAAGGTGTATTTCATTTTGGAAAGAGACGGCGAAGTCACCACGGTCAATAAATACAAGTCCGACGCGGTACAACCCGCGCACGATTTCGCGGCGTCGGCGGACGTGGCTTTCTCCGACGTGTCCGGGACGATGCAATTCTTCGCTTATTACAAAGACGGCTACGAAATCGACAACAACGGACTTCTCGACGGTAAGATTGTCAAACTCAACCCCGCCGACGGATTCTATTGGATATACGACTACGAGCGTAACGACAGGGGAGAAGCGGTCTACGACTCGAGCGGCAATCTGAATCTGACCGAGCCGCTCCATCGCCTCTACGCCTCGCTCAATTACAATCAGGTGTCCGACCAAGGTTTCACCGGCGACGACGTCAAGCTGGGCTGGATAGAAGGCAAAAACGATACCAACCAAACCGTCTATTACAACTATAAGAGTTTTGTCGAGGCATATAAAGAAGCGTCGATGAAGGGCGTCACCAATTTCGACGGAAACATCGAGGGTAGCAACATATACCCGGTGACGGAAGAATTGAAGCTGTTCATGCAGAGGTTCAGCATAACCAACAGATACTTCAACGACGGTAGCGGCTTCGGAGAATTCACCGTGGACAACAACGGCAATTCCATACCGCTGTATAAATCCACCGAGAGCAATCAGTGGCTCTTCGCGTGCGGATATTTCGATTAAGGAGACGGCGAGTAATGAAAAAAAGATTTTTCTTAACTGTATTATTGACGATTGCGACTATCGCTCTCGGCACGCTGACCCTAGTCGCTTGCAACCATACCCACACCGTCAATAAGTGGAACGTGGTGAAAGAATCCACCTGCACCACCGAGGGGCTCAAACGCGGCGCCTGCTCGGATTGCGGCGAAGTGATAGAGGAACCCGTCCCCGTCAATCCCGACAATCACGTCTACGGCAACTGGGAAGTCTCCGTGATGCCCACCGCGGATCTCCGTAACGGTACCGGTCAAGCAAAAAGGACCTGTACGGAAAACCCCGACCATTATATAACCGAAATTCTCCCCTCCCTCATCGGCGGAGGTAAGGCGTATAAGTCTTACGAAGTGAGTAAAGAAGCCACCGTCTTGGAAGAAGGCGAAGTCCACGCCGTCTATGAGAGCCAAAACGGTTACGGCGATATCTCCGTCATCATAACTACCGCCAAGAAAAAGTTCGACCCGACAGCCTCGGTTAGCGACGGCGTGGTGGAAGACGCCGTCCTTATGGCTTACTCCGGTCACGACGATATCAGAAGCGGCAGCGGCAATTTCTATAATACCCTCGACGGCAAAGGTTCCGTCAGCTACGTGTACGGCGAGGATTATCTGTACGCCGACGACGGCTCCGACGAGTGGTGGTACTCTTTGGACTCCAAGGGCAATATCTTCTGCATAAGTAAATTAGGCACCAACGATCCCATCAAATACGCCGACGCCACTCTCCGTAACCTGGACGGATACAGATACAACTACAGATCCTCGGGCGAGGTCTACTACGGCGCGGAAGGTCTCCTGTACGGCACCTATCTCGCAGCTAAGTCCGACGCCAACAGCGACTTCAGAGTATGGAAAACGGAAGACGAGCTGACGGGAGAAACATATTATTGTTATAGCTACGGCATGCTCGCCGCCAACAACAGATTCATCAAGTATTCCGTTAAATTCAGTCTCGACGAAAACAACCTCCTCAGCTACGTCAAAGTAGAATCGGGCACCTACTTCAGTCAGCTGGATAAAGAAGGCAAGTATTCGGAAGAGGGACAGTTCTACGTCGTCTACGACAACGATACGAAAAAGAGTACCGCTATTCTGTACACCAACGCGGGCGCGCCGACCTTCGAAGAATACGTGGAATATTATCAAACCTCGAAAATCGACTCTCCGGAAGAACCCGTCCACGAGAATACGGAAGAAGCTTTCATTATTACCGGCTTCAATCTGTATAAAGACAACGTTCTTCTGAAAGATACCTCTACGCCTTTGACTTTCAACGCGGGCGGCGGTCAGTCCAATCTCCTTACTCTTAATATAAGAGCGATTACGCCCTCTACGGCTAGTTTCGTTTTCGACCCCGTAGAGTTGTATATGGTTACGGACAGCGGTAGGAAGATAGCCTTGACTTCGTCCCCCGACTCTACTCGTAAGGTCTATTACAGTATGTCGAAGGTCGGTTCAAGATATTATCTGAATATATACTCCAAGAGAAGCGGAGTGTTCAATCTGATGCTTATAACGGAGTCCGGGTACGAAAAGAGCTTCTCCGTAGAGGCTCTGCCCGTAGCGCCCACTTCTCTGGTCCCGTCCGTATATAGATACAGCGATTCGGGATATTCTTGGGAAGCTGCATCCGAGTCCGATACCGTATCCGCGGAAATCTACGTCGGTCAGCCTCTCGAGATGAAAGCGTCTCCCCTTATGGACGAGAAAGAGTACGTTGACGCGTCGTATACGGTGTCCGTCAATGCGTTGCCCGACGGCATTACGGCGGATATGATAACTCTTACCGTCGACGAAGAAACTTCCGTCGTCCGCTTCGCGTCATATTACCCCGGCGACTATCAAATAGTCCTCATATCCTCTAAAGATACTTCAAAATACGCCTTAGTCGATATTAAAGTCAACGCCGCTCCCGATTTGGCTACGATCCTTACAGGAAAATATAGCGGCAATCTTAAGAAGGGACCCGCGGAGATTACTTTCTTAGAAAAAGACGCCGACGGCAATATATCCGTCAAGATAGAGACCAATCAGGGAGAAGAAATACTCTCCGTCTATTACGATGAAGAAAAACGTTCCCTCGTCTCCTCTCATCTGTCGGGCGCCCCGCTGGGTGCTAAACTGGAAATCAACGAGGCATATAAACTCGTCCTCGCATACCCGACGGGATTCGGCAGCGGAAAAGAAAGAATAGTCCTACAGGTCGTCACGGAAGAATCTGCGACGACGGAATAAGACCGCATTGCATATTGTATAAAAAAAACAACTATATCGCTTCTCTCTTCGAGAGGCGATTTTTTTATTTATTAAGCAGTGTAATACAATGATATGATATTACATAATTTAATATAAAACGGCGTTTTGCCAGTAAAACGGCGCGGTAAAAGAAATAGTATGAAAATTTAACTTAAAATTGTCTGAAAACACTTTACAAATAAAAACTCGGAGTGTATTATAAAACAAACTAATACTATGGAGCATTCCATAAACACTCTAAATATTATAGGAGGCAAACAATGAAAAAGTTCAACAAGTTATCCCTGATAATAGTTATGTTGATAGTCGTTGCGCTGTGCGCGATCAGTATCGTAGCCTGCGATCAGCATCAACACAATTATTCCGAATGGGACCACAATGCAGATCAGCACTGGAAATATTGCCCCGCCGATAATTCTATCGACGAGAGCAGTAAGGCTGCCCACTCCTTCGGTGAGGACGGTCTGTGCGAATGCGGCTACGAGAAGCCCGAAGAAGGTTCTTCCGGTCACACTCACTCTTATGACGCCAACGGCGACTGCTCCTGCGGCGATCATCAACACGTCTGGGCTAGCGAGTATAGTCACGACGACAACGGTCACTGGATCTCTTGTATAAAACAAGGTTGTGACGGCAAGAAGGAAGAAGGCGAACACTCCTACGATGAAGCTCTGGAAGGCTGCGTCTGCGGAATACATATCCATAAGTTTGCCCAAGAATGGTCTACCGACGAGACTTCTCACTGGCACGACTGCGTAAGCTCTCTCTGTCAGGGTAAGTCCGATGAAGGCACCCATAACGATGCGGATAACGATGAAATCTGCGACGTTTGCGGACGTAATATGCACGTACACGATATCACTATGTCGAATATCGTTCTGCCTCACTACGATTATGATGACGACGATATGCCTTTCGTAGACGGTTCTGCACATATCACTTGCTCCAAGAGCGGTTGTATCGACAAGGATATCGTACTTAAGTTGATCCCCTTTGAAACTTCCGTATCGGAAGAAAACGTAGAGGAAGACGTATATTATTGCGTATGCTCCGATTATAATATTTTCTACGGTATGCCCGAGGGGTTGGAGTTCTCGTTAGGCGACTCCACTTCCGCCAATCTCTTCTATATCCGTGACGACAGCTCCTACGAGTGGTCTGTCTACGATGAAAATATAGACGGAGACGTTTCCTTCGAAGGAATGAGCGCGGCTATTATCAGGATGAGTTCTTCCGACGGCAATATGTCCTTTGAAGTCAATCATCTCATCGGGCATTCCTCGTCCAATCCTATCGTGATTAACAAAGATCAACAATATAAAGGTTCTATCTCCGGATATCTGTATATGTCTTATACCGCAGATGCCGACGGAAAGCTTCTCGTAATCAATCATAGCGCAGCCGATGATATTTCCCTCTCTTTCGGCGATACGTATTGTATGGATGAATACAACGCATGTCAAGTATCGGCAGGTAGCAGTTATTCTATCGTCTTGTCGGGATACGGTGAATACGACGTACAGATTATTGACTATTCCGCAGAAGACCATATCGGTTATACTTACACGGATCCTATCGTTTTGAGCAGTGATTCTTATAGCGCAACGGGTGCCGCGGGTACCAGATACTATAAATATGTCGCGCAATCCGAAGGAAAAATTGCCGTAAGTTCTTCTTCCGATATCTCTTATTCACTTCATTACATTGACAATACTTCCGGCTATCTCAGGCAACACTATAGTATACCTACTCTCTCCGTAGGAGACGAGATTTATATCAAGATTAGTTCCGGGATAATAGGTTCTTATAGTTTTGAGGTACAGGTCGGTAACGATATACCTTTCGATCACACCTTCACTATTATGAACGATTCCGGTGAAGCTCTGTCCGGTATAACCGTATCCGTCGGCGACAAGTCCGGCGTAACCGATTCCGAAGGTCAGGTTATTCTCAACTTCGTCCCCGGCGAATATGAAATAAGCCTCAGCGGATATGATACTTCGCAATATCTGTACTCATCTATGTCCACCGATCCGGATGAGCAGAGCTATGACATAAGACTGGGCGCTATTAAGAGCAATAAGTTTACGGTAGTAGACGGCGACGGCAAAGCCTTAGAAGGAATAAAGGTAGTTTTGAGACAAGGTCAGAACGCATCCGGTGCTATAGTAGCATTCGGCGTAACCGATTCCGAAGGTATCGTTACTATCAACTACACTAAGAGCAGTAGTAAAATGTTCGTCGACATAGAGAGCAACGATTACGTCGTATCTTCTCTCAGTGCGGAAGGACTTGCTTCCGGTCAGCAATACTTCTCCGTATCTTCCTTTGCAGGTAAGGATATGACTCTTACGCTCGGAAGTGCTTCGGCAGAACCCGAACCCGAGAAAAAAGTGTTGAACATAGGAAGCAATAACATTTCCGTAGAAATAGGCGCAGACGGTTGGCCTGTTGTAGAAGAATATACCTTCACTTCTGAAGAAGGCGGAGACTTCGTGATAAGCTTCGATAAATCTCAATATCAATATGTGGAAGTTATAATTGGAAGAGGTCAACCAATACTTTACTATTATTTGTCTGAAGAAGAAGGATATGAAGACGAGTATCAAGATTCTTATGAATTCCACCTCGATCCCGGCGCAAGTATCACCTTCAAAATGAATACAATGTCTTATGATCCCGATCAATACGTGCTTAACCTTGCGCATGCGACAGTATCCGAGCTCTCTCGGCAACAACTGGGTCGATGCCAGCTTTGACGGTGTATCCGTTACTTTCACTTCGGCAGAAGGCGGCTCCTTCGTACTCTCGACCGACGACAGACGTGCTACAATATATGATTCCGCAAACAGTAATTTCCCTGCCTGCAGTAAAAACGACAGCTATAAATTCTCCTTGGAAGCAGGCGGAAGCATTACGTTTATAATGAGTGCGAGGGAAGATGTACAATATATCGTCAACATCGCGGTAGCTCAAGAAGAGAGTAGCTCCGGTAACGAGCTTGTTCTCGGTGAAAATACCGTTACGGCTACTTGGGATGGTGTAGCTTACACCTTTACTTCCGAATCGGGCGGTACGTTTATAGTTACTTCCGATGATGGTAATTACGCTTTGTATGACAGTGTTAAAAATGAAAGTTATTTCCAAGAATCATCGACTCCTTATAGTTTTACTCTCGAGGCAGGCGGCAGTATAACGTTGACGTTAATTAATAACAATTTCTTTAATGATCCTAGCACGTACAAGATCAATATCGCTCTTGCCGAGTAATACTCACTAGTCAACATTAATATAGTCACGGAGACCTAATCGTCTCCGTGATTTTTTTATCCGTATTGAGATCTATCGTGCATAAATAGGGGTTGAAAATTGCTTCTAATAATGATACAATCTTATTATACTCGCAAGAGAGAATAATTATATGAATACTAAAATTAAAATTTTTGAAAATAAGCAAGTAAGAACGAGTTGGGATGCCGATAAAGAAGAATGGTATTTTTCCGTTGTTGATGTGGTATCTATTTTAACCGACAGCACTGATCCGAATAATTACTGGAAAGTATTAAAAAATCGTCTAAAAAAAGAAGGTAGTGAGTTGGTTACAAATTGTAACCGACTGAAATTACGTTCGCCGAAAGACGGGAAATTCTATAATACGGATTGCCTTGATACTAAAGGCGTTTTAAGACTTCTTTTGTTCATATCTGATCTTGAAAACGGCGTCTGTAGCGACGCTGTTTTTATTTTATAGATTTTTGAAAAAGTGTCAGATTATATTAAAATCTCTCGTTTATTTTAATTATCTCACATTTTTGCCGCAAAAATCCTCAATGGAATGCCACAAATTTACTCAACGGAATGCCCCTGCTCGGCTTAGACCGCTTGGGGTATCGGCACATTCGTCCCTTGATTACCGCTGTCGGCCTGCGCTAAAAGCGACGTCCTTTGACGTCGTTTTTGTTATTTGGCGGCAAAAGGAAGTAGGTTGTAAGAGGTTTT
>CAZTFQ010000023.1:0-22933 GCA_964613035.1 uncultured Christensenellaceae bacterium | reverse complement strand
GACAAAATATCCAATATCAAAAAACGGCTTTTTTATTATGCGAAAACGGCTTTTTTGTAAAAATCCTATTAAAACGAGGTGATATGCGCGTGTGTAAATATAAATAAGGATATAAGATTATTCTAATATCGATATAAGAAAAAAGTCTCCTCTACGAGACTTTCTTTCTAAAACGCTATATCGGAAATATTAATTTTTTTTATGTTCACGGAGGCAGGACGCGAAGGGTTTGACGTCCACGTCGCCGTGCAGTTGCTCGTAATCGTCGCCCAAGAAGCAGGCGAATGTCGAGACGGAGTCGAATCCCATATCGAGGTACTCCTCAATATCGCGGCGCATGGCGGGCTCGTCGAGAGTGAATTTCCGGGGAGGTTTTACCCAATGGGAGTACATCGAGTTGTCGTACCAATATTCCAAGACTTTTGAGGGCTCTCCGCGGAATAAGTTCCGTAAGGGAGCGATCATGTTTTTTTCCCTAGCTATGAGCTCGGGGGCGTTGTCTCCTTTTGCCACGTATTTTTCCAGAGGGGCGTATTCCAAGAAGATACCTTCGTCGGGTTTGATCGTAGTCGGGGGGACGAGGGAATCGTAATAAGCGAGGTACGCCATACGGGCATCGGGGATATATTTCCTAATCTCCTTAAGGGCTCTGTTGAGGAGAAACAACTGCTGGTCGGAGGGGGAGAGGGAGCTACACTCGGGGCAATGGCAGCACAGATCGTGACCGTCGTCGAGCCAGAAGTAGAAATTATGGCTACTGCCGTAGAGTGAGAGAGCTAATTCCGCGGCGTTTTTTGCGAACAATTCCACGGCGTCGGGGTCTGATACGCAGAAATTCCAATCGGGGGTTCTCTCTCCCTTCTCGTTAATCCTGAAGTATTCCGGGTGCTGAGAGAAAAGTTCTCTGGGCATAAGGAAGCCCGTGGAGTGCATTTCGTACTCGGCTTCCAGACCGCGCTCGCGGGCATAATCTATCAAGGCGCGATACTCGGGGGTCTTAAGCATCTCGAGGAGATTTTTTAAGGAGCGAGCCGCTTCCGCTCCGCCGTAGGGGTGAAGACCTATGGCGCCGACGCCTGCGTCGGCGAGTCTGTCGATCCATTTTTTAGAGAGCTCGTCTATATGGACGATCATACTGTTTTTCATCAAGATATTCTCCTTGTTATATAATGAAGTCGCGCCTTGAACGCGACTCAAGATAAACCGAACTTTATGCATTCGATTTAGGTTCTTTTTGGCGGAGAGTTAGGGATTCGAACCCCAGTTAGCTTGCACTAAAACGGTTTTCAAGACCGCCGCATTCGACCGCTCTGCCAACTCTCCGTGTTTACGTGACTAGGATAACAAGGAAAACGAAGATTTGTCAAGGGTTAAGGATAAATTTCAAAACTCTTTAAGCGCATTTCCTTTCCGCTCGTTGAGGCGGAGTATCGTTTTTATTTTATCTCCGCTCGTAACGAAGTCTCGGTGGATGATATTGACGCACTCGAGCTGCTCGTCGGAGAGGGATTCTATGTAGGCGTCTGCGAGCGGGGCGAAACGGTTTTCGAGCTGTTCGGGTCCCATAAGCGGCTCTGCAGGAGCCCAAGTGCGCTGACATTGGAGATTAAACAGTCCGTTATAATTCTTACTGCCAAGTATATATTCATCGAGTTGTTCAAGGAGCGCCTCGTCGCTCTCTTTATGGACGGCGCCGATGTAGGGCGAATACAAGAAGTCGCCGTTGCCCTCTCCTTCTCTACCTCTGTCGAACAAAATATTTTCGTCGGGTTTAATCGAGCTCCCCCAAACGATCAACAATCTCTTACCCTTTTCTCTAATGCGGTCGAGAGTCAGAGTTGAAAAGTCGCACTCGTCTTTAGTCAGACACAGGTTGCGAAAATCGGCGATATGACTTTCCAGATACTCGAAGGTTGCTGTTGCCGTATCGTCGTCGGTGAAATGCTGGATATTGAGGATGAGCATATCCTTGCCGTCGATCAAATAATCGGCGATATCCTGTACGACGGAAGAGAACTTCTGACAGATATAATCGGCGTGCTGGATATACAACGTATCGCCTTTAAGCCTAGTGCGGATATCGAAGTATCTGACGCCTTCTTTCAGCTGGTCGCCAACGGAGGCGTTTTGACAGACTAAAAGATATCTGCCCGGAGAGAACATACTTCCGTCCAAATCGGCGGCGCCTGCGTCGTGAGCACCGGGGATGACGACGTCTTTTAATAAAGTACTGCCGTCAATATAATCGGTCATCCAATTATAATAAGGATACTCGTCCTTAGGAACGTACTCCTCTGTCGGCGGATAGATAATAGCCGCGACGGCTACGAGGACAGCCAAAAAGGCTACGAGACCGACGAGGATATTGCGCACGATTTTTCTTGTTTTCATATACACCTCTAAAAAACCGATTTAATTATATACCGACATCGAGATTTCTTCAATAGTATGATTTTTTTACTTAAAAAGAGCGCCTCCGTATCGAGGTGCTCTTTCCGTCTAATCTATAAAAGTTAAATATTTTTACCTTTTACGATAACTATGGGGTAGGTCGAGAAGCCCGAGAGGTGTCTGTCTTCTCCTACTGTGACGTCTTTATCGGTGATGGCATAAGAGATGGTGGAGTTCTTTTTAATGCAACCGTTCTCCATAATTATACTGTCTTTGATAACGGCGCCGCTTTCTACCTTGACGTTACGGAAGAGGATACAATTCTCCACCGTGCCGTCAATCTCGCAACCGTCGGCGATGAGGGAATTTTTCACGTTGGCGTTGTAGAGATATCTGGCGGGGACGCTGTCTTTTACCTTAGTATAGATAGTGGCGTCTTTGAAGAGCTCGTTACGCTCTTTGAGATTAAGGAGCGCCATACTTTCGTTGTAATAGCTCTTGACGTCGTCTATTATAGCGGCGTAGCCGTTTTGCTTATAAGCGTAGGCTTTGCCTTCCGATATCAGTCTGAAGAGGATATCCTTTTCGAAGTCGACCAGACCTCTGGCGTAGGCGGACTTAATCATATCGATGAAGAGGTCCTTTTTGACGATATAGATATTCATCGAAACTTCTCTGTTTTCCTCGCAAGAGCTCTCGGAGATGAAGCCGTCGGAGATTTTTCCGTCTCGGTCGGTCTCGACGATGATTCTTCTGGACGATCCCGTGCGTGCGATATGGGTGACTACGGTTATGTCGCCTCCTTTTTCTACGTGGAACTTACACACATCCTGAAAATCTATCGAGGCGGCGTAATTGCTATTGCTGACCAGGACGTATTCTTCTCGGGACTTCTCGAGGAAGTCGCTGATCGTATAAATCGCCTCTATAGCGCCTTTATAAATCTCTCTGGACGTATTGACGACGAAGGGCGGGAAGACTGCTATACCGCCGTTTTTTCTGTTAAGGTCCCAGTCACGACCTTGTCTGATATGGTCGGACAGAGACGAGTAATTGTTTTTTGCAATAATTCCTATATTGGTTATACCGCTGTTGACGCAGTTGCTGAGAGTGAAATCGACTAAGCGATAACGGGAACAAAACGGCAACGAGGCGGTTGTTCTGTGAATGGTCAGTTCATTGAGTTTGCTTTCATTACCGGAAGCAAACACCACACCCATAATATTATACATTATTTTTTACCTCCGAACATTTCTCCTTCTTCTACGACGTGACCGTCTTCCACCTTGACGTCGGGTCCTACCACTGCTATTTTCCACTCGCCTCGGACGGGTTCTTTTTGCAGTTTACCGACGATCGCGTTTTCTCCGACGACGCTGTCCCAACCGATGATGGCGTGGGTTATCTTGGCGCCTTTTTCCACGACCGCGTCGGGCATGACGATACTGTCTTTGACTATAGCGCCTTCTTCTATCGTCGCTCCGTAGAAGATGACGGAGTGCTCGATATTGCCTTCTATGTTACAGCCCTCGGAAATCATACTGTTGTAAATGGAGGCATTTGCCCCGATATACTGCGGAGGCTCGGCGGAGTTACGGGAATAAATCTTCCAGCCGTCGTCGTCGAGGCTGAGACCGCCGTTTTCGTCCAAGATATCCATATTGGCTTCCCACAGAGAAGATATGGTACCTACGTCTTTCCAATAATCGTTGAAGGAATAGGCGTACATCTTTTCGCCGGCATTAAGCATAAGCGGGATGACGTTTTTTCCGAAGTCGTTGGAAGAAGCTTTGTTTTGCTCGTCTTCTTCCAGGTACTTCTTAAGCTTGTTCCAAGTGAATATATAGATACCCATAGAGGCGTTGGTCGACTTGGGGTGCTTAGGTTTTTCTTCGAATTCATATATAGAGCCGTCGGGATTGGTGTTCATTATTCCGAAGCGGGACGCTTGCTCGATCGGGACGTCTCTTACCGCGATGGTACACGCGGCGCCTCTTGCTTTATGGGCGTCGAGCATTTTACTGTAATCCATCTTGTAAATATGGTCACCCGAGAGAATGAGGACGTAGTCGGGGTTCCAGCGGTCGATAAAGTCGCAATTCTGATAGATGGCGTTGGCGGTGCCTTTATACCACTCGCCGGAAGAGGCTTTTTGGTACGGGGGCAGGACGAACGCGCCGCCGTTGAGTCTGTCCAGATCCCACGGCTGACCGTTGCCGATATAGGTATTGAGCTCGAAAGGCTGATACTGAGTCAGAACGCCTATCGTATCGATACCGCTGTTGACCGTATTGGACAAAGTGAAATCTATGATGCGGTATTTAGCCCCGAAAGGAACCGCAGGTTTTGCGACGGCTTTTGTCAGAAGTCCGAGTCGCGTCCCTTGTCCGCCGGCAAGAAGCATTGCTACGCATTCTTTTTTTGTTTGCATTTTTATCTCCTTGTGAGCCGATGAGCTCTTTTAATTGATTTTCCTTATTATCAGCGAGGAATTATCCTCTACGGTAAACGTCAGCGCGTAGTCCTTGTCGTGAATCTTTTTCTTGGTCGCGGTCAAGACTTTAGGGACAGACGTATAACCGTCGTACTTAAGGTCGTTGGTGTTAAGGATGACCTCGTAATCGCCTTCTTCGTCCACGCCCACTTCGTATCCGGTCAGAGTAGACGCGGAGAAATTAACGACTGCGATGACTTTGTTGTCGTCACGGTCTATACGCTGATACGCCACGATATTGTGGACGTTGTCGTCCACTACGAGCCATTCGAAACCGTTGTAGCTATTGTCAACCTCGTATAAAGCGGGGGTCTCTTTATAAAGTCGATTGAGGTCTCTGACGAAGTTTTTAAGCGCGCTGTGGGACTCGTAGTCCAGAAGCAACCAGTCGAGACCCTGTTTATAATTCCATTCTATAAACTGACCGAATTCGTTGCCCATGAAATTGAGCTTCTTGCCGGGATGAGTGTATTGATAGACGTAGAGAGACTTAAGCGCCTGAAACTTATCTTCGTATTTGCCCTGCATTTTACCTATCATAGAGCACTTACCGTGGACGACCTCGTCGTGAGAAAAAGGCAAGATATAATTCTCGGAGAAGGCATACATCAAAGAAAACGTGAGTTTACTGTGCGCGCCTTTTCTGAAGAATGGGTCTATCTTGCAATAGTCGAGGACGTCGTTCATCCATCCCATATTCCATTTATAATTGAAGCCGAGTCCGCCTACTTCCGGGGGCATGGTCACCATCGGAAAAGCCGTGGACTCTTCCGCTATCATTATGACTTCCGGGTACATTTTATGAACGGCGCCGTTGAGATCTTTGAGGAACTGAATCGCTTCGTAATTATAATTACCGCCGTCCTTATTGGCGACCCACTCGCCGTCCTTTCTGCCGTAGTCGAGATAGAGCATGGAAGCCACCGCGTCCATTCTCACGCCGTCTATATGATAATATTCTATAAAGAACGTTATTGCGGAAATGAGGAAAGATTTAACTCCGCCGTATCCGAAATCGAACACTTTGGTACCCCATTCTTTATGTTCTCCTTTTCTGGGGTCCTTATATTCGTACAAACATTCTCCGTCGAATTCCGAAAGTCCGAAGGCGTCTTTAGGAAAATGGGACGCTACGAAGTCCATAATGACGCCGATGCCTTTTTCGTGGCATTTGTCGACGAAGTACATAAAATCTTTAGGTTCTCCGAAGCGTGAAGTGGGCGCATAAAGACCCGAGACCTGATAGCCCCAGCTACCGTCGAAGGGGTATTCCGTGACGGGGAGAAGTTCCAGATGAGTATATCCCATATCCACGACGTAGTCTACGAGCTCGTCGGCGAGTTGTCTGTACGAATAATAGTTGCCGTCGGGGTGACGTTTCCAACTACCGAGGTGAACCTCGTATATATTGAGAGGCTGCTCGATGAAATTCTTTTCTTTAAGATTTTTACGATACTCCTCGTCGTGCCATTTATAATCGTCGACGGAGTATATTTTGGAAGCGGTCCCGGGGGCGGTCTCCGAGTGAGTCGCGTAGGGGTCGGCTTTATCTATGATTCTGCCGTCGGCGGTCTCTATGGAAAACTTATATTTATCGTATTTTTTCACACCGAGGACGAAGCATTCGAAAATCTCGTCGTCTATCTTGGTCATTGGGTGAGCCGTTCTGTCCCAACCGTTGAAGTCGCCTATAACCGAAACGGACTTAGCGTGCGGCGCCCAGCAACGAAAACGCCAATGTCTTTTTCCTTGGTGCAGCACGTAGGCGGGACGAAACAGTTTATATGCCTCGTAATTGTCGCCTTTTTTGAAGAGATAGACGGGTAAATCGGTGTAATTAGTCATGTTTTCCTCTCAGCTTGGTAACGAGGAGGGAGTAATCGCCTCGTTTTTCTTGAAGTATACTTAGTTTTTTTTCAAAATCTTTTAGCGTATAGCCTGCCACGCCTCTTCCCGAGCCCGTCATCGCCACCAGAGAAAAGCCTGCTTCTCTCAAGATATTCTTAGCGCGGTCGGGGCGGAGTGCGGAAGCGCCTAGTTCCAAATCGTTGAAGAGGTAATCGGATTCTTCTCCTCTTCTGAATCGCTCTATGCACTCGTCTATATCGCGGTCGGGGTAGGAATATTTATCGGACTCGCGATAAACGTCACGGGTGGAGACGATATCGTCTCCGTAGAGAACAGCCACGTCGTATGCTGGGAAGTCGCCCGCGTCGTCGATCGTCTCGCCTATACCTCTTACTCTGCCGCCGCCCTTGACCATAACGGGGACGTCCGCGCCGAAGAGGGCTAATTCCTCGTCGGAGAGATCTATTATCGGGAAGAGTGCTTTCAAGGCTCTGTATACGCCCGCGGCGTCGGCGGAGGATCCGCCTGCGCCCAGAGAAAACGGGATGTTCTTTTCAATATAAACGTCGAGTCCAGGGAGGGAATATTTTTCTTTCAACGCGGAAGCGATTTTTTCCGCCGTATTACCTACTATATCTCCCACGTCGGTAGTAACGGTCAACAAATCGTCGTCTCGCACGGCGACGGTAATCGCGTCGGCGAGTTCCGTCGCCAAGCACAATCCGTCGATGAGATGATATCCGTCCTCACGTATTCCTCTAAGAGAGAGCATCGGGTTAAGCTTGGCGTAGGCGTTGAGTTTAATCTTCATATATTTAATATAAAATATTTATAGAATTTAGTCAATAGCCAAATTCCGCAAACTAAGAGAAATTTAGCGACTTTTGCATAAATCATACGGGGGCGGCATAGTGTAAAGTATCAAATTATCGGGGGTATGTATGGAAGATAAAATCACTCTTTATCAAAGAAAAAAGACGGAGAGGAAAAACTTTGCCGTAGAAGTCGAGGTGAGAGCAGACGGTGCGGATAAAGTTTTGTTCGTAAGCGACGAGCTGAAAGTAACCGCTGTGGAGTGTGTGGAAGGAGAGATAAGAGTTGCAGGAAGGATCGATTACACCGTCGTATATTCCTCCGATGACGGGATAAACTCGGTCGTTACGGGGAAAGATTTTCTCGAAAAAATTCCTGCAGACGTAGATATGTCGTCGTCGGTATATGCGGACGGGTCCGTAGAGAGCACTGAGTGGACTGAAGGCGGCGATTATATCAGATTGCGCTCGGACGCGTCGTTATACGGCTGGTACATAGATACGGAAGACGTGACGACGATATCTCCCGAGGGTGCCGAGCTATACACGGAAGTCGTAAGACGGGAGTGCGTATACCCTCTTCCTTACAGTCATAAAGAATTGTCCGGAGACGCGGAAATAGTCGGCGGGATAGAAAAAATCTTAACTCATTCCACCGTCGTACGCGTTAACGATATCAAACCCGAAGCGGGTATAGCATATATAGAGGGCGAAACGGAGACCGACATAATATATCTGCACGACGGAAAAATATTTTCGGAAAGCGTTTCCGTCCCCTTTTCTCTCGAGGTTGTAGGCACTGACATAACGCAAGACAGTCGAATAATCGCGTATCCTTCCGCTCAATCCGTCAACGTCCTTATGGGAGACGGAGATTCCGTCATCGTGGAAATAGATCTCGGATTAGTTGCTTACGTCGTCAATGAAGAGGACCTCGAGGTTCTTACGGACGCTTACGTTATCGGCAAGGAAACTCTTATAGAGGAGACCTCTTACACTCTTATGCGGACGAGATGCACCGAGGTCATAAGCGAAAAAATAAGCGATTCCGTCAGACTCAAGGAGTCCGGTCGGACCGTTGTCGCGGTTACGCCTCCCTACGTATCGGGTCTTAACGTAACGCTTAACGGCAACAAGACTCTTCTTGCCGAAGGAGTGCTTAATTCCAGAGTCATATATATAAGCGAGTCGGGCGAAATCCGCTCCGCATTGATAGAGATACCCTTCCAAAGCGAAGGCGGAAGAAACTGCGAGGGGACGGAAACCGTAATGGCGAGGGCGTACGTCAACTCCTACTACGCCAAGCTCAGAATGAACGACGAGATAGAATTCAACGCGGTCGTGCTCGTCGAAGCGGAAGGAACGGAAAACGTACCGTTGTCCGTAGTGACGGGGCTGGAAATCTTAGGCGACATAGAAGACGAAGCGGCTATATCCCTATATATAGTCAACGAGGGAGACACGCTGTTTTCCGTAGCCAAGACGCTCAACGTATCCGAAGACGTCATACTGGCTCAAAACGAGGATCTGGAGCTGCCTCTGAAACCGGGCTCTCACGTAATCGTGTACAAGGAATTGTAAAAGCGTCAACGAAAAGTCCCGTTTTTCACGGGACTTTTTCATGTACGGACTTAATTTCAATACATTCTGAGAAGATACGGGAGAGCTTTTTCGAAAAATTCTTCGTAGGCGGCGCATTTATCCAGATCGGAGCGTTCTCTCTTACAACCGTTTTTGCACAGCGCGAACCATCGGCACTTTTTACACTTGTCTTCTATTATCATACTCTCTTCGATAAATCGGACCGCGAGGTCGGAGTGCTCGAGAGATTCGAAATCGGATTCGGCGATATTGCCTAAAAGATATTCGTCGAGGCAATAGAAGTCGCAGGGATAGACGTCGCCGTTGCCTTCTATCACGTATTGATGAGTACAGTGCCCTGCCATTCCGCATTGCTCGGGACGACGGAGGCGGGCAAGAGCCGCCATATTGTCGAAATTGCGTACGGAAGTATAATCGCCGCGCATATAGTCTCTAGCGTAGAGATTGAAGCATTTTTTGAGAAAGTAGGCATAATCGTCTCCGCTAAGAGAAAATTCGTTTTCCCTTTTGTCGTTAAGAGGCTTGAGACAGGGGATGAACTGGATATGTTTGAAGCCTTCCGACGTAAAAAACTCATAGACTTCTTCGATGTTTTTCGCGACTTTTTTAGTCAAGACGGACAGGATATTGAACGTTACTCCCTTGTCCTTCATCAACCGAGCAGCGGACATAACTCTGTCGAAAGTCGGGTTGCCGACGGCGTCGGTCCTGTAGGCGTCGATATTTTTAGGACCGTCCAGGGATAGTCCGACCAAAACGGAGTTACGCACGAAAAAATCGCACCATTCCTCGTCTATAAGAGTTCCGTTGGTTTGGATTCCCGTATATACGGGAGACGATTTGACGTTGAGATTTTTTATAAGTTTTTCATAGGTATAAAAAAAATCCTTCCCTCGGAGAAAAGGTTCTCCGCCCTGAAAGGATATTCTGACAGCCTGACCATCCGCGTAGTCGAACGCCTTTTTCAAAACGGTCTCGAGCAGATCCGTACTCATCATGCCCTTGTTGTCAGTCTCTCTGTTGACCGCGACGTCGTGATAAAAGCAATACGCGCATCGCATATTACACGACGACGAGGCGGGTTTTATCATCAGAGATATGGGTTTATTCACCTTATTATACCCCTTCTGTTGTCCTTAAGGCTCTTTTTGAACTCTTCGAGGTCGGCTTTAAGCTCGGTAGCGACGTCGGAATAGGTCATGGAGAGGTTGTAGCCTTCCGCGGGGTCTTTATCAAGATTGAAGAGGTAATCGGTATAGAATTGTTCGCTGAAAGCGGAGTTTTCCGTCTGCACTCTGTGATAATATTTGAAGTCGTAAGTCGTCCCGTCCAGCTCGACCGCTTTTTGGACGGCTTGGACGCTGCCTGCCTTGATATAATAGAGCGAGTCGTGCACTCTCGTATCGTATTCGAGATTACCCGAAAGCAATTCCACGAGGCTGACGCCGTCTATAATTCTGTCGGTAGGCATATTTTCGTCGGAGCCGGTTACGTAGTGCATCACGGTCGGGAAGATATCGGTAATCATAGCGGACGAAGTGATGCATTTGGTCGTGCAAACTTTACCGGTATCGGTGCCGTCGTAGTCGATAATACTGAAGCTGGTATCGCTCGTTACGCTGCCTTTTCCCACGGAGCCGTTGGGGTAACTGATAATGAAGGGGACTTTCATTCCTCCGTCGAAAGTGGTGTTTTTTCTGCCTCTGAGTCCGCCCGTAACGCCTTCTCTGCCGGGACCGTTGTCCGAAGTGAAGACGATTATCGTATTATCGTAGACGGAGCCGTTGCCCGAGGGGTCGGGGGTGGACTTCATGTAATCGAAAATTTCTCCGAGGCTCTTGTCGAATTCCTGTATGCACTGAATATAGCTGTCGTCCGTTTTGTCGCCCAAACCGTTGCCGTTGTCGTTAGAGAAAATGGGATAATGGGGCCACGGGGAAGTATACCACATAAAGAATTTGTTACCCTCGTCAACCGACTCGCTCATCGTCTCGAGAATTTTTTCGGTAAACTGTCCCGTACTCAAAGATTGGTCGAGGTTGTCTGCGTGGGACTTAATCTCTTTTACTTCTCCGTCTTTTTCTTCCACCCAGGTATAAGGGGTCATATCGTTGACGTAATAACTGCCGTAGAAGTAATCGAAGCCGTGGTTCATCGGGAGATATTCGCCGTAATCGCCCAGGTTCCACTTACCTATACAGGAGGTATCGTACCCGAGAGCTTTGAGCGAATCGGCTATGGATATTTCGTCGCCGAGTAAGCCGTCGACGTTGTTTGCAAATTGGTACGGGTTATAAAAGTGAGTGGGCGAGAAGGTTTCGTTATCCGTAACGGTCGGGAAAACGACGCAGTCGAGGTATCCTCTGGATGCATATCTGCCCGTAAGAGCCGAGAATCTGGACGGAGTGCATACGGGGGCGGACGCGTAAAAGTTGTCCATAAAGACGCCGTTGTCAGCGATAGAGTCGATGTTGGGGGTATGGATGGTAGCCTCGTCTGCTCCGTAATAATTATAGAGACCGCTGTAGAGAGAAACGTCGGAATACGCCATATCGTCCATTAAAATAAAGAGGACGTTGGGGGAAGACGAAGTCGACGAGCGAGAAGCGGACAAGGAATCGAGATACTCGTCGCGACCGTCGTTCATTCTCTCCACTTTAGGCGTCATCCTGAGGCTCACGAACAGAAAATAGACGATATTGGTGCCTATAATCAATATAGTGAGAGCCGAAACTACGATTTTTTTGAATTTGTAAGAATCTTTTAAAAAGAGCCACCCTAGAGACAGGAGCGCGGGGAAAAGCGCGAGCACGAAGTTGTACCAGAGTTTTTTCCCGAAGTCGTCCGCGCCCCAGGCTATGCAAAATATCAAAGTGCCGAGTATCAAGGTAAGATACGCGGAAAACAGATAAATACTTACGTCCTTATTAAGAACTGTCTTAATAAAAACGATGATTCCGACGATAATCGCGAGGACTATTCCGGGAAGAATCAGGAAATTAAATCCCGAACAAAACTCGACCAGTACGTATATCGCCGCGAGTGCTAGGACCGCGAAATCGAACTTGGCGTCGTTAATCGAACGGAATTTGATAAAAGCGTCTTCTCTGTTTTTCTTTTCCATAAATCTCGTTAAAAGAGCGTCGTAACGCGGCGCTCTTCTCCTTATTTATTTAAGTTCTACCGAATACGTATCGTCGGACAATTCTATGGTTCTGGATATGGCGGGGTCGATAACGTCGCCGACTTTTTCTGCCAGCACGTCTTGAGCTATTCTGTCGATATAATTGTCGAGCATGGCGCGACCGAAAGCCCCTACCGACTTGACGGAGAGGGTTATTCTCTGTTCTACGGCAAATCCTGCGTCTTTTCTCATAACCTGAATCTGGCGGACCAGTTCTCTATAGGCGCCCTCTTCTTTCAGTTCTTCCGTAATTACGGTATCCAGCGCAAGCGTTATGCCGCCTTCTTCCGATACGGCGAAACCTTTTTTCGGGCGAGCGTGTCTGTCGAGAAGGGCTGCGGGGAGGTCTTTCATATCCTCTACGGAGAAAGTTCCGTTGTCCGCGATAGACTTGTCTATCAAAGCGTACTCCTCGCTAGACCTCGAGTCGATAAGCTTTTTAAGTCTCTGAGCTTCGCCTTTCAAATGAGCTCCGGCTACTCTGAAATTGACCGTATAGTAAGCCTCGTTGTAGACGGAATCGTCGGGGGTGTAGAGGACGTTTTTCACGTTGAGCTCGTCCTTAACGACGCCTATGAGGGCTTCTGCTTTCTTATAAGAAGCCTCGTCCGTCGTTACGTAGAGTGCGGAGAGAGGTTGTTTGATTTTTATGGACGTTTCGTTACGCATACGTTGCGCGAGAGTGATTATTTCTCTTGCCACGTCGGTCTCTTCTATCGTCTCGGGGAAGTCGAAGGGGAATGCTTCCGGATAAGAAGACAAGTGGACCGAGACAGCCTCGTTGCTCTCGATCTCTCTCACCATATTCTGCCAGATGTAGTCGGTAACGAAGGGAATGATCGGAGCCATGGCGCCGACTGTCTTCTTGATGGCGTGATACAGGCAATAATACGCGGTGAGCTGGTCGTCTCTGTTCTCGGACTTCCAGAATCTCTTACGATTGATACGGATATACCAATTGGAAACCTCGTCGACGAACGTTTCGAATTCTTTGACCAACAAATAGCAACGATTGCTCTCCATCGAATTGCGTGCCACTTCAACGAAACGATTGGTACGAGTAATGAGCCAGCGATCGCTGTGGCTTAAGGCGGTCACGTCGGGGACGAAACCGTCCAGCGCGGGGTTGTCTATGGACGCGTAGAGATTGAAGAAGACGTAGACGTTCCAGAAAGCGATAATCTTTCTTCTCGCCTCGTCGGTGAGGTTGTAACCGAATCGGACGTCGCCGGTAATATTGGCTCCCGCGAAGAGATATCTGACGGGATCGGCGCCTATTTTCTCGGCGGCTTCGTCGAAGCGGATCATATAACCTGTCTTGGAGAACTTACCGCCTTCTTCGTTGACGACGGAGGAGTGAGTGATGACCTTTTTATAAGGCGCTTTGCCTTCCAGCGTAACGGACATGAAGAGGAGCGAATAGAACCACAATCTAAGTTGCTCCTTCATCTCGATAACGAAGTCGGAGGGGAAGTTGTCGTTGAAGTATTCTTTGTCCTCAAAGTACTTTTTCGTAGAGAAAGGCGTGATACCGGCATCGAGCCAGCAATCGCCGACCTCCGTAACTCTGGGGACGGTGGCGCCGCAGTTTTGGCACTTGATTTTTATCGCGTCGATATAGGGACGATGGAGATGGGGAAGCGCGTCCACGTCGCCTTCGACCGCGAGAGCTTTGAGTTCTTCCTTACTGCCCACGACGTGCACCTTACCGCACTCGGGGCATACGTAGAAAGGAAGCGGCAGACCGTAGAATCTCTTTCTGGAGATAGTCCAGTCGTTCATATTGGTCAACCAGTCCATCATACGCTTACCGGCATATTCGGGTTCCCAAACGACCGATTTGGCAGCCTCGATGAGGAGAGAACGGATCTCGTCGCACTTAATGGTCCATTCTTCAACCAGCTTGAATACGACGTCTGTCTTACATCTCCAGCAATGGGGATAGCTATGGGTATATTCTTCCGTTTTGTAGAGTTTGTTAACCTTTTCCAGTTCCGCTATAACGGTGTCCTTAACGTCGACGGTGGACTGCTTGGAGAACACTCCGTATCCGTTGAGGATGACGCCCTCGTCGTCGATGGGGCATATCATGGGGAGAGAATCTCTCTTGCCGAGCTCGAAGTCTTCCGCACCGCAACCGGGGGCTATATGAACGACGCCCGTACCTTCCGTGGCGTCCACGTCCGTCCAGGGAATAATTCTGTGGACGAAATTTTGGACTTTAAGTTCCGGAAAACACGTCTCGTAAGTTTTGCCGACCAGAGCGGCTCCCTTAAGCTCTTCTACTACTTCTATCACGTCTTTGCCGAGTTTTTTTAGAGCGTTTTTCCCGACGATGAGACAACGATCGTCGCTCTTGACTTTGACTCTGACGTAATCGAGCTCGGGATTGACGGCGAGAGCCACGTTGGCGGTGAGGGTCCAGGGGGTAGTCGTCCAGAGAATAATGGAATCTTCCGTACCGTCTATGGGGAGCTTGGCGTAAATCGAGGTGTGGGTGACTTCCTTATAACTGCCGCTCATCTCGTGCTCGGAGAGGCTCGTTCCGCAACGAGGGCACCAAGGCATGGGGCGATAAGTCTTGACTAGCCAGCCTCTCTCGAAGCAGACCTTGAGGAAGTACCAGATAGAGGTGATGTTGAGGTCGGTGTTGGTGAAATAGGAATGTTCCCAATCCATCCACTGACCGAGTCTCTTGGACTGCTCGGTGATGACGCCGGAGAATTTTTTCACTCTGTCGATACACTTCTCGGTGAATTTATCCATACCGTAGGAGACGATGTCTCTCTTGCTCTTGACACCGACTTCCTTTTCAACTTCAACTTCTACCCAGAGTCCCTGACTGTCGAAGCCGTTTTGGTACTGACAGGAGTAACCGTTCATCGCCTTATATTTGATGTAGGTGTCTTTTAACGTTCTGCCCCAGGCGTGATGAATGCCCATGGGGTTGTTGGCGGTGATGGGACCGTCCAAAAAGCGGAATCTCTTACCGTTCTTATTCTTCTCTACCAGCTTCTCGAAGCAACGTTCTCTGTTCCAAAAGTCGAGTATCTCGTGCTCGAGAGCGATAAAATCTTTGTTTGCGTTTTCTTTTTTCATAAAAACCTCTCGTCGATTTTTGCAATTCTAAAATTTAGAATTTTATTTTAACATAAAAGAATTTTATTTACAATAGAAAAGAGGCTTTTTAGAGTCTTTTAGGACAAAATTACCCTAGAAGAAACGCACTCGAATAAAAATCTTAGGGAAAAACCGCTCGGTTACGTTTTATCGGGGACGAGAGTTTCTACGAGTTTTACCTGAAGTCCGGTAAAAGGAGCCAAAACGATCACGGACAAAACGTTGAAAACGAGGTGAAACAGTGCGGTTGCGATCTGCGGAGATCCTCCTCCGAGAGATAGAAGCGCGGAGGAAATTTTCTCTCCGAAGAGAATTAAAAACGGGAATGCCGCCGCGGTGCCGAGAAGATTGAAGACGAGGTTGATAAGGGAGGCTCTCTTCAATCCTACTCCGCCGCCTACGGAAGCGATCATCGCGGTGACGCAGCTGCCTATATTGGCTCCGAGTATAACGTAGAGACCCGACGAAAACGGCAAAGCGCCCGTTCCGCTCATCGTTATCGTTATGCCGGTGACAGCCGTAGAGGACTGGACCGCGGCGGTAATGAGGGCGCCTGCGATCAAAAGTAACAGCGGCATATTCTCCGTCGACGCCAAAAACTCTGAAACGGCGGCGTTTTCCGCAAGAAAACCGAGTCCTTCTCTCATTATTTCCAGTCCCGTGAATATCAACCCGAGTCCCGAAATTATTTCTCCGAGAGCTCGAGGTTTTTCCTTTTTCGCCAAAGTAGTCAATGCGATGCCTATAAGAGTAAATACGGTAAAAAGCGGAGCGAATTGCGTATCGGAAAAGCCCATAATCATACCCGTAACGGTCGTGCCTACGTTGGCTCCCATTATGAATAAAGCCGCCCGATAGAGAGTCAGAAGTCCCGTATCCGTCATACTCATAACCATAAGCGTCGTGACGGAGCTGGACTGGACTACGGCGGTAGTCGCCGCGCCTATGAGCACGCACGAGAGGGGCGAATCTATTTTGTTTAATATTCCTTGCAAGTATTTATCGGTGTTGTTTTTCAACGTCGTCGAAACGGTTCTCATTCCGATAAGCATTGCCCCCAGTCCCGATAAAGCGCGAATAATCTTAATTAAATAATCCAAAAAAGGCTCCGCTAGATTATATTGCGGAGCCTTGTCGGATTATGCGTTGTCGTTAAATTTATTTAGACTCTTTTAAGACGTAACCGAGATAGAGTATCGAGTCGTACTTAAGGGAGTCGGCGTCGGTGATTTCGTAATAATAGTTGAGCTCTCCCGTAGCGGAATCGTATTCCTGCTTAAGATACCACTTATAGTTGCTCGTATATACGGTCTCGCCTATCGTAACGTCGGACACGACGGAGACTATTTCGTCGCGATCGGGAAGGAATCCGCCGCCCAGAGCCTCGTCGTAAGCTACGGTCGCGTTGTCGTCGCCGCCGTTATATTTATCGCTGCTGCCGCCGTTGTTGAGAATTCTGAATTCGACGTTGACTTGTCCTGCGGTGTAATAGACGACCTTTTCGTGATTGAGGAAGAGTCTCGAGAGCGCCCAATCGGAGTCGTAAGTAGGCTCTTTACCCTCGACGTCTTCTATAACGGAGATATCAGCATCGGGGTTTTCCGCTTCCGCGATAGTATATTTCTTGCCGCTCTTGCCGACGTAGACTCTCTTAATCAGGGCGTCTTTAAGCGCAGTAAGTCTTGCGCTGCCGTTGTAGCCGCTCTTAATGGAGCTTTCTTGTTCGAGGACCGATTTTACGTTACCGGAGATACCCTGTGTGTTGCCGGAATCCTTAAAGTCTGTATTGCCTGCAAGGTCCAACTGAGTATCCAATTCAAACTCGTCGTAGCAGGTGTACAGAGCCGTGAGGGAGGCGTTGTCTCTACCGATATCGTATATATCTTCTTCTCTGTCGGTAGCATCGACAAGAGAATAAGTTTTTCCGTCGGAAGAGACCTCGTAGACGCCTTCTTTGACCAGTTCGCCGAGGCTTCGGACGAGGGAGGCTTTAAGACGTTTGGCAGAACGGATATAGTCGCTCTGATAATTGTATATCTGATAGATGAGGAGTTGTTGAAGCTCTTTGTTACCTGTACTCGCGATGAGGAACTCCGTCATCACAAAATCGGAGCTGTTGAGATTGGCTATCTCCAGATCGAACTGAGCGTTGTAATACGCGGTAGAATCGGAAGAATTCTGAGCCATTTTCTTAGTGGCTTCCGCCTGTACGGTGACGTGTTTATCGTCCTTGGAATAATAATATTCCATATCGGAAGACAGGAGGAAAGATTGCATACCCGAATTGATTCCCTTGCCGAGTTGCTCGACGTAGCTGTCGGTAATTTTCCCTATATTGATCTCTATGACCGACTCCGTACGGAACTCGGGCGACGCGGAGGCTCCGACTCCTTCTACGGAAATTTTGTTAGAAGAACCCGTCGCGGTCGAGGATGAAACGTCGGCTACGAAACCGTACACGCGAGCCTCGTGGAGCTCTTCTTTCTGCGCGTAAGTCTTGATTGCGGAATAATACTTCTTATAAAATTCCGCGGAATAGCGATAACCGCCCGAATAGAGCTTACGTTCTATAGCCGCGGCTTCAATGGCCTCGGAGTTTTCAAGATAACTCTTAAGGCTATAATCGATATTTTTCTCGTACTCTTCCTTAGTGAGGGCTTTATGCGTGCCCATCTCGTAGTCGTAGGAATAGCCCCAGCCCTTAATCAGCTGGTTTTTCTTATCGTTGTCGCCGCCGATTACGGCGTCGGTCTGATCCTTGTTCCATCTGACGCCGTTATATGCGCGGATAGCTATAAGAACTTCGTAAGCGGACGCATCGTAGGAATACGAATCGGAGTCGTATTCATATCTGTCGTCATCGCCGACGACGTCGGAAATGTCGTAGACGCGAGTAAAAAGGACGTCCTTAAAATAATCCGTCATATCGGCGTCGCCGCCCATATTGTCCGACTTGATTACGGTCTGGATATAATTCATTATATAGACGAGGGCTCTCGCGGCGTCGCCGCCGTCCATACCCGTGTTGTAAAGAGTTTCGTTCATCGACCAGCTCTTCATATAGCGTTGTTTATAGAGAGTTTTATACTCGTCGGAAGAGGTGCCGTGGAGGGATTTTTCTTCTTCCAGCTCGTCGTCCCACTCGAGAATTGCCGAATAGTCTTCTATCAGCCCGGTGGCTTCCGTAGTAGACTTGGCTTCAGCCTGAGTATAGTGTCCGCCGTCGGCTTTATTCCCCGCTACGTACGCTATGAGAGAGGACATCTTTTCCTTTTTGAGTCCGGACTGTCCCAGAGCCGCGACTATATCGGAGGCGGAGGAATTTTTTAGAATTTTTTGGAGGGTATTGAGAGTGCAATCGTGATACTCGTCGTTGAGAGAGGCGATTTTACTGTCGAGATCGGCAATCTCCTCGGCTACGGTATCGAGATTGGTCGCATATCCTGTAGCGGAAAATGAATCCGCGGAATAATCTTTGAGGTCGCCGAGAACGGATACTCCGTAGTTTTTTCTATTAGCCGTAGGCTTATTGTTGTTATTGACGCCACCGCCGTTGTTATCGGGGGTACATCCGAACAAAACGGACGCGATAATTACCGTTATCATGGCGACCAAAACGTATTTACACAGCTTTTTCATACATCCTCCGAGGCTATATACATAATTCTTCTTTTATATTATATATAAGCGGTCGGCGCTTGTCAACCTGCAATCTCGGAGAGAACTCAGGCTAGAAGTAAGGATAACGAACGAAAGCGAGTCTTTTTCAAATAAAAAAGTCCCTCTTTCCTAATCATAGGATCGAGGAACCGTTGTCTAAAGTTAAACGATTATATTTTTCTCTTTTTCAACGGAAATTATTATGTAATAGAAACCGTGCCGTCGGAACATTTAATTTCCGTTGCGGGGACGCGATCGTTCCAAGCGACACCTTTTTCTATCGCATTCCATTCTTCGACGGTTCCGTTATAGACGACGGAGCGTAGAGAGGTACATCCCGAGAATGCGTGTGAGGCTATAGAGGTTACGCCGACGCCGATTTCTACTTCGTTGAGAGAAGTACAATCATAGAACGCTTCCGAACATATAGAGGTTACGTTACTCGAGATGACAATCTTCTCGAGAGAAGTGCAACCGTCGAACGTTGATTTCTTTATTGAAGTAATGCCGCTTCCGAGAGTTACTTTTTTAAGCGCGACGCAACTTCCGAATGCATTCTCTCCCAGTTCCGTGACCGTATCGGGAATAATAATCGAAACGAGGCTTTCGCATCCGTCGAAAGCGTAATCCGCTATACTCGTAACGCCGTTAGGGATAACGATAGAAGTCAACGAATTGCATTTACCGAACACACCTTCTCCGATAGAGGTTATACCTTTACTTAAGATGACGCTTTTCAGCGAGTAGCAAGCGGCAAACGCCGATTTGTCGATTCTAGTGACCGTATCGGGAATGACTATATTCCTAATATCGGTACATAGGAAGGCGCAGTCGCCTATGCTCTTAAGAGCCGCTCCTAAGGTTACCTCTTTTAAATTAACGCAATATGCGAAAGCAGCACTTCCTATTTCCGTTACACCGTCGGAGATAATCGCTTTTTTTAGAGACGTGCAACCGTAAAAACGCGCCGCGTCTATCTTGATTACGTCGTCGGAAACGATTATGCTTTCTACAAGCGAACCGTTGAAGTAGAGTCGAGCTCCGGGAGCACACGGATTGGACTCCTCGTTGCCCAATTCTATTTTAAACCAATCTTCAAGCTCGCCTTCGTAATATACCCGTGATACGGAGCTGTCCTTAAACGCATTGGAAGCAATACTCGTCAAGCAGACGGGGAGGGTGAGTTTTTTTATCGATTTATTTTCCCTGAAAGCATTCTGCGGAATAGACGTTATGCCTTTCAGCGTCAAGTGCACGGAATTTTCCGCGGCTTCATCGAGCGCGGCGACGACGTCGTACAATTTATCCGCCTCCGTATCGGAGTCGAACTCTATCACGATATCGACTTCTCCCGCCGCTATCTTTTCGGAAATCTCGTATCTCAAGTCTTCCGAATAGATCGGCGCTGCGTCTATCGTCGCGGGGGAAGTGATTTTCTTAAACGTTTTTCCTGCGAATTCCTTTCCGCCCTCGAAGAAATTATCCGTGACGGAATATAAATCGTCCTCTCCCGACGAGAGCACTTTCTGTCCCTCGGCGAGATTAAGAGTTATATTTTCCGTATCGAGATACATGAAGGCATCCGATCTACACTCCGTTATCGCGGCTCCGAAAGTTATTTCTACCAACGAATTGCAGCTCTCGAACACGCACGAGTTCAAAGTCGTAATACCGCTGCCGAGCGTTACTGTCTGAAGTGCTTCACAATCATAGAAAGCTTTATAACCGACGTAAGTCACGCTGTCGGGAAGGGTTATTTCCGTGAGACGCTTATCATAGTAGAATGCATTTTGATCAATCGCAGTTATATTCGACGGGATAGAGATACTCTTAAGAGAGTGGCACCACCCGAAGGCATGTTCCGGAATAGTCGTAATACCGCTACCGAGATATACGTCGGATAGCTCGGAGCAATTCTTAAACACTTCTATGCCCAAAGAAGTTACCGTATCCGGAATAGAAATGCTCTCGAGATTGTAACATTCTTCGAATCCTCTGTCTCTGATTTCGATAACTCCGCTTCCTAAAGTCACACTCAAAAGGTCTCCGCACTGTTCGAATGCCGATCTTCCTATAATCTTGACGTCGTCGGACATGACTACGCCCGTAATGTTCCATATATCATTGAAGGCGTTTTCGGGAATCTCGGTCGCACCGCTCAAGATAAGGTTGACGTTACAGACATAAGCGGAAATTTTTTCTCTGAGAGCGGCGAATTCATCCGCGCCCGCGGACTCCGACATCTCCGCGTCGACCTCGAGCGTAAGCGAGCTACATCCCGTAAAGACGTTGTTACCGACTGCCGTGGACGCAGAAATAGTCGCCTTTTTTAAATAGACACAATACTCGAAAGCTTGATCGCCTATACTCTGCGTGCAAGCGGGAATATCGACGTTTTTTAAAGACGTGCAATTATTGAATGCGTAACTGCCGATAGAGACAACGCTGCCGAGGCTCAGAGTCTCGAGAGAAACGCATTCGGAAAACGTATAATTGCCTATACTCCCGACGCTGTCGGGGAGAGCGGCGCTTTTAAGAGCCGCACAATTCTGAAAGGCATTATCTCCGATTATCCCCAAACCGTCGCCGAAAGTCACGTTAATAAGACTACCGCAATTATAAAATGCACCGTATTCTATGACGATAACGTCGTCGCCTATCGTCACGGTCTCAAGGTTATCGTTACTGCTGAAAGAGTTTTTAGATATAGTGGTCACGCCGTCGCCGACGATCAATTCACCCAGCCAGTAGCAGTCCGAGAAGGCGTCCTCGGGAATCGTTTCCACACCGGCTATAGTGAGTTTTACCGCGCCGGAAGCAACGGAACAACTACCAAACTCGGTTTCGTTTATCGGAACATAATAGATATAATTTTCAATCGTTCTGCCGATAACCTCGAATACGTCTTCTTCTCTATCGTCCATCGATTGCGGGGAGAGCGTCAACTTGATTTCAGAGCTGTCGGGGGTCCCCGCGGAGAGCATATATTTAACGGCGGCTATTATGAAATCGTTGTATACGCCTCTAGCGTCGGAGATATCGCAAGAATACTCGGGGACGCCCATTCTCTCGGGAAAAATCGGGGTCAATAAAAAGTTTTCTAAAGTGAACTCTTCTGTTTCCAGATCAAACTTTCCTCCGCAATTGACGCACTCTAAGTGGACGTTGCAAGAAGACAGGTCTGCCGTCCAAGCGAAGCTAGTCGCTTCTTCATCGTAGACGTGCTTGTCTCCGAGACAATCGATTTGGATTTTCAGAGCTTCGTTTTCTTTTTCCAGAGCCTCTATACGCGCGAGTATCGCCGCGAGGTCTGCGGAAGTCTCGGAAGACAAATTCTCGAGCGATTCTTCCAATGCGGCTATTCTTGCTTCGAGTGCCGCGTCTTGAGCTTTAAGACTCTCTATGGCGGCATCGAGGTCGTCTATTTCGCCTTTCAATGACTCGGCGTTGCTTTCCAGAGCGTCGATATACGCGCCCAGCTCGGCGTCGAGTTTTTTCAGATTTTCGATGGCTTCTTCGATAGATACGACCTGCTCTTCTACCGTCGTCAATCGGTCTTCAGTCTCTTGACAAGCGGAGAACGTTATCGCCATAAAAACGACCAAGAGCGTTATCAATAGGATTGTCGTGATTTTTCTTTTCATAAAAACTCCTTATTCTTAAATTTATAAAAAGCCGTCGAAGCGGGAACCGATCCCGCTCTATCGACTATCTGCGGATATTATTCCGCAAGCGAAACCGTGCCGTCGGAACAGATAATCTCGGTCACCGAAGGACAGTCTTTAACAAAATCCTTGACTTTGGTTATGGCATTCCATTCCT
>CAZTFQ010000022.1:0-23721 GCA_964613035.1 uncultured Christensenellaceae bacterium | reverse complement strand
AAAAACCTAAACCAAACTTTATGGGTTCGATTTAGGTTTTGAATGGCGGAGAGAAAGGGATTCGAACCCTTGTAACTGTTCCCAGTTAACACGATTTCGAGTCGTGCGCATTCAACCAGGCTCTGCCATCTCTCCAAAACGGCTCAATTATAATATATTGCGAGGCTTTTTGCAAGAGTTTTTTGCATAGTTTTCGATAACGGATAATTCCGCGCCGTAAGAACAATTATAAAATAAGTTAAAGCAGAATGTTCTCCCGCAAGGGCCGAGCGACTCGGATGCTTGCCCTACCGCTATTCTCTCAGGACCGCTCTCCACGTCTCTGCGTCGAACCGAGGATTGGCGGGACTTGTAGACGGCAAGTACGTCACGGGGATATTGCCTTTATATACCGACAGGGTCAACTCATATGCCAGCTTCCCGTTACACAAGATTCTTTTTATCGGCGCACGGGATAAAATGTCGTCCAAATTAACCGTTTCGTAATCCTTGACCGACGCGTCCGCCGACCCCTCTATATTACATCTCGCGACTATGTCCCACAAAGCGATTCCGTTATTTAGACACAATTCTTTTTTATGCTCGACCGTATCCGTTTCGCCACCGAAAACGCTTTGTAAGGTTACCCAAAACCGATTTTGTCTATTACCGTAATAGAAAGACGATTCTCTGGACTTGACGCTCGGGAAACTCCCCAAAATCAAAATTCGACTATCGGAATCGTACAGCGGTAAGAAGCCTTCTATCATTTTAATGCTCGAACTGAGAGTTGTACAGATCCGCGTAAAAACCGCCCCGAGCGAGAAGCTCTTCATGGGTGCCCTTTTCTATAACGTTACCCTTATTCATAACGAGAATGAGGTCGGCGTTTTTTATGGTAGAAAGGCGATGAGCCACAATGAAAGACGTTTTTTCTTGCATCAATTCGTCGAAAGCTTTTTGGATACGGAGTTCCGTACGGGTATCTATAGACGAAGTAGCCTCGTCCAAAATGAGCATAGGCGGATGCGTCAACATAACTCTGGCTATACAAAGGAGCTGCTTCTGTCCTTCCGAAATATTGCCGCCGTCGTCTCCCAGGACGGTATCGTACCCCTGCGGAAGACGGGTTATGAATCCGTGGATATGAGCCGCTTTAGCCGCAGCGACGATTTCCTCGTCGGTAGCGTCCGGACGACCGTATGCGATATTGTCTTTTACGCTGCCTTTCTTCAGCCAAGTGTCTTGCAAAACCATTCCGTAGGAAGCGCGTAGAGACTTCCTAGTAACCTCGTCAACGTTCTGTCCTTCCACTCGGATGCTGCCGCCGTCCGCGTCATAAAAGCGCATAAGAAGATTGATGAGGGTCGTTTTTCCGCACCCGGTAGGTCCTACTATCGCTATCCGCTGACCGCTCTTGACTTCTAAGGAAAACCCTTGTATGAGAGGTCTGTCCTCGGTGTACGAAAAATAAACGTCGTCTATGGATACGTTCCCCTTAACGTCGCTCAATTCCGGAAATCCTTCGTCGGAGGGCTGGTCCTCAGCTTCCAGCAGTTCAAACACTCTGGACGCAGCCGCCGCGGCGGTCTGGAGCTCCGTCACGACACCGGTGATTTCATTGAAAGGCTTAGTGTACTGATTGGCGTACGACAGACAGCAAGAAAGCGCGCCTACGGTGAAAACTCCGCCGACTACGTCTATGCCTCCTATCACCAAAAAGGCTCCCAGAATACAGACCACGACGTAGACGACGTTGTTGACGAAACGAGTGCAGGGGTTGACCATTGCCGAATAAAAAGCCGCGTTTTGCCCCCACTTTTTCAGTTCCGTATTGATTGCGTCGAAACGTTCTTCCGCAGTGTCCTCGTATCCGAACAATTTAACGATCTTCTGGTTATAGAGCATCTCTCCGACCAGTCCGGACAACTCGCCTCTCTTTTTCGCCTGCATGGCGAACATATCGTGACAGCCCTTGGCTATGAAATACGCGACGAATAGAGACAGCGGCGTGAGCGAAACCACTACCACGGCGATGAGCCAGCTGTAAGTGAGCATAAATACAAGCGTGCCTATAATGGTTATCACTCCTCCGAACAGTTGCGAAAAACCTTGTATAAGCCCGTCGGAAATCTGGTCGATATCGGCTCCTACTCTGGACATTAAGTCGCCGTGAGACCGAGAATCGATATAAGAGAGCGGCACGTCGTTGAGCTTAGAAAAAGCCATCCTCCTCAAATCGCGAATAGTACGAAAAGACGCATAATTAATCAACAGCGTCGCCGTGTATTGGAACGCCACCCCGATCAAAATCAAAGCCAGCAATATTATCGAGTTATGAAGAATAATTTCAAAATCGACGTTGCCTTCTCCTATTATATAGTCCACGGTATTGCCTATAATGACGGGCGCGTACAGAGTCGCGGCTATCTGGATGACGGAGCACAAAAGAGACAAGGCGATGACGGGCAGATACGGACGCGCGTAGCGCAGAAGACCTTTAATCGAAGTCAATCCGCCGAAACTTTTTTTAAGGGAGTCGTTTTTCATACGTTCTCCTCCTTGTTTTGCGAGCGACATATCTCACTGTACACCTCGGAAGACGCCATCAACTGCTCGTGAGTACCGCAACCGGCTATTCTGCCGTCGTCCATAACGACTATGATATCGGAGTAACGTATGCTCGTTACTCGTTGCGATACGGTCACCGTCGTAAGCCCGGTTTTTTCTCTGAGTTCAGTCAGAGCTTTACGTAAAGCCGCGTCGGTCGCGAAGTCCAAAGCCGAACTCGAGTCATCCAAAATAAGTATTTCGGGAGCCGAAACCAGCGCTCTGGCTATCGTCAATCTCTGGCGTTGACCGCCGGAGAGATTCTTGCCGCCTTGCTCCAAAAGGTAATCCGTACCCGAGGGAAGAGCCGAAACGAATTCCGCCGCGCGAGAGACTTCCAGAGCTCTCTTGATATCTTCGTCGGTGACGTTGTCTCTGCCGAAAACCAGATTATCCCTGATTGAACCGGAGAACAAAACGGATTTTTGCGGAGCGACGCCGAACAACGAAGAGAGCTGTTCCGACGAGTAAGAAGACACTTCCCGACCGAAGACTTTCACGCTGCCCGAGTCGGGATCGTATTGTCTGGTTATGAGATTGATAAGGGTCGTTTTTCCGCTGCCGGTTCCGCCCAAAATCCCCACGCTCATACCCTTATCGACCTTAAGCGAAACGTCGGTAAGAGAATGAGAAGCGTTGCCCGGGTAAGTGAAGACGACGTCGGTAAGCTCTATGGCGGGAGCCGTCTCTATCGGCGAGACGCCCTCTCCTTCTTCCATGGACGGTTGCACTTCCAATACTTCGTTGATTCTCTGTGCGGAAGCGGACGCCTTGGTGAAAGTTACGAGCAGATTGGCAAAGACGACCATTGCGTTGAGTATCTGGGTCATATAATTGACGAGAGCGATGATTTCGCCCTGCGTGAGACGTCCAGTGTCGACTTTGATTCCGCCCAGATACAATATGGCGATGACTGCGAGATTGAGCACCGCATAAGTAAGGGGGTTGAGCACCGCGGACAACGCGCCCACTCGGACGGACGCCACGGAGAGTCTCTCGGAAGCATCGTAAAAAGCGCCCTTTTCTCTCTCTTCCGCGCCGAAGGCTCTCACCACTCTCGCACCCGACAGATTTTCGCCGGTGAGTCTCGTTACGTCGTCCAGTTTCTCCTGCACTTTCTTATATCCGGGCATACTCTTTTTCATTATCAAAAAGAGTCCGCCTCCGATAACCAGTGCCGAAGCGACGAAAATAAGAGACAATTCCGCGTCGACTATCATTGCCATAACGATAGCTCCTATCGCGACGAAGGGCGCTCTCAAAACGAGGCGGATAAACATAGCAACCGCCTGCTGAGCCTGATTGACGTCGGAAGTCAGTCTGGTGACGAGGGATGCCATGGAAAACCTATCTAAATCGGCATAAGAAAACCTATTGATATGACGATACATCGCTCTTCTCAGATTGGTTCCGAATCCTACGGATGCACGACTGGCGAAGAACTGGGCGGTCAAAGCGAAAGCCAGTCCGAGAACAGCCAGCGCCAATATGATCGCACCGCCTATCCATATACCGCTCGTATCGCCTTCATAACCGCGAGGAATAGCCGTGTCGATAACCCACGCCACGACCAGAGGCGTGATGAGCTCGAATATCGCCTCTATCATCTTAAATAACGGACCGAGGATGGTTTTTCCCCAATATCCTTTTAGATACTCGGTAAGTTTTAGCATACTTTTCCTTGACTTAACGTTGATTAATTGATTTTAACACAAAAGCCGTCCTTGCGTAAACCGAATTGACCGCGGTGATACTAATATAGTATGAAAAAAGCCCGATCTTAGTTACGAAATCGGGCTACTAACACGAATAAATCAATATTTGTACTTCTTCCTCATCAGGAGTAAAAACGCCGCCGTTACTATTATTGCCAAAGCTTCCGAAGTAAACAACGAGTACCACACGCCGTTAAGTCCGAAAAATATCGGTAACACCAACACCGTGACTATCTGGAAGAGAAGCGTACGGAGAAAAGATATCGCCGCCGACACGATGCCGTTGTTGAGCGCGGTAAAAAATGCCGAGCCGAATATCGAAAAACCGCAAAACAGTACCGATATCGCGAAGGAATGGAAGGCATCCACCGTCATTGAGATGAGTTCCGGATTGTTTTCCGCCGCGTCGGCGCCCAAGAACAATTTCGCAAGAGGCGCGGAGAGCGTAAATCCGATTACGGAGAAGAATGCTCCGCATATCGCCACGAGGATCAGACTCCTCTTCAATATTCCTTTGAGTTCCGCTGAATTTTCCGCACCGTAATGATATCCTATAACGGGAGCAACTCCCACGGAATAACCCAAGAAAACCGCTACGAAAATGAAGCTCACGTACATTACCGCGCCGTATGCGGCGACTCCGTTTTCTCCCGCAAACTTCATCAATCGGGCGTTATACAGTATCGCCACGACGGACATTGAAATATTGGTTACCATTTCAGAAGAACCGTTGGCGCACGCGCCGAGGAGCTCTTTGATATCGAAATGAGGTTTGACCAGTCTGAGAAGGCTGTTGTTTTTCAGCAAGAAATACACCAGAGGAATGACACCGCCTAAGACCTGCGATACGCAGGTGGCCGCGGCCGCGCCGGCTACACCCCACTTAAAAACTCCGACGAAGAGTCCGTCCAGCACCATATTGGTCACGCCTGCGATGACGGTTATTATCAGACCCAAAGTAGGTTTTTCCGCGGTCACCAAAAAGCTCTGGAACATATTCTGGAGCATAAAGGCCGGAAGCGTAATCAATATTATTCTGCCGTATTCCACGCATACGGGGAGCATTTTGTCGTCGGCGCCGAGAAGTCCGGCTACGGGCGTCACCAAAAATTCTCCCGCTATCGTAAAAACGACCGACACCGCTATGCCGACATACGTTATCATAGAGAAAATTCTCTTGGCTTTTTCGTTGTCTCCCTCTCCCAAAGTTTTGGCAACGAGCGCAGAACCGCCCGAGCCCAGCATAAAGCCTACGCAACCCAGTATCTGAAGGAACGGCATTATCAGATTGATCGCGGCAAACTCCGACGTACCGACGTAGTTGGAAACGAAAAAACCGTCCACCACGCCGTATATGGATGTAAAAACCATCATTACGATAGACGGCAGAGTGAACCTTAGAAGCTTAGAAAAAGTAAAGTGATCGGATAGTTGTATCTTCATTATGCCTCCTAAAAAAAACGAGCCGAACAAGAAAACGCAGTCTTTTTTTGCGGAGAATACGTTCCTCCGCGACTACGCCATCTTATCCGGCATATCTTACGAGATATTGCCCTCCGATGAGCATTACGATATTTTATTACGTTGCAATTCTATATGCTTTACAAGTATATGTCAAACGATTTTTCGAGGAATTAATTAATTTTTCGCGCTCTTACGGCATTGAGAATGGCAATGACCGCCACCCCTACGTCGCCGAACACCGCAAACCACATATTAGTTATGCCGAGTGCCGACAGACACAATATGAGGAGCTTGACGAACAATGCGAAAAAGATGTTTTCGTACACTATACGCATGGTTTTTTTCGCGATTTTTTTCGCGGTGATGATTCCCTCGAGATTGTCGTGCATCAGAACTATGTCGGAGGCTTCTATAGCCGCGTCCGATCCGACGCCGCCCATGGCGATGCCTATGTCCGCTCTCATAAGTACGGGGGCGTCGTTAATCCCGTCGCCGACGAAACACAACGCTCCGTCGGACTTACTTTCGCTTAAAAGTGCTTCGACCGCCGTTACCTTATCTTGCGGAAGAAGAGACGCTCTGTATTCCGTCACGCCGACTTTTTTCGCCACATCCGACGCTATGCCGTCGCCGTCTCCGGTCAGCATAACCGTCTTGGCTCCCGAGGCGTTGAGGGCTCCTATCGCAGACACGCTCTCTTCCTTAATCTCGTCGTCTATGGCTACGGAACCGAGGAATTCTCCGTCTACGGCTACGTATACGACCGTACCCGACGACGGATCGGCGATATACGATATTCCCTCTCTGTCCATCATTTTAGCATTGCCGCATACTATCGTCCGCTCTCCTCTCGCTATTATTCCGTACCCTCTGACGTCCTCTATCGGATAATCCTCGACGACCTCTCCTCCGTACGCTTCCGTGACGGAACGCGCTATCGGGTGTACGGAACCTTTCTCCGCTATAGCCGCGTATCTTAAAATCTCTTCTCTTTTACTCTCGGGAGTAACGCTCGTCACACGAAAATTACCCTTGGTCAACGTACCCGTTTTGTCGAAAACAAACACGTCGGCGCGATTGAATTTTTCAAGATATCCGCTGCCTTTAACGAGAATACCTTTTTTAGACGCGCCGCCTATCCCCGCAAAAAAGCTCAGCGGAATCGAAATGACCAATGCGCACGGACACGACACGACGAGGAATGAGAGCGCTCTGTATATCCACGTCCCTACGTCTCCCGTTACGATACTCGGAACAACCGCAAGCAGTAGCGCGGAAACGACCACTATAGGTGTGTAGTACTTAGAAAATCTCGTGATGAAATTTTCCGTACGGGACTTTTCCGACGAGGCGTTTTCTACCAAATCGAGAATCTTCGCCACGGTGGAAGTCGCATAGGGACAGGAGGTTTTCACTTCTATCGTTCCGTCGATATTGACCGCTCCGCTGAGGACGGAGTCTCCTTCTCCTATCTCCGCGGGAGCGGATTCTCCCGTCAGAGCTTTCGTATCCACGGTACAGGAGCCCTTCACCACGACGCCGTCGAGAGCGATTTTTTCGCCGGGCTTAACGAGAATGATTTCTCCCGTCGCCACTTCCGAGGGGTCTACTTCAGTATAGACGCCGTCTCTATATACCGTCGCGCTGTCGGGGCGCATATCCATAAGAGCGGAAATATCTCCTCTGGACTTACCGACCGCATACGACTGGAACCATTCTCCCACCTGATAAAACAGCAGTACCGCGCACGCTTCGTCGAAGCCTTCCGCTTCTTCTCCCGTCACGCCTCTGTATATCGCCAGTCCGAACGCTCCGAAAGTCGCTATGACCATAAGAAAGTTTTCGTCGAAAACCTGACCGTGCAATATATTGAGGAACGCTTTTCTTATTACGTCGTAGCCTATGACGATATATATCGTCAAATACAGTCCGAAAGGAAGCAACCAGGAACAGGCGCCGTCTATGACGTTGCCGAGACCGACTCCGAGAGTAAGAGGCAGTATGAGTTTATCCGTCAGCATCAAGACGAAAAACGCCGACAACGCGACTATGATTCTGACAAGGTTTTTTTTCTGTTTTTTTGTCATTGTTTAATATCCCATTCGAAGTCGGGCTCTATCTTGAGAGCGGCTTTTTTAGCCTTTTTCAATACGCTCTCGTCGTAGTAGTCGATTACGAGTCGTTGAGTAATGAAATTGATCGAACAATCGTTGACTCCGTCTATCTTCTTGATAGCTTCTTCGCATTTGGACGCGCACACCGCGCAGTCTACTTCTATCTTAAAAACCTTCTTCATAACTACTCCTTAATATGAGACAACGCGCACTCGTAAATTTTGGAGACGTGCTCGTCGTCCAACGAATAAAAAACTTCCTTGCCGCACTTGCGCGTCTTGACCAGCTTAGCCTGTCTCAATATCCTCAGCTGATGCGAAATAGCCGACTTAGTCATATTGAGGCAGGATGATATATCGCATACGCACAGCTCGGACAGCTCCAGACAGCTGAGTATCTTAGTCCTGGTCGAATCGCCGAAGACCTTAAACAATTCCGCCAGATCGCATACGGTCTCTTCGTCGGGCATCTGCTCTTTTATTCTTTCCACTACGTCGTCGTGTACGTGTTCTACGTCGCATACGGCATGATTCTCGCTCATAATCTTTACCTCTCTTTTTCGGTTTACGGTTGAACAATTGTTCAACTGTTATCAGTATATGCTTCCCTTAGTTGTTTGTCAACGATTTTCACAACAAAAAAATATCTGCCCTCGCGTTAAGGACAGATATTTTATGTGTGATTACTTTTCGACTATTTGTCGGTAGTCTTTTCGTTGACGTGACAGGAAGAGCACCCGGGGCAAGACGAGCAATCGCATCCGCAAGACGACTTGCCCTTTTTCTTCCTGATTATCGCTGCCGTTATCACGCCTACGACTATCAATGCGCAGGCTACGATGAGTACTATTTCCCAGGGACCCATTAGAGAGCTCCTTTAGCCGACTGCTTCTTGTTCCAGAGGATGACACCTGCGGTTACGGCTGCCACTATTGCCGCCCAGATGAAGCAAGTCCACCACCAGCTGCCGATAGTATAGACCATCGTGGCAACTATATACGAAGAACTGAGCCAGAACACAAGAGTTCCGTTGAAGCGCTTCTTGGAGCTTAACTCGCCTTTTGCGGTAGCTACCGCGGCGAAGCAAGGTATGGTGGTCATATTGAACGCGATGAACGCGATGAGTCCGGGGACTCCTATGCCTGTAGCCTCTATCATGGCTCTGACGGCGGGGATACCGCTCTCTGCGGCGACGTTGAACGCGCCCAGTCCCGGTACGGTTGCCGCAAGACAAGCCGCCAGAGTTCCGAACGTCGCGATAACGTTTTCTTTGGCAATCAAGCCCGTTACCGCCGCTACTACGAAGACCCATCCGTATTCACCCAGCTGACTGCCGAATCCTAAGGGTGTGAACAGCGGCTGGAAGAGCATACTGATACCCGCGAGGATACTCTCGTTGACCCGCTCGTCCTCCAGGTACGTCCAATTGAAGGAGAAGTGTGAAAGTACCCAGATGACGATGGTCGAAGCGAGAATAATCGTAAACGCTTTCTTCACGTAGTGCTTGGTTTTGTCCCACAGGTGTGCCATCAGGTTCTTAAACTGAGGCAGGTGATATGCGGGCAGTTCCATAATGAAGGGGGGCGTTTCGCCTTTTAAGGTAGTGCCTCTCATCAGGAGGACCGAGACGATGGCTACGGCGATACCCAGTACGTACATACCGAAAGTAATCGCGTCCGCGCTGCCTACGCCCATGCTTGCCACTATCGCGCCGGCTACCGCCGTGAGGATAGGGAGCTTGGCTCCGCAGGAGAAGAAAGGAATGACTCTTATCGTGGCGGTACGCTCTTTGTCGTCGGCAAGCGTACGAGTATTGAGCATAGCGGGGACGGAACAACCGAATCCCATTATCATCGGCATGAAGGATCTGCCCGACAGACCGAATTTTCGGAAAGCTCTGTCCAGAATGAATGCTATACGCGCCATATATCCGGAATCTTCCAGTATCGAGAAGAATAGGAACAGAACGAGTATCGGAGGCAGGAAGGACAGTACCGCGGTCAAACCGTCTATGATACCGTTGTTGATGAGACCTACCGCCCAGGACGCCATTCCGCTGTTTTCTATAGCTCCCTGAAGCAGTCCTGCGAGCTCGCCTACTATCATATCGTTCCAGATATTATTGATGACTACGCCGGGGCTGTAGAGAGTTCCGTCATAGATCGTCGCCAGCCATCTGGCACCGTACGTAAGTCCCTCGGGCACGTAGACGGGATTGCCTTCTTCGTCGAAAACGGGATTGTTGTCCTCGTCGATTTCCTGGACGGGATTACCTTCTTCGTCCAGCTCCCACGCGACGTTGCCGTCGTCGTCTTTAATGAGGAAAGCGTCGTTTTCGGACAGAGAGGGCATCCAAGCCTGATTGTCATTGAAGCCATTGAGGAAGAGGAAATTTTCCGAGAAAGTGAGGTGGAATATCAGGAAGAGTACCACGAGGAATATCGGTATGCCCCACCATTTATGAGTCAAGACCTTGTCGACCTTATCCGACTTGGTCATCGAAAACTTTTCCTTGTTCTTACGCTTAAGGGCGGGCGCGAAGTGCTTGGAAATATACTTATATCTCGCGTCGGCTACCAGCGCTTCGAAGTCGTCTCCGAAAATCTCGTCCTCGAACGTCTCCTTAAACTCGTCCACCATTTTTACGGTGTCGCTGTGCATCTCTACTTCTATGCTGTCGTTTTCTACCAATTTGACCGCATGGAAGAGCGGATTGTCGACGTTTTGCCCGGCAAGGGCTATCTTGACGTCCTTTATGAGGTGCGCTATGGCGGAGTTCTCTAATACGGTAACTCCTTTACGCTCCTTGCCGCTGACTTCATAAGCTCTGTCCATCAGCTCTTTGAGTCCCTTTTCTCTCAAAGCGGATATAGCCACTACGGGGACTCCGAGCTTGTCTTCCAGCTCCTTGGCGTCGATTTTGTCGCCTTGTTTTTCTACGGCGTCCATCATATTGAGAGCGACGACTACGGGCACGTCTATCTCTGTCAGCTGAGTGGTCAGATAGAGGTTACGCTCGAGATTGGTCGCGTCCACTATATTGATGACGCAGTCGGGCTTCTCTTCCAATATATAATTACGCGCGATAACTTCTTCCGGGGTGTACGGGGAGAGAGAGTATATACCCGGTAGGTCAATAATCGCCACGGGTTGCTCGCACTTCTTATATACGCCGTCCTTTTTGTCGACGGTTACGCCGGGCCAGTTGCCCACGTGGGCGGTAGAACCCGTCAAAGTGTTAAAAAGTGTGGTTTTGCCGCAATTGGGATTGCCGGCTAAAGCGAATCTTTTCATTATTCGGCTACCTCCATCGTGACGCATTCCGCCTCGGTCTTGCGCAAGGTCAACTCGTATCCCCTTATAGTTATCTCTATAGGGTCGCCCAGAGGTGCCTTCTTACGCATTCTGACGTCCGCTCCCGGGGTTATACCCATATCGAAGAGACGTCTTTTGATTTTACCCTCGCCGACTACGGCTCTTACGACGCCCTCTTCGCCGACGTTAAATAAATTCAAAGTCTTTTGCATATATGTATCTCCTTATAATAATTTACTCAATTACGCTACGAATATTTTTGTGGACAGGTTGCGATCGAGCGCGACTCTGCCGTCTTTTATCTTACACACCACCGCTCCGCCGCTGCTGCTGAGTACGACGAGCTCGCTGTTGACCGTTATTCCGAGACTCTCCAGATGCTTCTTGAGAGCTTCGTCCGCGGCTATCCTTACTACCTTGAGACCTACGTTGTGCGGTGCAATTACTATCGGCATTTTTAATCTCCTTGTAATGTGAATGATATTTCATATTCGCATTAGTATGGTATCATCAATAGAAATGCTTGTCAAGCAAAAAATATGAATATTTTGTCACATTCAAAAAATTTTTCAAAAACTGCCTTTATTATTGATTTTTATCGATAAATGATATAATATATAGATATGAAAAACGAAATCAGACAGCCTCAACAGGAGCGCTCCACAGAAAAAAAGAATAAAATCATCCGTGCCAGCTACGAAGTTTTTTCGGAGATAGGATATTATTCCACCAACACCTCCGAGATAGCCAAGCGCGCGGGCGTGTCCACCGGGATAATCTACTCCTATTTCAAGGATAAGAGAGACATACTTCTATATGTGTTAAAAATATATATAGACGAAGTTTCGGCTCCCATAATCCGATTAGTAGATACCCTTACCGCTCCTATCGATATGGAAAAGTGGGTGCCTCTTTTCATAGACAAAGCGATATCTTCACACAAACGCAACGCTCATCTGCACAATACTCTTCACGCTCTGGCGGTGTCCGACGAGGACGTCAACAAGGAGTTTTTGGCACTGGAAGATTCCATAACGCGTTCTATCGCGGACAAGCTGAGAGAGCTCGGCTACAATCGCGACAATACGGAAGAAAGAGTACATCTGGCGATGAACGCGATCCAGTCCTTTTCTCACGAGTGCGTCTACGACAAACATCAATATCTGGATTACGACGCAATGAGAGAGCTGGTAACGAAGATGGTCGTGGACCTGTTCCGCTAAAGCTTTCTCTAAATTTCTTAAAACAAATTCGGCATATAAGGAGATATTATGAAAAACGTTTTTTTATGCAGACTGTATCAGCTGGCTATCTACGTCGGAGAATTTTTTATGCCCTGGAGAGAGCCGAAACTTATTAAAGGCAAAGGCAGCTTCAACAATCTTCCTTCCAAAATTAAAGACGACGGCATAGATTCCGTACTCATCGTGACCGACAAGGGTCTGATGGGATTACATATGCTGGACGGACTTTTTTCCGCACTCGATAACGAAAAGGTGCATTACGAACTCTACGACGAAGTCGTCCCCAATCCTACCGTAGACAACATAGAAGCGGCTCTCGCGCTGTATAAAAAAGGCAATTGCCGAGCGATCATCGCAGTCGGAGGCGGCTCTCCCATGGATTGCGCCAAGGGAGTCGGCGCTAGAGTAGCTCGTCCCGACAAGCCTCTGAGTAAAATGGGCGGCATCCTCAAAGTTATGAGAAAACTCCCTCCGCTGTACGCCGTACCCACGACCAGCGGCACGGGCAGCGAAACGACTCTGGCGTGTGTAGTAACAGATCCTGTTACCAGTCATAAATACGCGATCAACGATCCGTCTCTCATTCCGTATTTCGCGGTGCTCGATCCCCTTTTGACCGCGGGACTTCCCAAGCACATCACTTCCACTACCGGTATGGACGCGTTATGCCACGCGACGGAAGCGTATCTCGGGTGGGAAAACGTTCCTTCTACAAAACGCAACGCAAAAGAGTCTATCGTACTCATCTCCGAAAATCTCCTCAAGGCGTATGAAAACGGTCAGGATTTGGAAGCCAGAGAAAATATGCAAAAGGCGTCCTATCAGGCGGGGCTGGCTTTCACCAGAGCCTACGTCGGTTACGTACACGCCATAGCTCACAGTCTGGGCGGCAAATACCACGTCGCTCACGGTCTCGCCAATGCCGTCATAATGCCGTACGTTTTCGAGGCCTACGGAAAGAAGGCACACAAAAAGCTTGCAGAACTCGCCGACCTCGTCCGCATAACCGAGGACGGCGACAGCGTAGAGGAAAAAGCCGCCAAGTATATAGAATGGATAAGAGATCTCAACCGCAAAATGAATATTCCCGAAGGCTTCGACATGATTAAAGAAGAAGACATCGACGAAATGGCTACTTATGCGGAAAAGGAAGGCAATCCGCTCTATCCCGTCCCGAAAATCATGGGCAAAGAAGAACTTAAAGAAATATATAGAAAACTCATTCTGCGTTAAGTCGAGTACAGCGACGTGGAGAGATATTTCTCTCCTCCGTCGGGCAAAATCGCTATTATCGTTTTGTTTTTCATAGAGGGCATCCGCCCTCTTTTTATTGCGACGGACAGCACTGCTCCCGAAGAAATTCCTATAAAAAGTCCGTCCGTTTTCGCTACGGTTCTGGCTGCCGAAATCGCTTCCTCGGTAGATACGGTTTCTACCTCGTCGTACGCCGCGGCGTCCAAAATCGGCGGAATAAATCCCGCTCCTATTCCTTCTATCCCGTGCGCCGAGGCAACGCCTCCCGACAAAACGGGCGATTCGGACGGTTCTACCGCCACCACCTCTATATCGGGGAGTCTCTCCTTGAGATATCTGCCGACGCCGCTTATCGTGCCTCCCGTACCCACTCCGACAATCAGCATATCTATTTTTCCGTCCGTATCCGCGTATATCTCCGCGCCTGTGCCGTAATAATGAGCGTCGACGTTGGAAAAGTTTTCGAATTGCATCGGCATAAACACATTCCTCTCGGAAGCGATTTTTTTCGCGACTTTTATCGCGGCTTTCATCCCCTGTCTGCCGTCTACCGAGACGACCTCTCCGCCGTAGGCTTCTATAATTGCTTTCCGCTCCTCTGAAGCGGTATCGGGCATAACGATGACGGCTTTATATCCCCTGACCGCGCATATAGCGGACAGAGCTATCCCCGTATTACCGGAAGTAGGCTCCACTATCGTAGAGCCCTTAGAAAGGATTCCTCGTCTCTCTGCGTCGTCAATCATATACTTTACCGTCCTATCCTTAGAAGAACCGCTCGGGTTGAAGCTCTCTATTTTCACCAGCAATCTCGCCTCCGCGCCTATCGTCTCTTCCAGTCCGCACAACTCCATCGTCGGAGTCCTTCCTATGAGCTCCGTTATCGAGCGATATACCATATTACCTCCGTCGTCCCCGTTAAATACCCGTCAAGGTATCATAAAGACGTATAATTTTTATTAAACTTATTTACATCCGACCGTTCTTATGCTAGAATATGAGCAATAATTATTAATAAGAAGGAGAGCTATGGATACTCAATCTTTAGACCCCGACCCCGGCAGTATAGTTTTGTCGTCGGTTTTTATCTTTTTTCTGGTGCTGTTTTCGGCGTTTTTTTCCGCAACGGAGACGGCATTCACATCGGTAAACAAAACCAAATTAAAACTTAAAGCTCAAGACGGTTCCAAAGCCGCTCAAAACGCTCTCGACCTCACGAACAACTTCGACAACCTGCTGTCTACCATTCTCGTAGGCAACAACATCGTCAACATCACGATGTCGGTATTGTTCAACAACATCTTCGAGACAGTCATCCCCAATGCCGCCGTCAGCGGTATCGTCTCCGTCGCGGTCTCTACGGTCATCGTGCTGACCTTCGGTGAGATCACGCCTAAAATGATTGCCAAAGAAAACGCCGAGACTCTGACGATGATTTTCGGATATCCTATCAGAATCATATCCTTCATCCTCTACCCTATTACGATTATCTTCGCGGGACTGAAGTGGGTTCTTAAAAAAATATTCAAAGAAAAAAAGGATGACGTCATTACTGAAGAAGAGCTCCTGTCTATGGTCGAAGAGGCGCAGGAAGGCGGTGCGCTGGATGTCGAGGAGAGAGACCTCATATCGGGCGCGATAGAGTTTAACGAAGCCGAGGTCGGCGACGTTTTCGTACCGAGAATATCCGTCATAGCCATCCCCGTGGATATGCCCATGGAGAAGATCAAGGCGATGTTCCTCGAGTACAACTTCTCGCGTATGCCCGTGTATAAAGGTTCTATCGACGGCATCATCGGTATGATCCACAATATAGACTTCTTCACGGCTCTCGAAAAGGGCGAGAAAAACATCTCCGGCTACGTCACCCCCGTCGCCATCGCCACGGAACATATGAAGATATCCGTACTCCTTAAGAGTATGCAGAAGCAACGCGTGCATATGGCGGTGGTCGTGGACGAGTACGGCGGAACGCTCGGCATAGTCACTCTCGAGGATATTCTCGAGGAACTCGTCGGCGAAATCTGGGACGAGCACGACGAAATAATCAATTACTTCAATCAGCTCACCGACGCAACTTATCTCGTGGACGCCAGAGTAGAGCTGGATAAATTCTTCGAATACTTCGGCATAGACGAGTCGGAAACGGAAAAATTCGACAGCCAGACCGTCAGCGGCTGGGTAACGGAGCAATTGGGCAATATCCCTAAAAAACATCAGAGCTTCGACTACCTCAACCTCACCGTCACCGTGGACAAAGCGACTACGAGAAGAATCGTCTCCGTTAAAGTTACAGTCAATCCTCCCGAGGAAGAAGAACCTAAAAAGCGTAAATGGTTTGAAAAAGACGAGAAGGACGAAAAAGAATCCGAAAACGACCACCCCGCGGAGAATAAAGAATAACCCTACGCAATCTCTTAGCGTAATAACGAAAACGACGTCTCATCGGACGTCGTTTTTTTAACTTTCGTGTAACTTAACCGCGCGGAATACTCCGAAGAGTATCGAAAGCACGTTTTTATATTTCTTTTTCGTAGACTCTCTCTACCAGGAAGTCGTCCGTAAAGACCGTGAGCGTTACGACGTCCTCTCCCGAGACCGCCTTGGGAGTGTCGTCGTCGGAGAGATAATATATGGCGTCCGCGAAAGTCGCTCCGCTGCCCGAGGTCACCGTTCTGACAGCAGTAGGCACGCAATATATGAAATCGTCATAGGTCACTATCGAGCAATTCTTGCCGACTATATCATCCGCTGCCGCCATAATACCCGACGTAGGCACTGCGTCAGACAATTCAAGAGACTCTATCACCGTGCCGTCTACTATAATACCGTGATCGCGATGTACGGAAACGACGAGATAGTCTATACTTCCGTCCGGCGCGAGTGCGATTTCTTCCACGAAACATTCGTACGGAGCATATAGGCGGCGATTCTTAAGAATAACAGTCTTGCCTAGATACGACTCGACGTCTCTGCACGAGAATTTTTCGTGATACTTGTCGACTGCATTGGCTTCTTCCGAATCGATGTCTAAAAAGGATATCTTCTCGCACTCAGTCTCTACTCCGTCTCTTAAGTACCTGAAATATCCGTCCTCGTCGCTAGTCACTCTAGAGAACCCTTCTATCTTAAGCCTAGACACGTCGACGTTGTCGCCGAAGTAGATTTCATTGACGTTTTCTAATACTCCCTCTGCCTTAAGACGACTATATACCTCTACGGAACGCACGTATAATGTTGCTATAGATACGGAATATGCAAATAATTCTTCTTCCATCACTTTCGCGTCGGTGAAGAGGAGCTTGACGGTATGTAGAGACGGGCACCTCATAAAGGCTCTCTTGCCTATATGTTTACACCCCTCTCCCACCACTACGTATCGTAGATCCGGCATATCGTAAAAGGCGTATTCTTCTATATGAGAAGTATCGGCGAGGTAGACCCGTTTTAGTCCGGAGGACTTAAAGGCATATCTCCCCACGTATTTTACCGACGAAAAGTCGAAGCTCTCCAAGCTCTTACATTCTTCGAATGCGGACTCGCCGATATAGGTGAATCCGTCTCCCTCTATCTCTTGCAAGGAATTACATTCCATAGCGAATTTATCGGGAATGATATCGGATGGGACGTCGAGAGTTATTTTCTTAAGAGTTCGGCAAAACGCAAACGCTCCGTCGGCGTTTTTCGTTTCCCAGCCGCCCGAGAAAGTTATTTCTTCCAACTTTTCGCAATCTTCGAAGACCGACCTGCCGATTTTAAGCGACTTGATCGTCTGATCGTTAAATATCCTCGGCGCGACGAACGGTCCCGCGAAGACCAATGAACGACATCCGCAAAAAGCACTGTCCCCGAGATCCGCCGAAAAAGTCCCGTCTATGGTGACCGTCTCCAAATCCCGTGCGCCGAACAGGGCGCAACGGTACAACGTCGGAGAAATCAAGCGAAGAGATTTGAGACCGGAATTATAAAAGGCGAAGCCGTACACCGCGCCGCTTACGTCGGCTTTTTTCAGTCCCGAGCACCCCTTGAATGCATATTCTCCTATTTTAGAAACCCTCCCGAGGTCTATATCCGTGATAGACTCGCAGTCCCTAAAAGCCGAATTGCCTATCTCTAAATCGGACGTCGCAGACAGGTCTATGTCTGTGAGAGCGTGACAATTACGAAAAGCGTTCTCCCCTATCCTCTTAAGCGTATCGGGGACGACTACCCGAGTGAGCTTGACGCTGTTGGTAAAAACGCAATCGTCTATTTTAACAATATTATAGACGTTGCCGTCGTCGGCTTCGTATCTCTTGGATGTATCCGCCGAGAGTATCGTATTGTCACGACACTCCGTTAGGGAAAGCACGTACTTATCGATTTTGTCGCCCCTGACCAGCTCCGTCTTGAAGAGGCTCTCTCTCGGGATAGAGAGAATACGATCGGCTTTAACGGCGACGTTTTCGTCAATGTCGAGATAAAGTATCTCGTCCGAAAACGCCTTGCGGAAGTTGTCCAAGAGCGCGTCGTCGCATTTCATCCCCTTGGAAACAAGGTTTTTTAACATTCCGTATCCGCTAAAAGATTCGCCGTCGATACGCGTATTGATAGAAATAAACTTCTTATCGTGAGTGAGGACGTATTCTACTTCTCTGTTGCAGGCAGGAGACGAAACGGAATTGGGCGTGAGATAGAATATAACCCCCGCACACTGAAACTTGGAGATATATAATTGAGCGATCTCTTGCCAGTTTTCACCGATATGCATCTCCTTATCGTACCAGATATTGACGCCTAGTTCTTCAAGCCTAAGGATATCCTTAAGGACTACCTTATAATCCTTATGAGAATAAGATACGAAGTAGTAGTTGTCTTTATACGACGGAGGCAGAGCGTCTGCGGGGACGTCGGCAAAGGACGTCGAATTGTCTATTAGGCGGATTTTTTCTTCAATATTCATTGCTAAACACCGAGGCGGATTCCTTTTCCGTTAAGATAATCGGATATTTCTTTTACGACGCTATATATAAGATAGCGATCGGTTCGCTTTTCTTCGGGCAATTCTTCCGCCTCGTATTCGCCGATAGAAAGAATGCTCGGACCGGAGATACTCTTAGAAAAAGTATCGCCCTTAAAAATCAGTTCATCCACTCCGCCTCTGCCGTTTTCAATTCTATCATCGCAAGAAGCCAGTTCCGGGTGAGACGAGATAATCTTTTTCACTCCGGAAAAAACGTCTCTGGGAAGACGAATCTCTTCCGTCAGATTGCGGAGCTCGGCATATGAATCGGGATCCTCGAATATCTCGTAGCGCTTTAACGAAAACGGCCACTTAGTCGAATCGGAAAAGTCTGCCGAAATGCCGACTTCGTATCCTTCCGTCTCGGCGTCGCGGTTAAAAAAAGTGTATACGTAATTAAAAATAAGTTCCGATTCCATATTATCGCCTCCATTGTAGCACCAGATTCTGTATTATATAATATACCACACGAAAACAATACTTTCAATGGCAAAACAATAAAAATTACCGCTTGCGCGATATCCTCGCCCGAATAATCGAAAAAATTGTTGACGACTATGAATAATAGAGTTAAAATAAATTCGTTCAAGGAGGACGGACAATGAAAAAATATGCATATTTTCTTATTACCCTATTCACTATTATCCTTATTATAGGACTACTCGCCTCTTGCGACGGACTCTTCGGTCCCGATAGCGGCAATTCTGGCACGTTGCCTTCCGGCAACCCCGATAACGCAATTTCGGTACCCTCCGGCACGCCTTCGGGTACCCCCCCCCGACATATCCGATAGCGGTACGTTAAACCCCGACGGTCAAGAAGACCCCGTATCGCCCATCGCCCCCGACAGCGGCACCATCGCTCCCGACTCCCCTTGCATTCATATCCCCGATCATCCCGCCTCTTGCACAGAGGACTCCGTATGTATCAAATGCGGAGAGGTCCTCGAAGAAAAACTTGGTCACAATCCTAATCACGACGCTACCTGCACGGAAGATTCCGTCTGTACGAGGTGTGAACTCGTACTCGAAGAAAAGCTCGGACATAATCCTAATCACGAAGCCACTTGTACGGAAGACTCCATCTGTACTAGATGTGAACTTGTACTCGAAGAAAAACTTGGGCACGCCCCTAACCACAATGCTACTTGTACGGAAGACTCTGTATGTACTAGGTGTGAACTTGTACTCGAAGAAAAACTTGGGCACGCCCCTAACCACAATGCTACTTGTACAGAAGACTCTGTATGTACTAGGTGTGAACTTGTCCTCGAAGAGAAACTAGGCCACAATCCTAATCATAACGCTACTTGTACAGAAGACTCAGTCTGCACTAGGTGCGAACTCGTACTCGAAGAAAAGCTCGGACATAATCCTAATCACACCGCCAATTGTACAGAAGACTCAGTCTGCACTAGGTGCGAACTCGTACTCGAAGAAAAGCTCGGACATAATCCTAATCACACCGCCAATTGTACGGAAGACTCCGTATGCACGATATGCCAAGAGATAATAGAATACGCTCATCATAATTATGTAGATAGCGTCTGTACAGGATGCGGAGATATCACCCTAGAGCACGACATCTTGATTATAGAAAAGCAAGGTTCCGACTACGTCATTACCGGCGTCAAAAACTCGGATTTTTCCGAAGAAGTTAATATCCCCAATTTTATCACAAAAATAGCTGATAACGCATTTGAAAGCAGCTTTAAATTTACTAAAATAACAATCCCCGACAGTGTTACGAGTATAGGTAGTGATACCTTCCGTGATTGTAGTGAACTGACTAGCATAACCATTCCCGACAGTGTTACGAGTATAGGTGATTATGCATTCTATAATACAACCTGGTATAATAACCAACCCGACGGTGTAGTATATGCAGGTAAAGTTGCTTATAAATATAAAGGCGAAATGCCCGAGAATACTTCTATTATTCTTAAAAATGATACTCTCGGTATCGCAGATTTTGCCTTCAGTTGGTGCCTCGGACTGACTAGTATAACCATCCCCGACAGTGTTACGAGTATAGGTAGTTCTGCCTTCTCCTATTGTAGAGGACTTACTAGTATAACCATCCCTGACAGTGTTACTTCTATAGGCAATTATGCCTTCCGCGGTTGTAGCGGACTAGAAAGTATCACAATACCTTTCGTCGGAGCTACTAAAGACGGTACGGGAAATCCCCTTTTCGGATATATATTCTCATCTGGTAATAGTGTTGAATGTAACGATGATGCTGTTCCTTCATCGTTAAAAACCGTAATAATTATCGGCGGTAAGCATATCGGTGGTTCTGCCTTCTCCGGTTGTAGCGGACTTACCAGTATCACTATTCCCGACAGTGTTACTTCTATAGGCGATTACGCCTTCTTCGATTGTAGCGGACTCACTAATATAACTATTCCCGACAGTATTACAAGTATAGGAGAAGATGCATTCGTGGGTTGTAGCAAACTTAAGACCGTTATAATAGATTCTAGTGAAATAGCAAAATTAAGTGATTCAAGCAGTTATTTATTAGATTATGCCGAGACGGTGTACGTTAAAGAGGGGATTGAAGTCGGTAGTTATATCACGAATAACTTCACGCTTGCGGAGAGCTCGGATATGGAAGGATACGTCAAATATATTAAGTAACGATATCGTTAAATTTATAAAGAGGAAGCGTCGCGAGGCGCTTTCTCTTTTTATCGATATAGTCGTCAGTCGAAAATCAAAAAAACAACGTCTTATCAAGAGACGTTGTTTTTTGACTATCAAATAATTGTTTTCGGAATAATTATCCGCGTTTCCACTGCTTACCTCTGTAGGTTAAAACCTTCGCATTATTAGATGAATCGGTGACGTCCTGAGGATTCATAACCAAGTTGTTACCGCAAGACCAATTACTCGTATTTTTGAAGACAGCCGTCTTCAATGCACTGCATTCGACGAATGCTTCAAAACCTATATACGACACGCCTCTTCCGATGGTAATGCTAGCTAGTGACGTGCAGCCGTAGAAAGCATATTGACCGATACCGATAACCGTATCGGGGATGATAATGCCGGTTATGGCGGTACAAGAGTAGAATGCGTTGTTGCCGATAAATTTGACGCCGCTCTCTAAAGTGATCGAAGTAGCCGTCGTATCGCACGCCGTCACCGCCAGCAGGTAGGGATTGTTTTCGTTGCCCAGATACTTGACGCCGCCGCTGATATTATAGTCAATAATATCGGATCGTAAACTACTATTTAATTCCGTCAAACTGTCGGGGAGCCTTACGCTAGTCAAACTATTACAATGTGAAAATACATTCCCGCCTATAGACGTCACGCCGTCGGACACGTAGACCTCGGTTAAATCCGAGCAATAAGCGAATGCCTCGTCCGAGACGTTGACGTTACTGGGGACGGTTATTTTCTTAAGCCGACTACGATAAAAAGCATGTTCATACATCTCATAGCTCTGACCGTTGTAGTTGCCGGGCAGGGTGATATCGTCGTCGTCTCCGACGTAGCCCAGGAGGTAGTTGGTATCGTCATGGGTATAGAACAAATAATCGTCGACGTTACATACGTCGCTGTCGCCGTAAGATTTCACGTTTAAAGCATAGCTTGCAACGTAACCGCAGGCACTTTCGGTTATATCGAGACTGCTTCTGTTAATAACTTCTACGAGCTTATAGCATTGCTGGAAAGCATAATTTTCTATACTCTCCAGACCGCTTCCCAGAGTTACGCCGGTGAGTGCCATACAGCTATCGAAAGCGTTGTATTTTATTTCCCGCACGTTGTCTCCGATGACTATATTCACCAGACTATAACAATTTTTAAAAGCACCTCCGCCTATGCTGACGAGACTATCGGGAAGCTCTATATAACGCAATCTTTCGCAATCAGAAAAGGCGCTATAGCTTATACTCGTTACGTTGTCTCCGAGACCGACGTCGACGAGGTTATTAAGACCGTAGAAGGCGCGGTTGGGGATATCCGTCACGCCTTCTCCTATCGTTATCGACTCCAGCGCCGTGCAATCGGAAAAGCCGCATAGAGAAGTTACTCCGTCTCCTATCGTTACGTTTTTGAGATACTCGCATCCCGTTAGCGCGCCCGAATAAGTATCTCCGCCCGTAACGGTGAGTGAGGTGAGGCTTGAGGGAATATAGTAATAATATCTGTATTCCTCATCGCTGCTGTCGTTTTCATATTGGAGAGTCATTCCGACGAATTTATCGTCAGGTTCGCCGCTAAAAAGAGAATCTCGATATTCTTGCCAAGACTGAGTCAGGTAGCCGAAGACGTATCCCAACACCTGATTGTATCCGTCGGACGCAGACTTGCTCTCGCCGATGAAGGGAATAGTCAAGTCGGTCAACGCCGTGCATCCCTCGAAAGCGGACTTGCCTATACTAGTCACGCTATCGGGAACGGTAATCGAAGTCAACCGATTACAGTCCTTAAATGCTTCTTCCGCTATATCGGTCACGACGACGTCGTCTATCTGCGAGGGAATATCGAGCTCTGTGAAAGTACGACCGTACTCGGTCAAGCCCGTGACGGTAGTTCCGCCGTTGCTCAACGTATATACGGAATAATCTTCCGGCTCGGGCTCTACGCTCCCCGAGCCTTCCTCTCCGCCACTAGGATTGCTCTCCGTACCGCTACCGGGAGTAGTGCCGCCGACGGCATCGTCGGGGTCTTCTACCGTACCGCTAGTCGCGGGGCGGTTCCCGCTGTCCCCCTCGGGACCGTCCGAGTCATCGCAAGCAACTAATGCAAAACATAATATCGCAATAATCAAAACGAAAACGCTTATAATTGTTATTTTCTTTTTAAGTGCCATTATGATATATCTCCTTTAAAAACGAGTATGCGAAACTATGCATACCTCCTCAGTTTACGCTCCTAGTCTACCCCCCCGACTGCAATTGTCAATATTTATTCACAAATTCCCCTCGTTTTATAATAAAACATCCTTATAACGCAAATAACAGCCGTTCGTTGAAATACAGCGCTCAAAAACCCTTGCAAGCAAGTT
>CAZTFQ010000021.1:0-25546 GCA_964613035.1 uncultured Christensenellaceae bacterium | reverse complement strand
TTGCCAAATCGATATCGTCGGCTAGATCGTCCTTTTGAGGTTGAGATTCGATATATGTACAAGAAAGAAGAGCAAAAGAGAGTATCAGAAAAAAGACTACGGACAGTAGAATTTTTAAGTTTTTCATTTGTGAACATCCTCCGAAAGAAAAAATAAAACGGACCGTCCGGATCCGTATATACAATCGAAGCACCTCAAAACCAATCGACAAACTTAGAGAATATCCCGGTAATCACGGTTGTCTATACAGAAAGCTCGGTCATATTCGTTTTTCAATCGGAGTTTATCAAACCTTTTTCGGTAAATCAATATCGTTTACTAAAATTTTCCGAAAAGTTATCTATTTTTTTAATTTTATACTTAAATAAGCGTATGCGCGAGAACATTTGTTTTTCTAGGGCGAGAATTTGCGGAATATTTTTCGCGGTTAGCTCTACAGAGCAAGTCGTATATCCGTGTTAAAGAAAAAATGTGTGATTTTGTACACTAAATGTGCGGAAATGACAATTTAATTTTTTATGCGGGGGGGGTACAATATAGGTATGAAAATATGTATGGAGGTTGATTTATGCAAAAGGTTAAGAGAATTAAATTATTAACCACGTTGCTCGTAGCGTTGTTCGCGTGCGCGCTGGTCTTAAGCATGATTTTCGTACTTAATCCTTATAAGGCTTCTGCCGACGGAGAAGACCTGTCGCCGATATATCGGTTGCGGTTTTCCGACAGCGACGACAGAGGCGCCAATTCCGCTTCTTCGGAGTACGGCTCGGCTACGATTGTGGACAACGGCAACGTCTCGTATGAAGACAATGCCAAGAAAGGACAGGCTGCGATCCGACTCAACGGGTCCTCTGCGAGACAGAATTACGTTCAATTGCCGGCGGAGCTTATGAATTACGACTCGGTCACTTTGTCGGGCTGGTTCTTGCTCTCCTCGAGCATTTCTTCTGGCTGGTCGAGAATGTTGGAGATATCCAACGGAAACGGCGCTAACTTGTCCAGATTGTCACTGATGCCTTATGCCCCCAATTATTACAACGGACTTCACGTCTCCGCTACGCTTAAAGGCGCGGCAGTGGACGGTGCGGATAATATGTTTTTCGAGGGTGCCGACTCCGAGGCGGCGGGCAATACGCCTAAAGCGTACAATATACTTCCCGTATACGATACGTGGGTGCATTATGCGTATGAATTCACTCCGGAAGGATTCTATATCTATCAGAACGGAACCTTGATTAAATCGAAACAAGGCGACTTTTCCGCAAAAAATTTCTATTCCGCCGACTCGTCGTACATATACCTCGGCGCGACCGCAATGGATGACAACGCCGACTTCAGGGGAGGCTTTTCCGATATCAGAGTATATTCCTCCGCACTGACGGGAGAAGAAATTGCTTCCGAATACGACTTTGATTACTCGGATTTTTTGACGACTTCTTATAACTTTGACAACGAAAACGCTTCCGATTCCGTGAGAAATTACGACGCGACTCTTCAAGGAAATGCCGAAGTCGTCTATGACGACGAAAGAGAGAGCTACGTTCTGTCTCTGGACGGAACCAGAGGAGAAGATTTCATTACAGCGATGAAACTCCCGGGAAAATCTATCGCCGGTCACAACGAAATTACGGTGTCCTTCGACGCGTACGTATCGGCGGATTCCTCGGGATGGGCTCGTCTGTTTGAATTTAGCCCCAATCACGGCAGTATGCTGTTTTCCTCGGGAATTAAATGGGGCGGTAGCTCGAGTCTTTTGAAATTCACCAATAAAAACAACGTCAACGATCAGATTTTATATTTTGATTTCCCTTATAATCAATGGATCAATCTGGCGTTTTCCGTAGACAATAATTCCGCCAGAATATATCTTGACGGTAAATTGATCGCATCTGAAGACAATTTCAAATATAACAATTCCATGTTCTGGGACGCGGGCACGCTGCTTACTTTCGGCGCGACGCTTCTTTACGGGGACAATCCTTTAATCGGAAAGTTGGATAACGTCAAAATATATCAATCGGCTCTCAGCGAGAAGGAGACGATGATGAGTCTCGGAATAATAACCGTAGAAGACGACGCGTCGGCGGTACAACAGGTAGCGGACGCTTTTTCTGTCGATTATGACGGAGAAGGCAACAAGCTGACTATCCCCGATTACGGCGACGAGGGCGTCAAAATAACCTGGTCGTCTGCAAATCAAGACATAATCGACAACGACGGTACGGTATTTAAGCCCGTCATAGACACACCGGTAGCAATCAACGTAACGTTCACGAGAGGAGAAATACAAGTGCAAAAACAATTCACGGTTACGGTTAAGTCTTCCGGAGAAACTGTAGAACACGTATACGAAACGGGTATCCTCGGCGATACGAGTTTCGAGCAGGGCTCTTATTACGAGGGGCTGATGGAGACCAACCTCGACTATATGATGAGTCTCAACGTAGAGAGACTACTCTATAACTACCGCTTAATGGCGGGACTGGACACCAAGGGCGTACAATCCTACGGCGCGTGGATATCCACCGCAAGCGGCGGCGCAGGACAATTCGAAGCCCACTACGTCGTAGCTCTGGCTAAGGCTGTCAATACAATGCCCGATTATTCTTACGAGGGCGAGACTCTTATGGAGAGACTCGATTACATGCTCGCCGAGTGGAAGAAGTGTCAAGACGCCTACGCGGAGAAGTATCCGGAAGATGCCGGTTACCTCGGAGCGATTTCGGCATATCAACTCGACGCTATCGTTGCGGGGCAGACTTTTGTGACGCTCGAGAACGGCGTCAAACAGAACATTTGGGTGCCGTGGTATTTTGCTCATAAACACTTTGAAGCTCTTCTCGACGTATACAATTACGTAGATAACGACAACATTCAGGCTCTCGCGCTCGAGATGCTCAACGATTACGCCGACTGGGCTTACAACGAGATGTCTTCTCTTACTGATGCGGAGAGAGTCAAGATCCTCCGTTACGAGTACGGCGGAATGGCAGAAGCGTTGTATCAGACGTATATGGTCACCAAAAACGTCAATCACTTCCGTGCGGCTAAATATTTCGAAGAACAAAATCTTCTCGACAATCTCTATAACAACGTCGACGTGCTGGCGGGACTTCACTCCAACACGACTCTCCCCAAGATTCTCGCTTGCGCTGCCGCGTACGAAATTACGGGCGACGAGTATTATCTGACCATATGCGAGAATGCCTACGAGATGATTATGAAGCGTACTTACGCCAACGGATCTACCAGCTGCGGAGAGCACTGGACGGCGGCAGGCACTCTGTATACCTCCAACGAGTCTAGCGAAACCTGCTGCAGCTACAATATGCTCAGACTCGCCGATTACCTCTATAAGTATACAGGTGAGAAGAAGTATATGGATTATTACGAAAACGTCTATCTCAACCACATTCTGGCTTCGATGGACCCCGACACCGGTCTCAAGACCTATCTGACCAACTCGCTGTTCGGTTTCTATAAGGTATATCACAATGCCGACAACGCTTTCTGGTGCTGTGCCTGTACGGGCATGGAGAGCTTCGCTCAACTCGCTCAAGGCATTTACTACACCGGCGAGAACGAAATTTTGGTCAACATGTTCATGCCCTCTAGTTTCAATTACGGAGACATAACCCTGGTACAATCGGGCGACTTCTACACCGAGCAGAAGACCACCCTTACGATTAACGGCAGCGGCAGCTTTAAGCTCTCCCTTCGTATCCCCGACTGGGCGGAAAGCGCGACTATCCTCATCAACGGAGAACCGGCGTCTCCTATCGCGGTAGGCGGTTACTACGTCATCGACAGAACCTGGTCCGACGGAGACGAAGTGGAATACAGTATACCTTTCTCCCTGAGACAGGTTAAGCTCCCTGGTTCAGAAAGAACTTACGCCCTCATGTATGGTCCTATCCTTATGGTTCTGGATATGGGCAGCGACAATATGGACGAGTACCAGAGCAGTCAGCTGACTTTCGGTAGCGCGTACACCGGCGAGCTCTCCGACAAGGTCGTCCTCAACGGCAGCTTCGCGGAAGCAGCTTCCTTCACCTACGGCAACGACGGCGAGATTTATATGACTCTGTCCACCGCCAATCAGGGCGAATTAAGCTTCAGACCCTTCAATCGGCTCTTCCACTCCCGTTACGGCATGTATCTCGAGTACTATGACGATATGGCGGAAATAGACGCCGACTATACTTTAGAAGGCAACGACTTCGCTTCCGAGTTCGACTCCGAAGACGATCTCGACTCCTTCAACGAGTTCGGCAGCACCGGCGGCGGAAGAATGTTCTCGGTAGAAGACGGTTGGCTCGTATCTCCCTCCAGCGGAGAAAACAAGCTCATGGCAGGACTTTCGCTTAAAGCTCCTTACGTACTCGAGGTCAGACTCGCTCCTTATTCCAAGGGCGGTCAGATGAACGGCGGCGTGTACATTCTGGCGAGCGAAGCGAATAAGGTTCAAGACAGCATCGTTGCATATAACGTTCACGTTGAAAGGACGGCAGGTTCTTCCACCTATAAGCTCAACGTTTTCAAGTTTAACGGCTCTTACCTCGGATCGGAGACTTCCGTCAGCCTCAATATGCCTTCAGACGAGATTATCTCTCTGCATATTCTGGTTAAAGACGGTTATTGCTCCGTATTCGTCAACGGCAGTCGCAACGCGGCGCTCAAGTTTGCGATAGACGACAGCTTTATCACCGAGGAATACGGCGACGTAGGTATCAGAGCGCAGGTCAGCAAGATGAAATTCGACGGTTTCAGAGTAATTTCCGCCGACCTAGAGAAAAACACCTCCGTCCTCGAGAGCGCATTGAGCATCGCTCAAGACATCGACCAAAAAATCTACACTCCCGAGACTGTAGAAGCTCTCAGAGCGCTCATAGAAGACGCCATAGAGGCTCTTGCCGACGATAGCCTGACGCAGGCTCAGATCAACGTCGTTAACAATTCCTTGAGAGCCGCGATAGCCGGTCTTATAGAAATAGGCGACGCTTCCGACCTAGACAGAGCACTTGCGTCCGCAATCCTCATCGATGGCAGAAACTACACTCAGACTTCTTTCAACGCGTTGCAGAGCGTAATTGACAGAATCAAGGCTATAGAAGGTCAAAAAGTTTCGCAATCCGTGATAGACTGTCTCAAAAGCGATCTCTCCGACGCCCTTATGAGTTTGGAAGTCGCCTCTGTCGACAGAACTTCTCTTGCCACGGTCATATCTTCTGCGGAAGCTCTCGTCGAGACCGAATATACTGCGGATTCCTGGGGCGCGTTTTCCGAGGCGCTGGCTGCGTCCAAGGCTCTCTCCTCTACGGCGTCCGCCGCGGAGATAGACGAGGCTATGGCTAATCTGCTCCTTGCCGAAACGAGTCTCGTCCGCGTAAGCAACGGTTCCGGCACTCCTTCGGGCTCTGTCGACGGAGACGGTTCCGCGGTCGGCGGCGTATCGGTAGGCGCGCTGATCGGCTCGATACTAGGCGCGATAATATTGACGGCGGCGGTAATCTTCGGAGTGCAAATAATCCTCAAGAAGAAAAAAGGCGCAGCCGGCAAGTAACATTCGGTAAATTATTATTGTATATTAACTGTAATTTAACCGACATTTAGGGTAGAATAGATTTCGGGAGAATCCTGACCGCAGAATTCTCCCGAGATCGATTTGCATTTCATAGGAGACCTTACTTGAGATACTTTTGTTTTAATAGAGATTCCGAGATTCATCATTCTTCTTGCGGTATAGGTCACGTCAAGGATCACGTACATATCCGCCGAACGATGAGGGTCTACGAATTGTTTTTCGTCGTGGACGGTGAGTTGTATATTGAACAAAACGACGTCAAATACACTCTTAAAGAGGGCGATATGTTCATTGCCGATAAGGGCGTGTCCTACGGCGGATGGAAGAAGTCTTCTTGTACTTTTTATTGGCTCCACTTGGATTGCGAAGACTCGGTCGGATTCGATAAGACCGACGATTACGAATATCGTATTCCGCAGTATTGCAATATTCCTAGGCGCGACTCAATGCTGATCATCTTTACCGTGCTTACGCAGTACTCGATGATGCGTAACAAAAACGCTGTTTCCGACACTTTGGCAAAAGCTCTCCTGCAAGATATAGGCAGTCTTAACGATACGGAATATCGAGGAGCCGTCAAATACAAAAATCAGCGATTCCAAAAGATAATAGAATATTTTCACAATTCGCCTTTTTGTAACGAAGTGCGTTCTCTCGACGATATGGCGGAATACTTCGGCTATAATAAGAACTATTTGACGAGACTTTTTAAAGAAAACATCGGGATGACGCCTCTTCAGTACTTCCATATGAAGAAAATCGACCGTGCGCAAGAGCTGCTTTTACTTAAGGATATGAGCGTAGCCAACGTGGCGGACGTGCTTCAATTCGATTATTACTATTTCAATAAGCTCTTCAAACGTATGACGGGGATGACCCCGAAAGAATTCAAAAAAGGTTCCACTCCCTCGCCTAAGGAGTACCTTGCGTACGACCCTCTGGCTAACGGTGAAACCGAAGAATAGCAGAGAAACATTCGGTATTTCCGAGCAAAACGCGTCTTGAGTATATCGCACCGAACGAATATTTTGCACATAAAAAAGAGCATATTTATAAGGGAATATCCCTAAAATATGCTCTTTTTTCTTTATATTATTCTGCCGGTTTTTAACATCACAGAATAATCGTCGGTTTTTTCGTATAGCTCTCTATGTTAGAGAATTCCCCACCAGGAGCAATCCGTCGGCGACTATTTCGATGCTTTCTCCTTCTTCGAGGTAAGCGACGAATAGAGTGAAAGAAGTCTTTATGTCGTTACCGGGGTTGCTTATCTTCTCAACCAAAGTGGTCCAATCTGCCGAGACTTTGCTAGTCTGGTCGCTACGATAATACAACAGTACGTATCCTGCAGAGCTTGCAGTCACCGTTGCCGATGCCGATACGCTATCGCATAGATACGTCATCCCTAAGAATGCGTTGCAGACGTGGGTGTCGAAGGCGTGTGCCGTGCGGTCGGAGAAAATGTATTCTCCGTTCTCTACTGCTTTGAGGCTCCCGGCGGAAGGCGTTTCGATTATCGCCATATCGGAGGCGAGAGAGGTACCTTCCTTATATTCGGATGAGGACTTCAGGACGTTGTCAAGCACGTCTAGAGTGATTTGAGTTTCGACGAAGGTCTCCGAAAGAACACCGTTTTTATCGATAAAAATATAATCTTTGGTATTGCCGCGGACGACTTCTGCGGTGCCGGAGATACCGAGCATATCGGCTCTCTTCCATACGTCGCAAGAGCTTTTGTTAAGTTTGGTCGTAGTGAGAGATATGCCTAGCGTAGTATCTTTGTCTACGGTATAGAAGGAGGGCGCGTGTTGTCCGATGAATGCATAAGAGACGTAGCCTTGTAGGTAATCATCGTTGACGGTCAGCGTAATGCCGTCCGTACTGTCGTATTTTGTCTGCTTATTGGACGGGAAGTGATATGCGGCTATAGTGCCGTCGCCTTTGAAGAACAACTCCTGAGTGAACTCGGTTCTGCTGTTCTTAACGAACAAGTACGAGTTGATCCAGACTTCCACGCTGACGTCGGAGAGGACGCAATCGTCGTTGCCGGGCAATATGTATACGTATACGCCGCTGTCGGCTCTTTGCATATACAGATGCGTGAGATATGCGTTGGTCCCGCCTATCGTCCCGAGGTCTGCGGTGTCGGCGTAGAGAAGCTTGGAGTCGGACAAGTCATAGACGTATCGATTGGCTCTGACGAAGGACTGAGATGACAGGGCGGTCGTATAAGAAGCGAAACCGCTAGATTGTATCTCGAGATTGTAGTCTCCGACTACGAAGCCCGTTATAGAGAAGCGTCCGTCTTGATCCGTAGTAGCCGAGTAATCGGTCTCGGCAAGAGACACCGTCGCTCCGGCTACGGGAGAGCCGGTAATAAGGTCGTAGACGTATCCGTTGACCGTGCCTATCTCTTCGAGGATGAGGGTGATATTTCGAATTACGGAGAAGTTTTCCTCAATGAGATTCGACAACGAGTAGCTTGTCGTGTAATCGACATAACCGCTCTTAGTGACGCTGATTATATTGTCATAGTCATAGCCGACGTCGATGCGGTAGCAACCGTCGGAGTCCGTCAATAAGCTGTTGTCTCCGATGCTGACCAGAGCACCTTCGACCGCATAACCGTCCTCGTCGACAATCGTGCCGCTTATCGTACCTTGCACCCCGTTGGCTTTATGTACAGCCTCGAGGACGGTATGACCGAATACGACGTACCCGTCGCTGTTTAGATGTAATCCGTCGGAAGAGAATCCTCCGTTGTTCAGTCCTTGTGTATCGGCAAGCGCGCCGGCAAAGTCGATGAAGTAGACGTTGTTGACATTGCCGCAAAACTCTTCTACTATATCGTTGCAAGCCGCGTAATTGGCCCACATATTTTGATAGGACTTATTGTTGCAGATAGATATGTAGAAAATCTTCGTGTCGGGAAGGTCTCTATGGATATGGGAGAGCAGCTCGATTATTTGGCTTGCGCAAGTATCGGGGTCCTCGCCTGCATTGATGTCGTTGACGCCGAGGTGGATGACTATGTTGTCGGGATTGTATTGTACGATCTCCCAGATTTTTCCCAGCCATAATTCTGCCTTGCTGCCGGATATTCCTATCGTCTCCGAGTCGAGGCTTTCCGTCATGGCGTAGAAGTCGTTCCAATATTTAGTGTCGGTGTAAGAGTCGCCGATGAAGAGCGTCTCGGCATCGTAATTGACGGTGAGATCGCCAAGTGCCGATACCGTGACGATTCTGTCTCGGTCCAGTATGATTGTCCCGTTGACGGCAAGGAGTTCTTCCTCGGTCAATTTGACCATAAGGATCTCCTTTTCTGCATAACGGTTGTGATCCCAGGTCACGTAAATGTTGTCGTCGGCATCAAGACTGACGTCGGGGTAAGATACGCCCGTACGAGCGTCTAATATTATGCAGTGAGGCCAGGTGACGCCGCCGTCTTCGCTCAGCCATACGCTCATCATGCTACGCTCGGTAGTGTAGTAGTGGTGGACGTAGATGACGTTACCGCTCGGGAGCGTCTTGAGATAAGGACGGGAAGAGGGCCCCTCGATGTCCCATTCTACGCCGTCGGTCCAAGTGTATCCGCAGTCATAAGAATAATTGACCGCTACGCAATAACTGTTGACGGTGCGGTTGATCGCCATATAGACGGTCTCTCCGTCTCTTACGACCTCGGCGAATGCCGTTTCGTTGGCGAAGAGCGCGTTGCCTACATACATCTCGCTACGCTTGGTCCAGCTGTTACCCTTGTCGGCAGATACCCACATCTCGGTATAACCGATTCTTCCGAAGCAATGCGAGAAGAATACCCACTCTCCGGTAGAGAGGACGGTAGGCTTATTCATCTTTATACCGTTGCAAATTCTTTTTGAATCCGATATGTTGAATTCAGGCAGCCCCTCTTGAGATCGGGCTCCCGCATTGTCGACTTTGGCACACCAGACTCCGCCATATTTGCCACCGGATTGGTAATTGGTCTGGTTCCACCACAGCCAGAGATATTCGCCGTCCCAGAATAGGCTCGGGTCGAACGCTCTCGAATCTTTGACATTCTCGTCGAATGCAACCGCGATAGCTTTCGTCCAAGTTTCGCCGCCGTCGTCACTATACGAGTATAAGCAATAGTTGCCGATAGAGGGCTCGTGAGTGGATCCCGATATGCAGCAGCTCCATAGTCTCGTTCCGCCGCCTTCTAGCGGTACTGCCTCAATGCCGGGGATACCTTGCCATGTGCGATTGTTGTCCGAAAAACGAGCTATCAAATCTGCCGAGTCGATGACGTTGATTTTGGCAGAATTAGCCACCCAGTAGTCTTGAGCGTACTCTGCCCTCTCTCCGAAGAATACAAGACACCACTTATTAGGGGTATAGCTCTCGCCTGCCTCACACCACTTAACGAAGTAGTCGGTAACTTCCGTGATGCCGGTGCCGCCACTGTTGCTGTATCCTAAGCGAGGTTGCTCGGCTGCTATTTTGACGAAGCCTTTATTCTCGAAGTAAGATATGGTTGAGCCGTATCCCGTCGCGGGAACGGCTACGACGACGTACCCCGCTTCTGTTACGGAGAAGGTATACTTCGCGTCGATGGAAGAGTATATATAACTCTTGTTGTTAAGAGCATCGGGGATGCCGACTTCATCGACGAGATATACGCGGTCGGTGAACATATTGGCTCCTGCGGTATATTGTCTTACGTATTCCGTAGTGGAGACAGCCGCCATATTGTCGGCAAGAGAGGTGCCCTCCGGGAAGTCCCCCTCGGAGATGATTTGTTCGAAATCGGGTATATCGTAATAGTTTTTGCAGAAGGACCCGTCCTCGAGAATGCGTACGGCGGTGTTGGCTCTGCCCCAGTAACAATCGTATCCGACATAGCTGCGCCAATAGCTCGCGGAAGAAACGTCTCCGCGGTTGCGAGCGGACGCCATAATGGTAACGTTGCCGATGAGATTTTCTTTGTTGCCTAGTAGCCAATAATCGATTGCTACGCTTATCGAGTATCCGTCATAGCCGTCGGCAGCCAAAGTGCGCTCGGTGCCGGAAACCAGCAGATCGTTGCCGAGGAGATTATTATAGGCATCCTCTCCGTAGCTGCTCGTGCCCGTTGCGAAATGCGCCCAGCCTAGTAGCGTCACGGGGTTGACCAATATATTGAGGGATTTGCCTGCAGCAAGACCGATGACGGAGGTGTTCTCTTGTACGGTGAATTCGATATTGTCGTTGTATCCGATATCGGAGTTGAAAACGTATATATTGTCGTCTAGGATATCGATAGTGACGATTAGTCTGTCTTCGGCATATTCCGCATACCAATAGTAATACGCCTTGTCCTTACCGAATCCAACCGAGAATGTCAGATAATTGTCCGACAGAGGCGTGTAAGAATGTCTTACGTCCGGCTCCACCGGCTCCGACGGATCAATCGGCTCCGACGGATCTTCCTTTTTCGACGGATCTTCTTTCTCCGACGGGTCTACAGGGTCAGGCGACTCGTTTCCTCCGATTGTTCCTGACGGCTCTATGACCGTTCCGCTCGACGTGCCGCTACTTTCGTCGGTTCCGGAAGAGTCGGTGTCCGGCACGATTTCGTTACACGCGCATACGGATAAGATAACCGCCATGACCAATATGATGATCAATGCAATCCGCAAGTAGTGTTGTTTCATACTCCGTTCTCCTTATATATTTTTATTATTTTGTATACAAGTAATTAAATCCGTATAATTAAGTCCGTTTGAGAGGGGTTTGTCTTGTTTCAACGTACGGTTAGGGGCGTTGATTTGTCTTTAATGACCGTTTTTCGATACTTTCCGGGGGATATACCCTCTGCCAAACGGAAGACTTTGGTGAAGTACGATACGTCGTTGAAACCCACCGAGAAGCATACATCGATGATGCTCTTGTCGGTATCTCGCAACAACTGCTTGGCATGGACTATCCGTCTACTGTTGACGAATTGTAGCAGTGATATGTTCATATGACTTTTGAAGAGATGACTCAGATAGTATTTGCTTACGTTAAATTTATCGGCAATGTCCGTTATCTGGAGGTCTTCGTGATACGACGAGTCAATATAATCGATGACGTTCTTTATCAAGTCGTTGCTCGGCTCTAAGTGATCGGAGGTTTTGCGGAAAATTTTGACTATGTCCGCAAGTAAATCATGTTTGACGGCAAGAGAGGAGTCGTCATTGAATATTTTAGCAATCTTCTTGTCGACGAGGGTGTTTTCTTCCTCTGTGAGGATACTCCAACAACTGCTGTAATCGTTAAAGATCCTAGAAAGAATTTCGTCGGGAGTATTCATCTCCAACAATATATCGGCATATTCTTCCGCGGTGTAATACTTGCATTCTCTGTAAGGATTGCGGTCTTCGCCGCGATATTTGCCCAGCTTGTTGACCAATCTCTTGAGGTAACTGCCTTCCGAGATCAACCGCCCTGCCAAGACGTCGTTTTCGGTGAAACGAGCCAGCAAAAGCTCTCTGGCACACTTTTGATTTTCTGCAAGATTGTGCTTATAAGCACCCCTCTCGCGGTCGTATATTATATAGATATTGCCGTCTTCGTCTTCCACTCCGTCGGGGTAAGAGACGTCGTCGCGCTCATCGAGCAGGAGCCCTCCGCGGAAGGTCTTGCCGTCATCCGACGATATCATTGCAGTGAGATTGTTGCGTCCGCAGAAATTGACGTGATTGACAAGCAATACGTTGCCGCTGCTTAGTTTTCTTATGAAAAATCGCGAGCACGGTCCGCCGAGTCCGCTGTCTTCGCCCGGGGTCCAAGACAGACCTCCGTCGTAGGAGTAGCTCACGCCGATTCCGTAGAAGGTCCTTACGTACATAGCAAGAGTGCCGTCGTCGTGACTTAGAAGCAGATGCTCGTCGAAGGAGCGTTGAGGCATATCTACACCGCCGAGTCTGAAAAACGTCTTGCCCGCGTCGTTGGTTTTGTAGGCGAAAGCCAGTCTTTTGCGATCTTTGGAGACAACGTCGCTCATCACTCTGATATGTTTTGCCCACACGGCGATAGGCAGTAGCCAGTCGTTGCGAGATATAGCCGTCGGCTTGTTGATCATAATACCGTTGGCGATGACGCGAGGCTCTTTCCAGACGAGAGTCTCGTCGTCGGGGTTGTCGCAGACCGCGGCATACAGCTTGAAGTCGGGCATTACGTTCCAGAAAAACCACAATCTTCCGTACGGATCTATCCAGATGTTGGAATCGAAACACCGAGAGTTATCCCCGTTGTATGCTACCGCAATCGGCTCGCGCCAAGTCGCGCCGTCGTCGTTGCTTGTTATTACAACGGAATAATTGCCGTATTCTTCTTTGATTTTACCGCTATAGAAGGTTGCGAAGATCCTGCCGTTTTTGCTCCGAGCGAGGGCAGGTATGCCTTGCCATAATCGTTGGTCGGTATAGAACCGTTTTAACGCGTTTTTTTCTGTTATCAGCATAATTCACCTCATAATGATTATAGCAAAAATCATATTACCGATTCTATAACAAAATTGTCTTGTTTATTTTCGTTTTGGCTGCTTTTCGTTAAGTGTCCGTTCTTAATCGACAGGGCGCTCGCGAGGTCTTATATTATATGGATAACGTCGGAGAATTTTGGAGACAATACGGAATATGTACAACGGTTGACAACACGGATTGCGGATTACGTAGCTCCGTCGGAGAAATACGGGATGTCAATTTGCAAGGGGGCTTGTCGGACAGAAAATAATCCTCTACATATGAGGCTAAGAAATTGAAAACTTGTCGCCGAGCGCGATACGGTCCGCGGTGACGGGCAAAGGACGGTTGCCGTAATTATTTGGGGACAACGGGCATTATGTGAAACGGCTTGACGTTGTTGGTACGACACTCTTTGGGAGATATACCGAAGCGCTTTTCAAACAAGCGATAAAAAACAGAATAATTGGCGAAGCCCACGTATTGACAGATTTCCGTTATGGGGCGGACGGTGGTGACGATTAACTCGAGAGCCTTCGCCAAACGATAATAAATCAGATAATCTATGGCGGTCGTTCCGTGAGTCGATTTGAAGACGTTGTTGACTTGATTGGTCGAGCAATGTATCAATTTCGCTAAATCTTTTAAAGTGATTTTGTTTTGGTAATTGGCAATTATATACGCGCGCAAAATTTCCGCGTCGGTGCTTTTCTTTTGCCCTTGCAACAGTTTATGCAAAAGGTAATAGAAATTGAGATTGTATTCCAGCGCGTTGGAATAGAATCCGAGATTGTATAAGTTGTCTATCACTCCGCCGATATCCGTTGTGTCGAAGGTTCCTCGGATGGGCAATCCCTCGTCGTCGGTATAAGTCCCCTTGAAGTGGATGTAGTAGTAACTCGGCACGTCGCTCTCTATCGGACCGTCTTGCCAGAATCCGGCTCTTTGGATATAATATTCGCCGGCTTTTAATTCGAAAGACTCGCCGTTTTCCGTAAAACGTAATATGCCGTCCGTCATTATTATCAAAACGTCTTCGTCAAAAAGCCGTCGCATATGTTTTTCGTGTGGCAAAAACTGCTTGTGGTTGGAGTAAATATACTTCGGGGGATTTATAAAACTTAAATATTTCATACTTTCGGCTCCGATTGCGTCGTTTTCGCGACTCGTTTCGATTATACCGTACTCACAACGTTAAATCAATAGCAGAAAGAAAAAAATTGTGAAATATGTAATGTAATTGAGTGAAATATGTAATTGGAATCAATCCGTTGATATTGTATAATTAATCCGTAAGACGGCGTCTTATCGCGGAGATATGCTATCTTGTCGGCGATCTGCAACCTCGAGACAGATTGCATCTTACAACAATACGATATCCATATTATTCGGAGGAACGTCTGTGAAATTACGCGCATTAGATATCAAAAATATTCGTCCGCTCGGTTGGCTAAAACGTCAGCTGGAAATTCAGTCAAGCGGACTACACGGCAACCTGGACATCGTCTGGAAGGATGTAGCTCAAAGCAAGTGGCTCGGGGGAGACGCGGACGGATGGGAGAGATTCCCGTACTTTTTGGACGGATACGTTCCTCTTGCATATCTCACTCAAGACGAGGAAAAGTTGCGTAAAGTACGTAGATATATCGATTGCATATTGAAGGGACAGCAGGAGAACGGATTTATCAAACCTCTTAATATGTCGCAAGAAGAAGCGGAATCGATGGACCCGTGGTCCACGTTTTTACTGCTAAAAGTGCTTGTAACGTATGCGGATTATTCGGGGGACGAGCGTATCGAAGAAGTCGTTGACAAAGCTTTGAAACACTTATATCGCGCTGTAAACGGAAAAACTTTGAGAGATTGGGCGGCTGCAAGATGGTTCGAATGTTACATACCTATTTTGTGGCTATACGAAAGACGTCCGCAAGAGTACTTGATGTTGCTCGCGCACAGACTCAAAGCTCAGGGCATCGACTATTTGTATGCAACGAGGCTCTGGCAACAACCTCGTAAGGAGTGGAGCTACGAAACGCACGTCGTCAACATAGCTATGGCGTTGAAGTACGACGCCGTCTATTCCGAGCTCACAGGAGAGCCTTATTCGGGCGTAGCGGAAGAACTTTTGGAAGTTTTAACGGAAAAACACGGCACTGCCTACGGTCACTTCAACGGCGACGAGTGCTTGGCGGGTACTAGTCCTATACAGGGTAGCGAGCTTTGCGGTATAGTGGAAGCGATGTACAGCTACGAGTGGCTCGTTGCGGTTACCGGCGAAAGCAAGTGGGCGGATAAATTGGAAGAACTATGTTTCAACGGTCTGCCCGCAACCCTCAGCGAAGATATGTGGGCGCACCAATATGACCAACAGGTCAACCAAATTGCTTGCAAAAATTACGAACCGTATATTTTCGGTACCAACGGACCCGAGTCAAATATGTTCGGTCTGGAACCTAACTTCGGTTGTTGTACGTCCAACTTCGGACAAGGATTTCCTAAGTTTTGTGCAAGCGCGGTTATGAGCGACGGCGACGGCTTCGCGGTCGTATCTCCCGTGCCGATACGTGCAAGTAAATTAATCGACGGTAAAATCGTTACGCTGACGGTGGAAGGGGAGTATCCCTTCCGAAGACAAGTGACTTTGACCGTAGACGGCAATGCCGACGTCAAAGTGCATATTCCCGGCGAGGCGGCGTTCGATTGCGACGCCCCGTACGAGCAACGCGACGGCTGGGTACGTCTGGCAATGCAGGCGGGAGTGCCGGTACATATAACTTATCGCTTCGAAGCGCGCTTCGAACAACGCCCGGGCGGCGCGCAATGCGTCAAGTACGGACAACTGCTGTTCGCTTTGCCTATCGCGCACGAAACGAGTCGATTAGAGTACGTGAGTAACGGCGTCGAGCGCAAGTATCCGTATTGCGACTATGCCTTTTATCCGACGGAAAATTGGCAATATGCCTTCGCTGCGGATAGTCTGGTAGTGGAAGAGTGCGATTACGAAAACGCCTTTTCCCGAACCAATCCCCCGCTGAAGATAAAGACGTCTCTCGCGCCCGTCGAATGGGGGTATGAGCAAGGCTACGATGATATTGCTTGTTCTGTTGCCGGGGACGTGCGCGTCGGAGAAAACGTAGAAAAGTGCCTTGTCCCCTACGGTGCGACCTATTTGAGAATCACGGAAATGAAATCCGTTAAATAAGGAGGTCATTATGAAATCGATTAGAAAAATCATTGTTTCTATTTTGCTTATAGTCGCGCTTTCCAATATAGCTATTATTGCTAGCGCGTGTGTGTCGAGCAGTTCTAATAAGATTACTTTCGCAAGCTGGGGCAACGAGACGGAACAAGCCGTTTTTGCCCGACTTGTCAAACAATTCAACGAAGAAAACTCCGATATCGAGGTTACGTATACGCCGATTCCCACTGCCGACTACCAGACGAAAATCAACAACAATATGCGCGGCAGCAATACTTTCGACGTATTCGTCGCGGGTGACGGCGAAATCAAGCCATGGATAGAGGCGGGCTATATCGAGCCTGTGGACGGGTACCTTGCCGACAGCTCCGTCTTGAGCCTTGACAAAATGTGGGCGGAGGGCGTATCCAGATACCGCTACGATACGACTTCTCGCAAGAGCGGTACGGGTAATCTCTACGGCATTATGCGCGACTACAGTACTTCTGCGATTTTTTACAACAAGGACGCCTTCGCCGCGGTGGGTATAGAGTGTATAAGTATGACGGCAGAGCAATCTCTTGCAACTTATGGCGACGCTACGGCACTCTTCGTTTACAACGGACAAATATACTTCAACAATCAAGTAGCAATGGACTGGGACGAGTTTTTGGAACTCTCTTGCCTGACGACCGGCAACGTCGAAGCGCCCGTCCGCAACAACGCAAGCATAACCAAGTACGGCGTCTACGTTTCCAACTGGTTCTGTTTCGGTAGAACTTTGGGCGCGGACAACCTAGAGTGGGTTACGGACAGCTCGCTTTCTACGGGCGGCAAGTATGAGTTTACCATGTTTGACGACAGCCCCAACTGGATTGTGCAAGAGGGCACCGTCACTATCGGTTCCAAGACGTATCAAGCGGGCGAGACGATTGATTATGAAGACAAAGACAAGTTGACCGATGCGGACAAAGCCCTGTGCGGACAGCTCCCGAGTCACCTGGACGGCGTGCAATATTACGTAGATCTGTCGGTATCTCACAAGGTCTCTCCCAAGCCTGACGTTACCGGCTCCAACTCCAACTACGGGATGTTCTCTTCCAAGCAAGTCGCGATGCTTCTGGATACCAGATATGCGGTAGGTATTTTCCGCAAAACAATCTCCGATTTCGATTGGGACGTCGCCCCGTTGCCCGTATACAAAGAGTATAACGACGACGGCAGCGTCAAGGTCAGCGGCTTACAAGCCGGTCATAGCGGCTCTGAAGCCATTTGTATTTCGTCCAAGAGCAAGAAAAAAGACGCCGCGTGGAGATTCGTCGAGTATCTTTGCGGCGAAGCAGGGCAGAAGGTCTTCGCGGAGACGGGATTTACCGTCCCCAACACGATGGAGCTTGCCAATTCGGAAGTATTCTTGCAATCCGACCAAAAACCCGCCAACGCGCAAGTATTCGTCGATGCCGCATATTACCAGACCGTAGGCGACTGGGGATATCTCCCGAGCAAGGCTTGGATCAACGAGTGGGCGAATGACTTCAACGACGACGTCCTCTCGGGTAAAATGACCCTGTCCGCATTACAAGCGGCTACGCAGGATGCCACTCAATCCGTAATAGACAACTATTATAAATAAGGATATCATATCAATCCGAAAACGATTTTTGAGGAACGATTATGAAAAAGATTCTAAGTAGAACTCAAAGGAATAACGTAGTCGGGACGCTGTTCGCGGCTCTTCCTGTCGTGGGTTTCTTCCTCTTCGGTTGTCTTCCGATGGTCTTGTCCTTATTCCTTTCGTTCGGAGAGCTGTCATCATTCAATATGTTTGAAATTAAGCTCACCGGACTACAGAACTATATCAAGATTTTTACCGAGGACTCGAGGTTTTTTGAAGCAATAGGGAATACCTTCGTTTATGCAATAGGATCCGTGGTCATCGGCTTGGCAATCTCGTTGTTCCTTGCGGTGTTGATGAACAAAAAAATCCGTTTTGCGAAAGTTTTTCGTATAATTATCTTCATACCGTACGTCTGCTCGGTGGTTGCGACTTCTACGATGTGGAAGTGGATGTTTGACTACAACTATGGCGTTCTGAACGATATTATGGACGTCTTCGGGCTGGCTCGCGTAGACTGGCTCAACAACTCCGACACGATTATGCCCTGTATGATCGCAATGTCCGTCTGGAGCAGTCTTGGTTACAACGTAATATTGTTTACGGCGGCTCTGGGGTCCGTCAACAAGTCTTATTACGAGGCAGCGCAAATCGACGGCGCGGGCAAATTGACGACATTTTTTAAGATAACGTTCCCGTTGATTTCGTCCACCACGTTTTTCCTTGTAATAATGGGCTTCATCGGAGCGTTACAGACGCTTGCCAACTTCCAAGTAATGACGCCGACTCAGCCGTGGAACTCAATGACCTTCTACGTGTACTTTATGGCTTTCGAGGATTTCTCCAACGGAATGGGATACGCGTCTGCGCTCGGGTGGATCGTCGGACTGATAGTGATGGTGTTTACCGTAATCAACTTTGCTTTTAGCAAAAAGTGGGTGCATTATGATTAAACTTAAACGGAAAGCGTCTCTGAGATTGGACAACTTCTTCACTTATTTCTTTTTGGTGTTGGCTTGTCTGGCGGTTTTGTTGCCGTTTTCGATAGTAATCAGCACGTCTTTCAAGACTTATGCCGACTCGGTTAAGATTCCGTTCAAGTTTTATACGGGATACGTCAGTCTCGACGCATACAAAACTATTTTAGAAAATGCCAATCTTTGGAACGGTCTCAAAAACACCCTTATAATTACGCTCCCCATAGCGGTGATCGGTGTGTTTAATTCCGCGCTTGCGGCGTATTCTTTCGCTAAAATCCGTTTTAAGTTTAGTAAAGGTATGTTCGCTATTTTGATGGGTAGCATGATGTTGCCCGGCGTTATCACGATGACCCCGGCTTATATTATCTACGATACGATAGGGTGGGTGGATACCTTCTTGCCGCTTATGGTGCCGACGGCATTCGGTACGGCGTCGTGCGTATTCTATCTACGACAATATTTCACGACTATTCCGGACTCGCTTATCGAAGCCGCCGAGTTGGACGGCTTGTCCAAGTTCGGCGTATTCACGCGTATTATGTTGCCGCTCTCTCGTCCGGCTCTGGTTGCACAGATGATTTTGTGGGTCATCGCGGGTTACAACGACTATTTCGGTCCTATGCTGTATCTCAACTCCAGAGAATTGTACACGCTGCAACTCGAGCTTCACTTGATGACGGGTAGCGCAGAGAGCTATTGGCCCAATATCATGGCGGCAAGTATCATCATTATGTTGCCTATGTTGATACTGTACTTCGCCGCGCAAAAGCAATTCATCGAAGGTATCGTAATGACCGGTATGAAGGAGTGATATATGAAGAAAAACATAAAAATCAAACTTATAGGATTGTCCGTAGCGATTTTGTTGATTTGTTTTACGGTATGTATGGCAGGATGTTACGGCGGCATCGATTACAACGACTACACGTCCGTCGACGGATATGACAAGAGCCTCTTTTATCAAAACGACGGCATTGTTACCGAGGCGGCGGATCCTTGTGTAATTACCGTCGGAGATACCTATTATTTATACGCGACCAACGCCGCATACGACGGTAATACGGGCTACTTGCAAGGATGGAAGTCCGACAACCTTTCCGATTGGACGGAGCTTGGCGCGGTATTCGTACCGGCACGGGATTCTTGGGGCGTAACGTCTTTGTGGGCGCCGGAAGTCGTCGAGAAAGACGGTATATTCTATATGTACTATTCTGCAAAAAATTCCGTAACCGGCGATATGGGTATAGGGGTTGCCACCGGTACTAGCCCCGAAGGACCTTTCAAGGAGATAGAAGGGACGATTGACGGCGTAACTTATTCTCGCCTGACAATGCCTATCGATTTCGGATTCCCGTGTATCGATCCGAGTCTCTTTATCGACGACAACGGTGACATATATTTGTACGTCTCTAGGGACCAAGTGTCCAAGACGTCTTCGATCTTCGTGGCTAAGATGAAGAATATGGTGGAGATCGAGTACGTTGTGGAAGACGCTCTGATAACGCCGTCTCAAGATTGGGAAAACCCCGATTCCTCCAACAGATGGAACGAGGCTCCGTACGTCATCAAAAACAACGGCAAATACTATTTGTTTTATTCCGCCAATTACTATCAAAACAGCGCTTATGCGGTAGGCGTCGCAATCAGCGACAATCCGACGTCCGGATTCGAGAAGGTCGCCGACAACCCGATTTTGGAGGCGCATCCCGACTGGTCTTTTGTCTCGGGTACGGGGCACAATTCGATATTCCCTTCGGTTGACGGTACGGAGCTTTTTGTTGCATATCACTCGCATATCGACGTCAACAGCGGCGGATCCGAGAGGAAGATATGTTTTGACAGAATTTCCTTTGACGACCAAGGCGTTCCCGTCGTCAGCGGACCGTCCGTTACTCCGCAACTTCTGCCTTCGGGTAGCGACGAGTACGGCAACGTCGCTTCGCTTGCTACGGTTACATCGTCAGACGGCAGAGACGTCAGCCTGTTGACGGACGGTATTGTCAATTATAAATCGGCAACGGCGGAAAAGTACGAGTATTCTGCGTCCGGCAAAACTAAGATTACCTTCACCTTCGACCGAGAGTACGATATTGTTGCGGTGATGATCTACGACAGTTGCTTGTACGAGGCAAGCGCAACGTCCGCAGACGTGAAAATCGGTAACGCGAAAATCAAACTTAATTTCAATGAAACGTATCGCTATGTAGACGAATATGAGTTTGAGCATAAGCAGCCGGGCAGTTGCGCAATAGCGCAATTCGCTCGAATCGCGGTTGACAGTATTGAGATAACGGTACCCAAAGGCGTTGCTTTGAGCGAAATTGTCATCGTCGGTAAATAACAGGGGAGTACGATTATGAAAAGAACGTTAATGACGATTGTATTTTTGGCTGTCGTATCGGTATTGCTGTGTGCTATGGCAGGGTGCGACGGCGGCGGTAGTGAAATTTTTACGGCGGCGACAGGCAGTCTTACGCAGATTCCGTCCGTATTGCAAAAAGACGACGATATGGTTGTGGACGGAGTACGCAACGAGACGCAGTATCGTAATCCGTTGTCCTTCACCGAGACCGACACCGGTACAACCGTTACGACTTACGCGTACCTGGGCAATCAGGGTATATTCGTCTTCATGGAAGTAGACGATACCGGCGTCTATGTTTCTAGCGAAAAGGAATTTTACGAAAATGACACCGTTGAGGTGTACATCGACCCAAATCCTTCTTACAGCCTTACCGCGCAAGCATTGAATCGAAACAAAGTCCGCAGCGACTGTTTGCACGTAAGGGCCAATTGTCTCGGACAGTACCAAACGTGGTACGGTCGTACGTTGGAGTTTGACGAAAGTCAATATCCTTGGGTCTTAGGCTATTTCCAAGCAGAAGTTGCAGGGACAATCGACGGTACGCTCAATACTCAAAACGGCGCCCGCGGTTATACCGTGGAGATCTACGTCCCCTGGACGGAGTTCGGTCTCACTGAGAAGCCCGACGAGGTAGGCGTGTTGCCGGCATTCAACAACGTCCATAACCGCGAAGACACCTCGCGCACGTGGTTTTCGGTCAAAGGCATGAGCCACACTCTTCCGACAAGTTACGCTAGAGTCGATGACAGCGGCTTCGCCGAAGTGGGGTATTCTACCCAACCGATTAAGAGACTTATCGCCGATTGGCAGGACGAGTACTACGCCGACGCAACGGAGTACACTATTAGCGAAGTGCAACAAGACAACACCGATCCTATAGTCAGAGCGACGATCAAAGTCGTCCTCGGCGACGACGCGGTGTATGTGTTGGCAAACGTCTTAGACAAGGTCTACATCAACGGCAACGATAATATCTGGAACAACGACGGTATCGAGCTGTTGTTCGACTCAACCGCATCCTATATCGACAACGTTTATCGTGAAGGAATCCACCGTGTTGCCGTCGACGTAGACGGCGGTATCGAGACGGATATCTGCATTGTCGGCTACTACGACTACGTCCCGTATCGTCGGGCGGCGTTTTCCGAAGTGAATGTCAGTCAAATCCCCGAAGAAGGTTATGGTTACAAATATTCTTACGTCTACGAAATAGCAATCCCGTATGAGACGTTGGGGCTGACGGGTAGACCCGATTACCTGACTTTTGCGTGGGCGGTGGAATCCCCCAACGAAGTATCCTACGTTTTGGACAGACATAGCGACTCGGGCGAGCAAGAGGGGCAAAGCTGGCTCTGGACGGACGGGCATTATCCCGGCAATCCGTCCGAGTACTACTTGTTGGTGGACATGCCGGACGGCTCGAGACACTTCGGCGACGATATAGCCGATATAGTCGCTACCAATAATATAGAAACGGAAGTCCCCGATAGATACACCGTCAAAGCCGTTGCCCTGGCTAACGGTTTGTCTGTCGAGATGACGCAGTTCGTCGATAGCTTCGAGTTACGCGGAGACGCCGACTCCAAGTGGACTAAGGTCACTCACGTCGAGTTCGAATTGTGGCAAGGCGACGTCGGATACGGATGGGGCGGGACGTACTTTGCGATTTTCTGCAACGGCGATTACTACGTCAACAACACCAACGGCATTACAGACTTGAAGATATCCGTAGATATTGTCGATATGGGCAAAGATTACGGCGGCTACAGATATGCTATCACCTACAAGATGTTTATTGGTTTTGCCAACAACGTCGACAGTGCGGACGGACCGTATGCATACGTCAAGTTCTACAGTTACACCCCCGGCGACAGGACGGGATACCCGACCGCCAACACCGTCACGCGCGACGACAGAGTTTTGTATACGGACGATTGCGTCTCTTACAAAATATCCAAGTGGGGCATCGACCAAAAAATGTATTCTTAAGTGGTACGTTTTCCTATTGTGTGATATAATCGATTTATCCGCACGATAGGACAAGGAGTAGCGATGGGCGATTGGCTTAAATATTTTTGGGGTAGCTTTTTTAATAACAAGATTGCGAGGACTGCAAAAAAACATTCGGTAAGCAATTCGATTTTTGGATGGGTTCTAGCTTTATTATTAGTGTTTTTGGCGCTCTGGGGAGGACGTTTTTTGTCCTTCCGAGTTGCTTATAGCCAAGCGGAGCAATTTCGCCAATTCACAGCCAATGCTTTCGCCGACGATGAGTTTGTCTTCTCTATACGAGACGGAGTGGCGACGGGTGACGTGCGCATTAATACCTTTGACAACGATTTTCAACAAAAGTACGTCGTCAACGGCTATCAATTGATTGTTGATTTTAGAGATACGGCGGACGTCTACGATGATTTTCGCGTAGTCGCCAGGTCGGAAGCAGGCGCGGTTGCGACTTACGAGGATTACCTTGATTTGCCTTCCGCTTTGAGAGAAAAGTACACTTTGTCCGTCCAATATTCCGGCAATGAGATAGACGTTACCCTTGCGGAAAATCAAGCGATTTATAAGGCGTTTTTGGAGACGTTGTCCGACAAAAGCAATATTCGATACGATGCGGACGTCGCAGACGCCTATCGCGGACTAGACCCCGATTCGGAGACTTATGGGGCGGAACTTTATAAACTGTACGTCGTCAATTATTATTCGGAGTGTAACGTTTCCGAACAAGACAGCAACGTCCCTACGATCAGGGGCTATTACGACAATTTGATATCAAATTGCGACAAATATATGGGTTTGTACAGAAACAGTTGCCAAATGGCTTTTGTCGGCAAAACCGAATACTCGTTTGCGGGATATTACTCGAAATTGAGCGGAACAATTAACGCTACGCATGAAAATGCGCCGGAAGTCGCCGAGGATTTTGTGCAAAAATGCAACGACTCTAGCGTCGGACTGTACGCGCTGCTTTACGGAATTAACCTTGCGACTACGTTCCCTTGGTCATTGCTATTGTGGTTGGTACTAGCGTTGGCGTTATTTATCGTTTGCAGAATACGAAAATCCGCGATAGGCTATTTTTTTCTAGTATCGTTACAACTGATCGGTTCGTTTATTGCGATTAGCGGTGCCATTACGGCAATCGCCACGTTGATAGCAAGTTTGTTTTTGTCGCAAGATGCAACCTATGCTGTTGCAATAATCGGTTTTTTAGTTGTTTTTGCGGTACGCAGTATTTTGTTTATAATAATTGAAGCCACCAGAAAACTAAAAAATATAGAGAGCGGAGAATAAAAGTAAAACGAATAAGAGTAATTTATTGAGGTAAAACTATGAGTTATGTAAAAACAAATATCACGAATATCGGCGATCCTTTCGTCTTGAAAGAAGGCGATACGTACTATATGTACGCCACATCCTTCGTTAACGGCTTTTTAGTTTGGAAAGGTACCGATTTGTCGAATCTTGAAAAAGCAGGGATTTGTTACGACGGCAGTCAAGGTTTCGGGAAATGCGATTTTTGGGCGCCCGAAGTAATTAAGCGCAAGGACGGTAAGTTTGTTATGCACTTTACGGCAAGGGACAAAATCGGTCTTTTGCGTACGGGGGTCGCTATAAGCGACAGTCCCGAAGGACCGTTTCTTGACGTGCAACCGGGGCAACCTATGTTCACTTTGGATTTGGCTACTATCGACGCGACGTGCTTTGTTGACGATGACGGGCAAGGCTATTTGTATTTCGGTAAAGATTGTTCGACTAACATTGTCGACGGAGTACATACGAGCCAATTATTCGTTGCGAAATTGGACGAATCTCTTACACGACTCACGTCCGAGCCCAAACTGGTTTCCACTCCCGACGTTGCCTGGGAGCATATGTCTTTGCCCGATTACTGCATAGGCAATCTTTCCGAGTGGCGCAAGGAAAAAGGGGAAGAAGGGTGGATTTGGAACGAAGGTCCTACGGTTTTGAAACACGACGGCAAGTATTATATGACCTACTCCACAAATTACTATTGTTCTATCTATTATTCAGTTTGTTATTCGGTGGCGGAAAATCCGCTAGGTCCTTTCAAAAAATACGAAGGCAATCCGATTTTAGCGTATATTCCCGAAGAACTCTCGGGACCGGGACACAACTCCTTTTTCTATGATAACGGTAAATTGATTTGCGTCTTTCATAGCCACACGGATTATAACAAACCCGGCGAAGACAGACGTATGTGCTATTGCGAAGCGCGTTTTGTCGACGGAATTCTTGAAATATTATATAAATAACATTACACGGCTTGCAAAAATAAATTTTTGCGTCGCTGTCGCTTTTGTTATTTGCTAAACGCAAATAACAGCCGT
>CAZTFQ010000020.1:0-25649 GCA_964613035.1 uncultured Christensenellaceae bacterium | reverse complement strand
TTGCCAAATCGATATCGTCGGCTAGATCGTCCTTTTGAGGTTGAGATTCGATATACGTACATCCGAATAGAGAACAAGAGAGTATCAGAAAAAAGACTACGGACAGAGAAATACTGACAATTAAGGCAATTGTATCTTTTTTAATATGCAATACCTTTCGGTTGACGTTTTTCGGTTTTGAAACAATCGTTGGTATCTTCGAGCGTTCCTCTGATTGTCTCTGCGTTAAATTCGATTTTTTAGGTTTTCGTACGATGAATTTTTCCGTTGTAATTTGATCCATTTAGAAAACCTCCCTTTGTTCTTCATACTAAGAATAACATTTATCTTAACAAAAGTACACCCCCATATTAAGAGAACAATCTAAAAAGTCCTAACTTAGTGCTCGACCTATATTTTTTTGTTTAATCTTATTAGATGTTCGCAACCTCGACAAAGTAATTAAAAATCGACGGAAATCGCTTAAAACTCAATCCGTCGACTTTAATTTACAGATTATTAAGGATATAAAATGTTTTTTTAAGTAAGAGACGATGCCGTCATAATTCTGTCTGTAGACAACGTTCCGCCTTTTTCCAATTCTTCGACGGAAACAATCGCATATAATATCGAGCCGCGGCCTCTTCGGTCATAGTCCCAGCAGATCAACACTTTACCGTCATCGGTTATCGATACGTCGGGATAGGCAACGCCTGCATAGCTTTCTCCTCCTCGAGCGTCAAGAAGAAGGGAGCTCCGAATGACGGGACCGCTGCCGTTGTTGGAGATTAAATATGCGGTCAGTTTTCCTCTAAATGTCGTCTCCGCATTGGATACGAACAATATTCTTCCGTCGGGCAAAGTGCAAAGAGTGCCTCTGGAATACGCTCCGGGAAGCGATGACTTGACGCCGGTCGTCCACGTTAAACCTCCGTCATAGGAATACTGTTCGTAATACGGAGCCTGAGTCGCGCGAGACAGCATCCACAACGTACCGTTTTCCAATTCTACGATAGAGCATTCGTGCACGAATATCGCAACCTTGTTTCCGATATACGCCTCGCTCACAAGCGTCCAGGTCAAACCTTTATCGTAAGACTTATAGACAAAGTTATAATCGGTGTTGCAAAAACGACTCATTGATATAATGTATGAACCGTCGGACAATAGCGTAGGTTTATTATTGGTAATTCCGTCGGCAATTTTATAGGGCTCGGAAATTATCCAATTACTCGGATCATCGGTAGGATTGGTAATATAAATCTCATAGGACGGCGAATAGCCGGTGTTGTAATGCCCCGTTTGGTTCCATATTATGCAGAGTACACCGTCCGAATTGAGGAATCCGAATCCGTCCAAGCATCGGACTCTTTCGTCGGGATGATCGATGACGTAGACGGTCTCAAACGTTTCTCCGTCTTCGCTATAATCTATAACGACGTAGTTTTCGGCAGCGGGTTCTCCCGCACCTCCGGTGAAATAGATTGATACGACGCGCCCGTCGGGGAGAGCCACCATGCTCGGAATACCTTGCCACAATCTATCGGGCTCGTTATACTCCGATGCGGAATAGACCGTAGCTCCCGACGCTTCCCACGGAAGCACGTAATATATATCGTCGGCAACCGCCGCACCGAAAACGAGCGTTTGCGAGCCGTAGTCGATACGATCTCCCTCGTTACAATATTTGACGTATACGTTGTTGGCTACGGTATAAGTTTCGTACAATACGTCTCTGCCTATACCTTTACCGTTGTCGACAAGTAGCGTCCATCCGTCGGATACAATAGAATCGTTGATCCCCTTGAATCCTATCGCCGGAGCCAAAAGTATAACGTAGCCGTCGGACTCGACCGTTACTTCGGTTCCCGTAGAAGGACCGTAAGCAAAACTGATGCCTATCATGTTTTCGGGGAGATTTTTCCAGAGCATATCCTTTTCATCGTCTTCGTAGAGTCTTTCGCCGTATCGAGTTTTCAACAATTTGTCGGCAGAGATTTCCGCCAATCCGTCAATATAGGATTGAGCAACCGAAATATTTTCGGTTATTATTTCGGAAATTCCGCTTTGACCCCAGACGCGGTATTTCGCAGGGACCTGAGGATCGACGAATTCCGATTTATAACTCCACCCGTTCCAGGTGCTGAGAGGATCCGTCGTGCCGTAACCGCTCTGTCCGAGCGAAAAATGTATATCGCTCTGTTCCGTTATGCCGAATTGTCCGAAAGGCAACATCATTTCTATCGTATATCCGTAAGCATCTACGGACGAGTCGTTGACCGAGCCGTACGGCGTAATAATATAATTGCCTATGTTTTCGGCTACGTCCCATCCGTTACCGTTGCCTTGCAAAAATCTTACAAAGCCGTTGACGCTGACGTCTATCTGATAATCGTCCGTTTGAGGGAAAAGTCCTCCGTCGCCGAGCGTATCGAAATAGAATTCGACCGAATCGCTCTGACAGACCGTATCGTTGTTGCCGCCGTCAACGCTCGTTAAATTACTGTCCGATATTTCATAACGGACTTTCAGATAAGAAGAGGAATCCGTCCCGGTCGCAACCGAGGTCGTTACTCGAGAGAGCTTAACTCTGACGGAACCGTTGAGATCGACCGACAACGTGTCGGCATCGGTGTTTTTCGTAATAACCGACGATTGCCCTTGTTCTATCAACGTTATATCGAATTTACACTTGTCTGTCGTGCTTGAACGGACAATCGTAACGGGATAATATCCGTCCTTGGTAACGATTATCTTACTAATCGAGGTGTTGATCCCGAACGTCCCGTCTCGACGGGTCGTAACGGATTGGTTTCCGTAAGATATCGTTGCATCGTCGACGATATTTCCCAGCTCGTCTTTAACCGTACCGCTAACCGAATATTCCGTAGTCGCTTCCAAAAACTTTGCCGTCAAAGTAAAATCCTCCGTTACTTTTTTAGAAAAATCATATTTTTCGTTGCCTATATACCAGCCGTCGAAATATAAATTGCCGACGGAAGGAGTTTCGGGTCTCGGGAGACGTTGACCGGCGATTATTTTCTTCTCGGTATAATTGCCCCGTACGTCGATTGTAACGGTATAAACAACAATCGTGTTGCCGCTGTCGTCGGAGGAATCTTCGCTTCCGGACGAGTTCGGGTTTTCGGACGGATCGATGACGCCCGACGGAGTTACGCTCCCCGAAGAGCCCGACGTATCGGTAACGGGCTCATTGTCACAAGCTATCGATATAGTTGTCATAACGACGATTATCAGCAATGCCGACAATATCTTCAGCATATTGTTTTTCATTGGCGTCTCCTTAAAGTTTTTTATTCGGATACGGGTTCGTTTTTAGTATTAACGAAGAGGTTGTTATTGCTGTCTATTCGCAGATAATCGTATCTGTTACCGCGCACGACTTCCGCGGAGTTGGATGCCCCCGGCATATCGCTACGATAATAATATCCTCCCGTTTTGTTGGAATTGATCGTATAAGTGATACCCACTATATCGGTCTTGTTAACTTCATAGGACCCGTTGACCGTATCTAAGCCGAACGCTTCGTATTTAACGAAAACGTTTATTTCGTAATGTCCGTCCGTCTCTATCCAGCTTGCCGTTATGTAGTCACTGGAAGTCGTGTTGTTGATGACTTTTGTTTGAACATTGTTAGGGAAGTTGGCAAGATAAAAAGATTTATTTCCGTAATAACACAACATCCACGTATCATAATTGCGTGTAGCCGACGGAGTCTCTCCTACGGAGAACCAACATTCTACACGTTCCGTCGACAACGAGGACGACGTTCCTTGAGATATAAACTTTATCAGGAATCCGTCTTCGTTACGAGTCATATATATCCGATAGGTCATGGTGTCCGCGGAAATCGTGCCTAAATCAAGATATTCTTTTGTCAGGAATACGGAGCCTAAAGACACTTCGTCGGACGAAAAGTTTTCCGCGCAGATTGTTTTTTCTGTTCCGATATATCCGGGCTCGGATACTTCTATTTCGTAATCGCCGGCTGCTATATCCTCGATACGAAACGCTCCGTCACTGTCGGTGGTAGCACCGTAGGCAGTACCTTTAATAGTTACGCTCGCTCCCGAGAGTGTTCCGTTGATGTCCGATACGACGCCGACAATGGTAGAAAGAGATTCTTCGACCATTTCCACTTCTGCGACGAAGCCTTCTCCGTTAATCTCGGACACCTCGTAGTTTATGTTGCGCTCAACGTATCCCGATAAAGAAACCGTAAAAGACAGCTTGACGTTCATCGGTACGTTTTCCAGGACAAATCGACCTTCGTTATCGGTGTACGTCGATTGCTCTCCGTACGACACCTTGGCTCCCGACAAAAGGTTGTTTCCGTCTGAAATTATTCCCGATATATTTCCCGTAGCAGCAACCATTACTACGTCTTCCGCATTATAATATCTGTCGGAATGATCTACGTTTATTGCTTTCGTCACGGACTCGTATCCGACACGAGAATACGTCAACCGTATTACTTCGTCTCCGTTATCGGGTACGACTATTTTATATGTTCCCGAATTATCGGAGGTTACTCGGACTTCTCCGTAAGAAACGGTAACGCCTTCTTCGGCTATTCCTTTAATAATCCAAACTTCTTTGTTTTCTGTATTTTCATATAGGTTGTTATACTTGTCCAGACGCAAGTAATCGTATCTGTTGCCGCGTACGACCTCGTTGCTCGTGTACCCGGGCATATCGGGTTTTATCCAGGTGTCGATCGAGCTGCCGGTGGATCCCGCGAGCAGGGTGATGCCTAATACGTCGTAAGGCGAAACGGCGGAAGACTCGGAGTCGAGCTTGAACGTATCATAATCAATGAAAAGATTGCCCGTTATCTCGGTATCGGTACGGCTCCACTCGCCTCGGACGACGCTGCTTTCGGAAGTAAGCGTTTCTAAGCACGTCCCGACGTTTTCGGGGAAATTATATACGGAGGTTTTTCCGTTGAGGAAGAATTTAACGTAATATACGTCGTTGTTGCGAGTAGCGGAAGAAGTTTCGCCGATTGAAAAATACGTCTCGATATGATAATTGGAATCTTCCGTAATCGACGCATTGTCGATAGACGTTGTTACGTTAAATATTATTCCCGCAGAACTACGCGTAACGAACACGTCCCATTCTGCCGGACTCTTGTTTCCGCCGATGCTTCCTATAAAAGACGGCAGACGAATCAATTCGATCGTGCCGACGTTTGCCTGAGCGGTGTAGTCGTAATCGTTTTCCTCTACCGACAGGATTTCTTGCACGTAGCCGGACTTTTCTATAATCAGATCATGAGCTCCCGGCGCCACGTTGCCTAAAGCGAAACTTCCGTCGGAGTCTATCGTCGTCGATTGCGAGTTGTCGCCGAGTTTTATAATCGCACCATCTAAGTCGCCTCCGTCATAGGCAACGATTCTTCCGACGACGAGATTCTTATTGTCTTCCCATTTGGCGTCGATCGTAAGATCTGATGTCACGGGAGAAGAAAAATCGTATTCTTCTTCACCTACATACCAGCCGATGAAATATTTCCCGTTTTGAGAAGGTGTTATTTGAGGCTCCGGAACCGTTTCGCCGTCCAAAACCAGACACGTCTCGCCGTTAATCGAGACCGTATGCACTATCGGTCCTGTCGGTAGAGCCGGCTCTTCTCCCGACGGATCTTTTTTATCGTCGGGAACTTCCGCCCCAGAAGGGTTCGTTATATCGGGACTTCCGGACGGTTCCGTTATATCGGGGCTTCCCGAGGGATTGCCTGACGGAATTTCTTCCGGCAATACGTCACATCCGATTAACGCGCATATCATTGCGATAGCGATAATTGCTACGAATAAATATAGCAACCGATTCTTTTTCATAAGATTATGCCTCCCGTAAAATTGATTTTTCTTAAAAGCCTGCGGTGCAGATTTCTCGTCTTGTTAACTTTATCTTAAAAAGGCGGTGCTTCGGTGTAAATATAAAATTCAACCGCTCTATTGACTTTTTTTATTTTATAATGTAAAGTAAAAGAAAAAGAAAACACAACGGTGGGTTATGTTCAAACTATATCATGCCTCTACTAATGTTATAGAAAGACGAGGAATGAATTGCGCGAGAGGCGAGGAGTATTTCCATACGTATCTTTTTATCTTTTTTTATTCTTCAATCGATATCGTTGTCGACGAAGAGACCGTCCGTTGCCCTCCCGGGACGGCAATTCTGTACGAGCCGGAGAAAAAACAATTTTGGAACTCGCCCGAAAACCGAGTCAATCATAGTTTCTTTGATTTCGATTGCGACGACCCCGATTTTTTTCACCAAATCAAATTGCCTCTCAATACTCCGATAATTCCCAGGATGACGGGGACGATTGCGACTTTTCTCGACGTCTTACAAAACGAGTTCGACCAAGACAATTTTTTGAAAGAGCAAAAAATAGACGCGCTTTTGATGAATTTTTTCATTGACTTGTCTCGAAAAATTTCTTCGTCTCTTCCGTCGTTCCAAACGGTTATTAAAAATATCGCGGCGGAGTTTGAAAAACAACGCGCCCTGATGTATGAATCTCCCTCGCGATACGATTTGAATTATTATTGCAAAAAACTCGGTTTTTCTCCCTCCCGAGCCGTCTATTACTATAAAAAATTTTTCGGCACTACGCCGGCAAGCGATATCAATACCGCTAAAATACATTATCTCAAAACTTACGTAAAAGCGTCCACCACGCTAAGAGACGTGTGTTCTATGCTTGGATTTCAGGATACCGCATACGCCTCGAGATGGTTTAGACGAAATTTCGATACGTCCTTTTCCGAGTATAAAGAAAAGTACCTCAAGTAGCCGAATCTAAACGCATCGTTATAGCAAGTTTTTTAGTTGTGCGAGGATATCGAGAAAAATCGCCTCCGGTCGGGCGCTTTTAAGCAAAAAACAGATTGTTGTCGTGTGTTTTTGTTTGCGTCGATTTGATCTCGGACTGTTTTGGAACGATTTATGTTATAAAAGAAGGAATTCACGCTTTCGTACGAGCGGATTGTAAAAATTAAAAAAATCTATTGAAAAGAGGCGTTTCGGAATGATATAATGACATCCCGTATTGTCGGAGACGTACGGAGGGGGCAGGGAGAAGGACGCGACTTTTTGTGACGGAGAAGAAAAGGTGAAAGAAAACGAGATGGGCGTCGAAAACTTTACCAATACGCCCGATATAGAATTTAATTATGCTTTGGGCGACGCACTGATGTCGGTGTTATACGTGCGATATCCGATCGATCTGGAATATTCGTCGGAAAAACAAAAGCATTTCCACGATTATTTTGAATTGATTTTTGTAGAAGACGGCGAGTGTACCTTTTCTACCAACGAGAAAGTCTACTCCCTAAAAAGCGGCGATTTCGTTCTTGCGTCCCCCAGATGCGAGCATAAATTCGACGGAGTGGAGAAATGTTCCGCCTATAAATTCGGTTTTTCCTTTACCAAAATTAATAAAAGTTTCGATACCGTCTATGATAATCTGAACAGAGTTTTTTCAAAATTCATATGCGAAAAATATACCGACGACGGCTCTCTCAAAACAATAGTCGGACAGTTTGTCGCAAGCATAGGTTGTCACGGCGAGTTTTATAGAACGAGCGCCGTTTTCACGCTGCTTTTGTATCATCTCTACGACCGCCTCGCGCCGAAATACGCAACGGAAAAGTATGAAGAAGAGCGCAGAATCTCGGGCAAGAATTCAAAGGACGTTATCACCAATGCCCTTCAATATTACTATACGACCGATTTGTCGATAGAGGAAGTGTCCAAGAGGGCGTTTTTAAGCACGAGACAGATTAATCGCGTCTGTAAAAAAATTTACGGCAGAACTTATAACGAACAACGCACGTATTTCAGAGTGGAAAACGCGAAGAAATTGTTAAAGGAAACCCGAAAAAAGGTCGTGGACATATGCCTGGAATGCGGCTTCTCTTCCGTAGGAAGTTTTTATGCGGCTTTTTCAAAATGCGAAGGTTTGTCTCCCAGACAATATAGAAAGAAATTCAAATAACCCTTATAACTCCGAAGGAAATTTTTCCGCCGACAAAAATTCCAAATCCGGACATTATTTCAATACGGTGTCCGAATTACCGTTTAATCTTTTGTATATCGATGATAAAATAACGATGACCGACGAAAAGATCGTTCGGGCGTCTATTATCATTTTCAGGAGGAACGTAGATAATGAAAAAGCAAAAAGTTTTCAGGTTCTTGTTGGTGGCAATGCTCGCGCTCTGTCTTATCGTATGCATAGTTGCCTGCGACGAAGAACCGAGTACTTCGGGCGGTTCCGGAGCGCAAAGCGGAGCGTCCGGCACGATGGATCCCGGTGATTCTTCGGGCTCTCAGGTACCCCCCCCCCGGTGAAAATACCGATCCCGGCAACAACGATTACGAGGATGCTCCCGTAGCGTATTTTTCTTTCGACAGTGTCGACGACAACGGCAACTATTACAACGAAGCGGACGGTCGCGCCGCGGCGTCTTTCGGCAATCCTCGTACGGAAGAAGACGGCAAACACGGCTCCGCAGTATATTTCGACGGTAATTCTTACCTTTCTCTGGAAGAAGATCTGCCCTCGGGCAACTCTTCTCACTCGATAGCGGCATGGATAATGCTCGACTACTCGGTTATTAATTCTAACAGCGAAAACTGTATCGCAGGCTGGGGAAAATATACTCATCTTCAAGACACCCGCCTGATGATATATCACAATCAATATTGCGTTACGTCGTTTGACGTATACACTACGTATCCTCTTGCAAAAGAATCCGATACTCGCTGGTATCACGTGGCTCTCACGTATGACGGCGGCAGATACACGTTCTATCTCAACGGCGTCGAGTGTTCCGTGGTAGAAGCGTCTGCGGGTCTCAACATAAAAGAAAGCTTTCTGTATATAGGAGGCTTTAACGACGGCTTGAAATTCGGCGGATTTATAGACGACTTGTACGTCTTCGATAAAGCTCTCGACAGAAACGACGTCGTAAAATGTATGAACAACTCTTACGAATTTGAAAAACACGTTGCCGACAACAGACAACCCGCCAAAGAGCAGGGAGAACTGTTTGACGCGGCAACGTCTCGTCTCGAAGCGGGCGTCAACGAGTTTGTATACAAAAACGAAACTTGTTCCGTTCCTTTCGAAATAATCGTGCCCGACAATTACGACAGCTCTAAAGAATATCCTCTGATGCTGTTCCTGCACGGTGACGGCAGTAACGGTGCCACCCCGTCCGCAGTGCGTCTGGGCGGAGAAGCCACCCTCGTGCGCAGATCGCTGGTAGAGAGCGAAGAAGACTTCATCGCTATCATTCCTTGTGCGACCACGCCTTGGCTCGTCGTCCCCAACGATACCAACACCGTTTATCCTTATAAAAGCTATTCTTTGGACGACGCTACCCCCTCCGCTCAGTTGCTGGCGGTCGTGGAATTGCTCGACGATTGTATCGACAATCTCGCCGTAGACGCGGATCGCGTATATCTCGCGGGCTATTCCAGAGGTACGATGGCTTCTTGGTATCTGTTATCCGAGACGCCGGAAAAATTCGCCGCGTGCGTAGTGTGTAGCGGCGCGGGAGATCCCGCCTCGTCTTATAAGTTTGCCAACGTTCCGCTCTGGCTCTTCATGGGCGACAGCGATACTCTCGTAGACTTCAACGGAATCAAGAGCATCTTTGACAACTACGCAGAAGCGGGCGGAGAAGGCAATTTCACCGTCTGCAAAAACGGCGGTCACGGTCTGGAATCTTATCTCTACGCGCAGAAGAATCTCGTAGACTGGGTCTTTTCGAAAAAGCGCGCCTCGTCCGAGTCCGTGGTGTACGGCGATTATACGATCAAACATATTCTGGTAGACGAGAATGAAAACGAAACAGAGTACAGCTCCGTTACGAAAGAAGCCATAGTGGGAAAAACCGTAAGCACTAAATCCGTCTCTATAGCGAAACACACTTTCGACGAGGAGAGATCGGTCTTGTCCGGTACCGTCTCGGCGGACGGCAGTCTGGAACTCAAGCTGTATTATAACAGAGACCCCAGAGTTTTCACTACTCAAGGTCAGGTAAAAGCCGCTCCTATATACGGCGGCGCGGGCGCGAGCGACTGGGTCGTGGATTTGAGTACGGGTACGTATACTTCCGCTACCGCCGCCGACGCTTATTTGACTTTTGAAGACTGGAAATTCAACGGCGGTATTATCGAGTGGGATATGAAGGTGCCCACCGACAGCTATACGTGGAATACGTCCATAGGAATACTTTTCTCGTCCGTGACGGAATCCGTCGTCGGCGGTAATGCCGCGACCGATAGTTACTACGTCTTCGGCAGAGCGTTCACGAGCGAATACGTCGGGTTCCGTAAATATAACGGCGAGTTCGGCTGGGAAGACGTATCCAAAATGTCCCCTCCCGATATTTCCTGCCCCGCAGGCGAAACGAAACATTTCAGACTGGAGTGGGATTCTTATCGCAACGTTATAATCATGACTTATGAAGGCAGGGTCGTCAGCATGACCCCCGGAACGGAGATAAAAGGCGAATACTTCGGTCTGTACAGCGAGGTGGAAGGCACGGTCTTCTCCAATATCGTCGTTACGCCCAGAGAATACGTAGAAGCAGATAATCTCACCCTGTGCAACGCCAGTAATTTCTCGGCTTGGAAAGACTCCGACGGGAAGATTTGCTACACGTCTTTAACCAATTCCGACACTTCGGCGGTGGGCGTGGCTCTGCTTAACGACGTCACCTTCGGTACCGGTAGAATTGAGTGGGATATGATGGTTCCTTCCGACGTCTATCATTTCAACACTTTGACGGGACTTATATGGGGCATATCGGGTGACAGCGTCAACATCCATACGGACGAATATCACCTCAGCGGAAGATATCCGGGAGGAGTATACGTGTCGCTTTCTAAGTATCTCTCCGACGGTGCCATCGCTTTTGATTGGGAAAACACTCGAGAAATCAACGACGGCGCAACTATGGTCAAGGGCGCAACCGCGCATTACGTACTGGAATACGACGGTCAGAATATGACTATTACCGTAGGATCCAACACGGTCAGCTTAGCTATGAAACATAACCTCTCGGGTACGAGACTCGGTCTGTACAGCGAGGTGGTCGGGGCGACTTTCTCCAACATCGTCGTCACCCCTGCGTAATAAATCGTTAGAAAACTCGATAATTTATAAGCCCCGCCGTTAATCGACGGGGCTTTTCATACGGAATTAATGAAGGGACGGTTGTATAACTCGTTTGAAAAACAACCGATGGTTGTAAAAATAACAAAAGGAAGGCGGTTGTTTTTGTCGTGCGAGGAGATTATAATTGAATCGTGATTCTATATAAAAAGGAATGAGGAAAAATTATTATGAATATAGCCGACACGATTTATAGGTTACGTACGGAGTGCAAATTGACGCAGGCGCAGTTTTCCGAGATATTCGGAGTATCGCAACAATGCGTGCAAAAGTGGGAGAGCGGAGCGGCTGTACCCGATTTGGAAAAAATCGTAAAGATATCCAAGTGGTTCGATATCTCGCTGGACGCGATATTGTTGGGCAACGACAATCGCATCGTGGAAGAAACGAAAGGTCGCGGTCACGTCAAGCCGCAATACCAAAACATCCACGATTGGGAGTTTTACGCAGCCAATCTGATGACGGAATACGCTCAGTCGATAGAAGAAGGACTGGATATAGAGACGTATAAAGACGTCTTCGCCGCAGTGGCTAAGTTGCCGCGGACGGAAATCAAAAAGCGATTGGGGGACGTTTTGTTCGACGTGGTCGCGTCGAGTAAAACAAAAGAAAACTACGATTATTTCGAACCGTCCGAATTGACGCAGATAAAGAGCCAGAGAAAGATTGCTCCGTCTTCTCGCAAATTAGAAGAAAAGGGGTTGAGAGAAAAAGTCCACGGCGCGTGGGTCGGCAGAATATGCGGATGTATGCTGGGAAAAACGGTAGAGGGCATTAGGACCAACGAGTTGATTCCCTTTTTAAAGGCGACCGACAATTATCCGATGAGACGATATATTCTAAAAAGCGATCTGGCGCGCGTCGATCTCGATAAATACAAATACAATTTTTATTCCCGCGATTATGCCGACGAAATCAACCGTATGCCCGTAGACGACGACACCAATTACACCGTGCTCGCGCAGGAGATAATAGAGCGATTCGGCAAGAATTTCACCTCCGGTGACGTTGCTTCGACCTGGCTCAACAGTCAGGGAAAGGGCTCGTATTGCACCGCCGAGCGCGTGGCGTATCGCAACTTCGTCAACGGCTACGCACCGCCGGAATCGGCCATTTATAAAAATCCTTACAGAGAATGGATAGGCGCGCAGATAAGAGGCGATTATTTCGGATATATCTACCCCGGCGATCCCGAGGCGGCGGCGGAAGCGGCTTGGCGCGACGCAAGTATTTCTCATATAAAGAACGGAATATACGGAGAAATGATGGTTGCGGCAATGATAGCGGTGGCGGCGACCACCGACGATGTCGAGGAAATCATCCGCGGAGGATTGAGTCAGATACCGTATACGTCGAGATTGTATAAAAATATTAAAGACGTCTGCGACGCATTCGAAAAGGGCGTAACGGAAAAAGACTGTTTTTCTATGATACACGAGCGTTACGACGAATACAGCGCGCACGGCTGGTGTCACGTCATTCCCAATGCAATGATAGTCGCGGCGGCTCTTTTATACGGCGGAGGCGACTTCGGTAAGTCTATATGCCTCGCGGTGGAGACGGGCTTCGACACCGACTGTAACGGAGCCACGGTAGGATCCGTCCTGGGTATGGCAAAAGGTATCCGAGCCATCCCCGATTGTTGGCAAGCCCCGATTAACGACACCCTCGACACGTCTATTTTCGGCGTGGGCACCGTAAAAATAACCGATAGGGTGAATTTAACGATGAAACATATCGGAAAGATAAACGAAAATTGACCTACATCGGTTGTCCTTCGTCGAATATCGGCGGCAGGGCGACCGATTTTTTAATCTTTATACGTCATCTGCATACAGATGTCTTGCGGATAATCGCCGAAGTGTTTCCCGAACAAGTTGAATCCGCCTTTATTCTTTGATGTGGCTTTGTTGCCGAGGGTGAAGATCGTTTTGTTGCCGTCGGCGAGAGCCAATTTTTTTATGTTGATTTTCGAGCTCACGTTGACTCCGTTGAGATACGTTCCGTCCTCGTTGACGGTAAGGGTTATCAATTCTCCGTATTGAGTGTTGACGGACAGCCACCAGTCGGGCGTGAGCTTGCCTCGCCTGTCGCCGAAGTCGCCCGGGCACGTGTACGTCGTCACTTCCGTTCCGTTGATCCAGAACGTCACGTCGCTGAGAAAATGGTTGTCGAAGTAGGGCGCCTCGGAACATATTTCCAGAGAAAACGATATCTCCGATACGTCTTTTTTTTGCGCGACTGCATTGGAAAAGTGATACGTAACTATGCCGTCGTTGGTGTAGACGAGTTGCGCGTCGAACCTTTCGCGAGAGAAGTTGTTGTCCGTATAAAAGTAAGGTTGAGTGTCCGTGGCGAAACAGAGCGGCTCACCGCGATAATCGGCATATTGCCCTACTCCGAGACTCTGCACGACGGATATTTCGTTTTTCTTGACCGCTTCTCGGTGATGATACAGCCTGAGAAAAGCCGTCTGAAGATTTCTCGATACCTGCCTCACGGATCCGTGCGAGGACGATTTATAAAAAATTCTGATAAGAGACGCCTTTTCCAGTATCTCGAGATGATGTATGAGGGTTGACTTGGGGATAGCGAGGTCCGATGACATTTTGGGAATGTCTTTTACGTGAGGAGGAGTCTGCATATATCTTAAGATGCGCAGTCTCGTCTCGTTGGAGAGAGCCTCTCCCAGCATCAGAATTTTGTCGGAATCGGCAGGATCGAGAATGTCCAGCTTGACGTCTTTTATTTTTCTGTACGTTTCTTTCATAGCGTCTCTCCTGTATCGGGCTTGGTTCGATATTGTTATCGTCTCTACGTACAGACTAACATCGACGTGAGTTTTTGTAAACTACTTTTTTAGTTTTCTTGATTAAAACAATCGACTTTTTTAGTGCACGAAATGTGCGGACGGGTCTTGATTCGGAGACTTTTTGAATTATAATTGAATTGAAAACCGATCGGCTCGGCGTGCGTTTTGCGTAAACGTGAGTCGGGGAGTTTTCAAAACATCGTTTTCTAAGGAGTAGATATGATGAAAAAGCGACTTACTCTCTTGTGCGTTTTGCTGATCGCCTCGATAGCCTGTCTTACGTGGGGTAGCGTGGCGTATGCGGAAAATGCCGCATCCGACGTCGGGAAATCTTCTCGTGAAGGACAATCTCGCTCGGAGGTCGCGGAAGATGCGGACGAGAATCTCGGAGCGGCGGCGGAATTGGCTAAGGACATCGATGCGCACAGAGTCCCCAGACTCGACGACGTACCTTATATCAATCAGTCGGAGGACGATACGACGGCTCCCGATCTGCATATAGACGAGAGTGTCCGTTATACGTACGACGCACAGTTTTCCGACCGCAACGGTCGTTGGGACTTTAACGACGGGACGTACACCTCTGCGGAGAAAAACAGCCTCGCCGTCGACACGTCCGTTCCTTTCAGATACGGCACGTTCAGTTGTAATATTCTTGCCGACGCCTCTTCCGACAACGGATTGGTGTTCTGCTTCTCCGGAGACGGCGCATGGGAATCGGGCAACAGATATTATTTCTATTTCATCGACAAAAACGGCGGCGTTTATCTCGGTAAAGCCGACAACGGTAGCTGGACACAAATTAACAGAGTCGTGGTCTCTCCCTCGTATTCCGAAGTCCACGAGCTGAAAGTGATCCTTTTGGGATATAGAGTTTTGTGTTACTTCGACGGAGAACTTCTTTTCAGTTATAAAGACATCAACATTCTTTCGGGGAGCGGTTACGGAATAAGAGCGGGCGGCGCGGGCGTCGTCGTAAGCGACGTCAACGTCACCAACGATTACGTCTACGGAGAGGACGATTAAGACAAGCTATTGATTAGGAGATACGATAATGAATAATAAACGAAAATTATTTGGAATAATCCTGATTGCGATATTGGTTACGATGATTCTGTCGGCTTGTACGGACGCGGTTACGTACACGATAACGTTCGATAGCCGCGGCGGTAGCGATATAGAACCGATCGTATACACGGAAGGAGAAGATGCGATTACTCTTCCGACACCGACTAAATCGGGCTGTACCTTCGTCGGATGGTATGAGGAAGAATACTTCACGGGAGACGCCGTCGGCACGACTTACGTACCGACCGAGGACGTTACGTTGTACGCCAGATGGTCGTCAAACGGCTCTGCGATCGTCGATCCGACCGTGCCCGAGGGCATTCATGTCCGCTTCGTATGTAACGGCGGCGGAACTCTCTCGCCGATAGAATACGTCGGAGAGGCGATTACGCTTCCTACACCGAGCAGATCCGGGTATAACTTCCGCGGCTGGTATCTCGACGAGAGCTTGAGCGGCGAGGCGGTTGTTTCGCCTTATACTCCGAGCGGAGAAGAAGTGATTCTGTATGCCAAATGGGAAGAAAAACTCTATGTCCGTTTCGTATGTAACGGCGGCGGAACCATTTCGCCGATAGAATACGTCGGAGAAGCGATAACGCTTCCCGTTCCGACAAGGTCGGGCTTTAACTTCCGCGGCTGGTATCTCGACGAGAATTTAAGCGGAGCGGAAGTGGTTTCTCCTTATACGCTTAACGGTGAAGACAGCGTAACGTTGTATGCAAAGTGGGAAGAAACTCCCTGCGTGCGCTTCGTGACCGACAGCGACGACGATTTCGATGCGATAGAAGTCGTCGGAGAGCCCGTTGCGCTCCCCGAGCCTTATAAATACGGATACGTGTTCGAGGGCTGGTATCTCGATGAGAATTACGAGGGAGAAAAGGTCTCCTCTCCGTATACATTTGACGGTCAAGAGGTAGTGATTCTCTATGCCAAGTACAGAGAAGTATCCTATATCTATCTCTATTACGGAGTAGATGACTTCGATTATATCAAGTGGACCAAGGAGGTTGGCGACGAAATAGCTTATGCGGACCTTCCCGTTCCAGATTCTATCACGAAGAACGGTATCGAATGTCCTTTCGTTAAATGGACCCTCGATTACGAAGGCAACAACGATATAACGGAACCTATCGTAGCGAGAGGCGTCGTATGCCTGTACGCTCAATACGATAAGTCTTCCGCACCCGTCAACGTCAACATGATCGACAACGGCGACGGGACCTATACGACGACTTCTACGGGTATATATCGTTTCTTCGAGAAGAGCGACGCCATGAGCCTCTACTCAGTCGATATGATTCTTCCCAAGGATGCCGAGGGCGGTGCCGGTATTGCGTTCCGTATGACTCTCGGAGACCGCGACTATCCGTATGAAATAGGACAAGATTATTTGTACGCGGTGTTGAATTCCTCAAAAGGTTATCTCGAAATAGGTCAAGTGACCCGTGGCAGCTGGAAACTGATCGATAAGATTGTGCTTACGTCCCTTCCCCAAAATTGGCAGAACAAGTTCGCCTACGGCGATACGATCACTCTTGCCGTTGCGGAAAACGCCGACGGATTCAAAATATATATGGACGGAGAGCTCGTCTATACGTGTACGGATTTCGCCACGATAGCCGCTCATAGCGGCAGGGGATACGGCGCCAGATACTCTTTGCCCGCGGGCGGAGTGAAATATTCCGATATAGTCTACAGGAATACGCCCCTTAAGATATCCTTCGACACCGACGGCGGCAACGATATAGAGGACGCCGACTGGATATACGGCACGCTCGAGCTGCCTACTCCCGTCAAGGAAGGATGGGGCTTCGCCGGCTGGTATTACGACGAAGCGTTGACCGATAAAGTCAGTAATAAGGTCTTCTTCACCGATACGGATACGACGTTATATGCCAAGTGGGTCGACGATTTCTACACGATAAGCTTCGAATCTAACGGCGGTTCCGTTTGCAATCCTATCGTCTGGACGGAAGATACCGTTGACGTAGAGATGCCCGTTCCGTCTTACGACAATCACATATTCTTAGGGTGGTATCGCGACAGAGGATTGACCGATAAATTCGACGAGTCGAACATCGAGCTTATTTCGGATATTACATTGTATGCAGGCTATCGTTATCCGTACGCGACGGGCGCTACTAAAAACGCCGACGGCGTGTGGGTCACTTCGTCTAGCACCACGTCTGCAGGCAAAGGACAGAGCTCTCTCATAGTGGACGGCATTCTCAACGAGAGAGAATTCGAGATATCCGCCGATATCACTTTCATTAAAGGCAACTCCAGCTCCGTTGGAATTATGTTCTACGGTTCCGTCAATTCCGACTACGGCTGGGAAGGTAGCGGCGAAAGTTATATGGCGGCTCAGATAAAAGCCACCGACGGATCCCTTTCGATTTCAAGCGTTACTAAGGGCTCTTATAAAGGGCTTGCAAGCGCGGCTTTAGGCAAACTGCCTTCCGATTGGAGGAGCAAATATAACAATGCGGCTAGCGGATCGTCCGTATCCGTTACGCTTAAAATAGTCTGCGACGGATCGTCTTTCGACGCGTATATCGACGGCAATCTTGCCTATGAATACAATCATTCCGACGTGCTTAATCAATTTACGGGTATGGCGTACGGCGCCAGAGCCAATTCCGCGGGAGCGACGATAAAGTTTGCCGTAAAACAAAACTATCGAGTCGAGTTCTTCGACGGTGAAACCGACCTCGGCTCAGAGACGTGCGACGGAATCGTCGCTAAGGTCCTCGAGGACACGGAAGTCAAGACCGATGCCGACGGCGCGTATCTTATGCGTTTCAGCCACTGGGCAGACGCAGACGGCAACAGGGTAGAGACCGTATCGAGTAACGCTACTCTCTATGCGGTGCGCGAACGCGTAGATTTACACACCGTAACTTATAAGCTCGACAACGGAGAGGAAGATATCGTCCGATATTACGAGGACGGTCAAACGCTCGTTTTGCCGACGGATCCTTTTAAAAACGGAACAGTCTCCGTAGACGGTACGGTGACGGGATACGCATTCATCGGCTGGTATATAGGAGAAAACAAAGTGGTTTCCGCTACGGTAAACTCCGATATGACTCTCGTAGCCAAATATGAAGAAAGCGTCGCATACACCGTATCGTACGTGACGGGCGTCGACGATATAACCGTTGAAGATCAGGTCGTGACGGCAGGGACGCCGTTGAGCCTTCCTACTGTCGACAGGGGCGGATATCGCCTGCTCGGCTGGTACTACGACGAGACTAAGACCGACAGATATCAGGAAGGCACCGACGTCAACGCCAATTTAACGTTGTACGCGTCGTGGGTGCAACTTATAGAGGTTACTTTCGTCGCCGACGGAGTCCCTGTGAAAACCGAAACGATCGACGTCGATTCGTCGTTGATTTTACCCGATATTCCGTCAAAAGGAACGGAGACTCTCGCCAACGGAAACGTCGCGACCTACACCGCGGACGGCTGGTACGTAGGAGACGTTAAAATAGACGCGTTGTACGTCTTCGACAAGGATACGGAAGTCGTCGCTAGATACCTTTCCTCCGAGACCCGTAGCGTATTCACGGTAATCAAAAACGACAACGGTTACGACGGATACAGTATATCGGGCAGCGTCAATCCGACCAAGGGTACCTATATCCCCGACGTGACGCTAGATAAAGGAGAATTCTCCTTCACCGTTACTTGCAATAAGCCCTCCGATACGTTCGAGCTGCGCATAGCGTTTTATCTCGACGACAAAGGATACGTCGCATATACCGGCGGAAAGAACGAAGGCAATCAAAGCTCTGTTTGGGTTACCCAAAACTTCAAAACGGGAGGCTTAATCTTCGGTAAGAAAGTGGAAGGCGTGTCCGGCAATACGTACGGACTGGAATATCCCGCAATTAAATCTTGTGCATATAAGACCTATTTCGACAGCGTCGCGGCAGGATCGGAAATAAGTCTGACGATGAAGGTAGTCTTCTGTAACGCCGCGATTAAGTATTACGTCAACGATTGTCTGTTGTTCACCTACGGCGACGCCGATTACAGCGGCGAGACCCTCTACGGAGTACATTTCGACGAGACCAATTATAGCAACGGACAGGCAGATCAGAAGAAGCTCCTCGACAGCTATCTTGCCGCTCCTACAGGGAAAGGCGTCGGTTTCCAATTCATTAAAGATACTAAAAATGTCGGCGGATTCACGATATCCGACGTAACCGTCAAGGAATGCGTCGCGATTAAACGGGACGACGGAGATGGCAATCTTTCTACAATCGTTAAGCCCAAGGGAACGATCTGGAACCAAATAGCCTCTAAGGATACCGTGGTAGACGGCAATACAATGACGACGTACACCTTCGAGGGATGGTACTCGGGCGAGATCGAGCTGGGTAAGTCTTTCCTCGTCGACGATCTCGACGGCAAGACGATTAAAGCCAAGTATTCCGAAAATACGGTCGATTGCTTCACGATTAGTTTCGAGTCCAACGGTGGCTCCTCTTGCGACTCGATTGGTTGGACGTCCGATACGACGGATCTGACGCTCCCCACGCCTACATATGACAGCCATATCTTCCTCGGATGGTATTACGACGAAGAGCTGAACGACAAAGTCGACGCATCCGCTATCGAGCTCGCTTCCGATGTTACTTTATATGCAGGCTGGCGTCTGCCGACCGCCAACGGTGCCACGAGAAGCGACGACGGAAAGTGGGTTACGTCTTCTACTAAGACCAATTCTCTTATAGTAGAAGGTATTTTGGAATCGAGAAGCTTCACGATTACCGCGGACATCACGATAATTAAGGGCAACTCGAGTTCCATAGGCATTATGTTCTATGGTTCTGTCAACGCCGATAACGACTGGGAAACGCATTCCGAATATATTTCGGTTCAGATTAAATCGGCTGACGGTACCCTTCCCATGGCTTACGTTAAGAACAAGACTTATAAGGGACTTCCCTTAACCGACGGAGACGGAAACACGCTCAGCACAGGGGTAACCCTGGACCAGGCTCCCGAAGCGTGGAAAAGCAAATACGAAAGCGCCGCGGTCGGCGATGAAATCGACGTAACTCTCAAGGTCGTCTGCGACGGAAGTTCTTTCTCCGTCTACATCGACGACGATCTCGTCGGTACGTGTAGCGACTCCGCCCTTATCGAAAAGTTTTCCGGCATGGCGTACGGTGCCAGAGCCAATTCCGCGGGCGCGACGATTAAGTTCGGCGTGACATACAACGACAACAGCAGCGAGGAGGAATAATATGAACGGTAAAATTTTTAAGAAGATATCTCTTTCTTTATTATCGATATTGATGCTTGCCCTGGCGATTTGGGTGCCGAGTCTAGGTTCCGTACAAGGGGCTCAAGCCGTCGAGAGAACCTCTGCGGTCAATAACGCTTCCTCTTCCGTCGACTCGGAAGAGTCCGAATACGTCTTCGATACTTACAACAGATACGCATATCGAATGGACGAGATATTCACTAAGTCCCCGGACAGTTTCGAGGCGTGGATATATATGGAGAGGAGCTCTGTCGGCGGTACGATTATGGGCAACTACCTCAATAAGTATTTCGGCTATGACGGTTCGGTCTCTTGGGAGATAGACGAATTAGGTCGCCCGAGCGTGTTTTGGGACAACGGAGCTTTTAAGTACACCGTTAAGGGCGTTTTCCTCAACGACGCCGAGTGGCATCACGTGGCTATGGTCCGAAACGCTGATGAAAATCTCTTCGTTTTCTACGTCGACGGAGAGGAAGTCGACAGAGCGGACTCCCGTCAGAGCGACGCGATAAGCGTTATGCCTATGCAGGTAGGCGTCGACTACAAAAACTGGACCTCGAAGAAGACGCCTTTTGACGGTAAGATAAAAGAAATTACCCTCTACAACGGAACCGTCGCCGCGGACAGAGTCGCCCGGGATTACAGAGAAGGCGTCTTGGATACTCTTGACGGACAATTGATGGGCAACTGGGTTTTCGGTGAGACCTGGAACGAGATAAAAGTGGAAGAAACTTTCGGCGTAGGTTGCGGCGCGAGCATAGTGACTTTCGAGAAGTTCGTCTCCGTTATGCCTACCGACGACTACGATTACACGCTCGCGGTCATACCCGACATCCAGACGATGGTCGCTCACAATCCCGCCAATCTCCGCGGACTGACGGACTGGCTGGTAGACAACGCCGAGTCGCATAAAATAGCCTATGCAATAGAAGTGGGAGACCTCTCGGACAACGGCGACAGGACGGATTTTTATCAGCTTGCCGCAGAACAGATGAGTAAACTGGACGACGTTATTCCGTATTCTTTCATTCAGGGCAACCACGATTACAACGGCAATTGCGGTTCCACCGGGCGCGACTCCACCTATTACAATCAATACTTCTCTTATGACAAATACAGTCAATTCGGTTACTTCGGAGGAGCGTACGAAGAAGGGAGTATGGAAAACTGGTATACGCTCTTCGAGGTCGCGGGAGTCAAGTATTGTGTCATCAACCTCGAGTTCGGCCCCCGTACCGACGTCATTCGCTGGGCAGGAAGAGTCTGCGAGGCATACCCCAACAGGCGCGTCATTATCAACACGCACGCGTACGTTTCGCCTAGCGGCAATATCGACGGCACCGACGGCAGATATTCTCCCGACGCGTATAGCTGGTCCGATTATACGGAGGTGACCAATAGTAAGCAATTGTATGAAGGACTAATCAAGAGATATGCCAACATATTCCTTACGGTCAACGGTCATTATATCTCCGACGATATCGTCATGAGACGCGACGTCGGTGTCAACGGCAACGTCATTACGTCCATAAGAGTCGACCCGCAGTGCACTAAAGTAGACTCCGAATACGGCGTGGATCCTCTTATGCTGATGCAGTTCAACGAGTCCGAGAAGACCATCGATATCATATTCTACTCGCCGGCTCACGACGCCTGCTTCAATATCCAGAATCAATTCACGATATCTTTTGCGGACGAAAACAATCCCGCTATTAAGTAGCTCGACGATAACGTCGCCCGCCTCGGATCGATATTCGGGCGGGCGATTTTTAGCGTAAGGAGTGCAATAACCTTGATTGCGGTAAGTCGGTGTGCTAAAATTAAAGAAAACGTTCGGGCGAAATGCCCCCCCCCATAGGAGATTACGATGAGAATAGTTTTTTTCGGAGACAGTATAACGGATGCGTTTAGAGACAGAAACGACACGAGGGTATATCTGCCGGCATACGGAGAAGGATACGTCAGAGACGTGGCGGGACGACTTTTTTCGACGGAACCCGGGAAATATGAAATTTTCAATCGCGGCATCGGCGGTGACAGAAGCATAGATTTATACGCACGTATAAAAAGAGACGTGTGGAATTTGAAACCCGACGTGTTGAGCATTTTCGTGGGCGTCAACGACGTTTGGCAAGAACTTTCCCAAACGGGAGTCGATAAAAAGATATTCGAGCGCACGTATAGAAATATGATAGAAGACACTCTGGAGCGTCTTCCCGACGTGAAAATCATTCTGGTGGAGCCGTACGCCTTAAAAGGCACCGCGACTAGAGATTTTTGGGATAATTTCTTGAGAGTGAGAGAATATGCCGCTATCGTGAAAAACATCGCCGAGGAATACGGATTTCCTTTTGTAGAAACGCAAAGCTTCTTTGAATCGGCGAGTAAGAAATTTAAAGAAGGCGAACTGCTTCTGGACGGCATCCACCCCAACGTAGCCGGCGCGGCATTGCTGGCAGAAGAATGGCTCAAAGTTTTTTATAAGAATATTTAGCCCCTTAATTAATATTATACACCAAAAGACGCGACTCCTCTCGGATGCCGCGTCTATAATTTTATGCGGAAAATTCGATAATCATTCTGTCTGCTAGAAGCGCTATTAACTCTCCGTTGGTAGGTTTCTCACCCTTAGAAAATACTTTCAGTCCGAAGAGCGTGTTGATGTTCTCGATCTTACCTCTGCTCCAACTCACGTCGATAGCGTGTCGTATGGCTCTCTCGACCTTACTTGCGGAAGTGTTGTTAGGCGTGCGCGTGATCGCGTGATTAAAATATCTTTTTCTTTCTTAGTTTATCTCTAAATAGTTTTATCTGGTTTCCAAAGAAACCCTAAAAGGAGTAAGTGGGCAATGTGTGCTACTGCAATAATTATGCCGAGAGGTAATATTTCTGCGACATTGCAGAAGACATAGATTAAAGCTAATGCTGCTGCATTTTCTAAAACGCCAAGTGCTCCTCCAAGCCATTTCATTTTTGTATACTCTGAAGAATAAAAATGTGTTTTCCACAAATTAACCAAGCCAAAAAGACTTATAATCGCACAAATAATGTATGTAGACTTAAATACCTGTTTTGGTGTTTTCTCTGTGTAACCATGTTTCCACCTGCTCATTTGTCCACCTCTTGATTCTCCAAAATCCCGTAAGCCTGTGCAAGCAGCAAGGCTTTTTTTCTTGTGTCAAGCTTTTCGCAAACCTTTAAGAGTTCTGTTTCAATCTCTGAAAGCTCTCGGGTGCGCATTTCGCCGTTAGATAGAGTAACGATATTGTGGTGTCCGTTTGTGATAGTGACGGGAGCATTTGCTCCGTTCACTACATTTACAGAGTTTTCGTCCGAGAAATAATCAACTCCAATGCCGAAATAATCTGCGATTTTCTTTACATTCGCAGCACGAGGCGGTTTCGTCATTGTCTTCCACCCTGTGGGAGCCCCCTTTGAAAAACCAAGCTCTACAGCGAGTGCGGTGATAGAGATTCCTCTTTGTCTGCATAGACCGTTGACCTTGTTGTAAAAATTCATAACTAAACCTCACCAAACTTTTTTGAAAAACTAAGCAAAACCCTTTACGAAGCCATTTTTAGGCACCATACTAAACACAAACAAACCAAATAAGGGTAAAAATAAGCAAATTAAAGCCCCCCTGAGTTTGCGACAATGGCTTAGTTTGGTCGTATAAAGTTTATTCACAAAAAACATTATAATACCAAACTAAACCAAAATTAAGTAAATTAAACCAAATCTTGAAAGGATGTATAGTCTAATATTAAATGCGAAGAGATGCTTATCTTTTCGCTATTTTATTTTTGTGGCTCCCAGCGTAGAGGGAAAAGGAATTATTACATATGGCAACTAAAGACGAAGTGAAGGTCATGTCGCAAAAGATGATTGAATAAGCAAAAAGCGAGCCTCAAATGGTCGTCGAGCATGAAGAAAACGAAGGCGATATTATCGATACCGAACTAAAACTCGAGCGAATACAGCTCCCTAAGCGTAAAAATGAAAGAACCGATGAAGCAAGATATTATTTTTGTATCAAGCAAAATATCACACATCGCGGTCAGATATGTGAAATGCAAGCCAATTTCGTCCCTTCTGACGTAGGTGGTTATGCTCTTCTGGATCTTGTTTTCGCTGATCAAGATAAAGTGTCTCTAGGGTATAGCGTATCTTCTTTTACCGATAATTCCGGGCAGCTCACGGAAGTCGTCAAATATTATGCTTTCGATATTGAAAAAGGAATCGTCTTCAAACCACCTGTTAAAGCGAGACAAGCTTCTGATAAATGTCTTCTTGAGTCATTATATAAGTATAAAAAATTAGACTGTACCCCCAGATTATCTGGAGGGGGGTACAATAAAAAAGCTTTATCGACTTTTCTTCTTCTCGTCCCCGCCATAACTCACAACGAGAACGATAACGATTCCTTTACTGTCAAATAAACAAAAGCTACCTGTTCTTTTTAGATTTTGAACGCCGTTTGATGTCTACGCAGAGAATTCGATGATAAGTCTGTCTGCAAGGAGAGCTATCAACTCTCCGTTGGTAGGCTTCTCGCCCTTGGAGAAAACTTTCAGTCCGAAGAGGGTATTGATGTTCTCTATCTTCCCTCTGCTCCAACTCACGTCGATAGCGTGTCGTATAGCTCTTTCAATCTTGCTCGGGGACGTGTCGTTATTCTGTGCAATACGTGGATACAGCTCCTTAGTTATACTGTTTATGCTTTCGGGAAATTCTATCGCCGCCTTAATCGCGTCCTTTAAAAATTTAGACCCCTTAATATGTGACGGAATGCCTAACATAATCAATATTTTCTGCAACCTGTCTTCAATCTTTTTATCTTTTTCACTAATATTATGGGGTTTTTCTATAATGACTACAAGCTCTTTTTCGGAGTCCGAAGAAATAATTCGTTCAAAATCTTCTCCAGAAGCTATCTTTTGAGGGAAAACTTCTCTTGAAGCAGCAATTTTGTTAAGATAATCAGCGGAAACAAAAGATTCCTCCGTAAAAAAGACCTTTAATTCAGACATATATACCTCACAAATCAGTTAAGATTGATTACATTATACCAGATATATGGCAGATGTAAATACCTTTTGAATAAAAACTTCCACGAATTTTGAATATTCTTGTCGAAATTCATCCTCGAACCGTTCAATTTTGTCGTATTATGTCGACTTTTGTCGAAAATCATTATCTCAAGAAATTTAGAATAACATAAAATGCTCTCACAAAAAAACAAGCTTCCCGTGTAAAGAAAATACCCAACTGAACTTTGTGGGTTC
>CAZTFQ010000019.1:0-28743 GCA_964613035.1 uncultured Christensenellaceae bacterium | reverse complement strand
GAGTGAAGCTATCCGTAATATAACTACCGACTTCAAGTTCCTCTTTAACGTACACTGTCTCGGCATAATCTAATAAATTGCTATTGGAATAATTTAATTTTGAGATTTCACTAGAATCTATAATCACGGTCTTCAGTTCGGTACAATCATAGAAGGCAAGGGTATCTATGCTTGTAACATTTTCGGGGATGGTTATACTAGTAAGTCCGATACAATGGGAGAAGGCTTCATAACCTATGCTCGTAACATTACTGTCTGCAGGAATAATATTATTTTTGCATCCTGCTATAAGAGTCTTGGATGCGGTCTCTATAAGACAATTATCTTCACTATAATATACGCGGTTGCATTTCTCTACGGTTATACTTTCTAGTGCGCTACAACCGGAGAAGGCGCTTCTCCCTATACTTGTAACACTGTTAGGAATAGTTATGTTTGTGAGTCCGCTACAATCATAGAAGGCATAATTACCTATACTGGTAACACTTTCGGGGATTGTTATACTAGTCAGTCCGCTACAACCACGGAAGGCATAATCCGCAATACTGAGAGAGCCTTCCTTTAGTGTAATAGAAGTATTTTCTGACATTTCTCCTTTATACTCATAAGCCACTTTGCCTGCATATACAAGTCCGTCGGGTTGGTTATCATACAAGGCAGTTCCTGAGAAGGCAGAAAAGCCTATCCTTGTAACACTGTCGGGAATATTGATGTCAGTCAAGTTTTCACATCCACAAAAGGTAAGATAATCTATGCTTGTAACACTGTCGGGAATAGTTATACTTGTGAGTCCATTACAATAAGAAAAGGCTTCATAACCTATACTCGTAACACTGTCTGGTATAGTTATGGCAACTAGCTCATCACAATTAATGAAGGCTCTTCCTGTGATACCGAGAGTACCTTTTTTAAGAGTAATAGAAGAGTTCTTTGGCATAGTACCTTTATATTTATAAGCAACTTTACCTGCATATACAAGTCCGTCAGGCTGATTATTATACCAAGCTGTAGCAAATAACGCACCGCTACCTATACTATCAACGCTATCGGGGACGGATACGTTAACAAGTCTGCTACATCCGTAGAACGCTTCATAACCGATATACTTAACGCCTTCGGGGATAACGACGTCGGTTAATCCTATGTTAGGATTCATCGTTGCCGGACCGTAACTGAATGCATAGTCTACAATCCCGAGAGTGCCGTCTTTAATAGTTATCGAGGTGTCTTCGAGAATTTCGCCTTTGTGTTTGTATACAAACTTGCCCGCATATATCAGACCTTCCGGCTGATTTTCGTACCAAGTAGTCTCTTCGAGAATTCCGCCGTTTATTCGGGTAACGAAATCGGGGACGACAAGCTCGGTGAAGTCATATCGTTTCACCCCGGTCACCACGTAGTCGGAGCCTTGCCGTTCGATAATCAAAGTATCGTGCGCAAGATTGACAGGAGTGTCGCTCGGGTCGACAACGTCGTCACATGATACGAGTAGTCCTACTAGTAGGACGAGTGCAATAATGGCGATGAGGAGTTTCTTTTTCATCGTCGAGTCTCCTTCTTGGGCGGAGGTAAGATTTACACTACGAAAACAAAGCGGGCAAAAAAATATAACAAGTGCATTTCCGCTCAAATTTCGCCAAAAATCCGTGTCCTAAAACCGGTAGAACCACTACGCGAAAACACACCTGTTATCGGAAAATAACAGATCATACCGGTTTTATTCAGATTTTTGGCAAGATTATTGTAACTCTATTCGCCTTATATTGTCAAGAAATAACGTTTTATCGGACATTTTCGTGGATACCCCCCCAAAAAAAAAGGACGTCCGTCGGGACGCCCTTTTTAGCGCGGATGATTTAGGCAGCTTGCCACGCACTCGGCATTATTCGATTGTTTTTGAACCATTCCGTGTCTTTGAGTACGGACGAGTTTACTTTGCAATAGACCGTCGTAGAAGTGATAGTAGAAGATATGATTATATCGCCGTTGAGTGAAGCGGCGTCACTGCTCCCGTCTGTCGAGTAGGACGGAATATATACCTTATCGGTATATTTCGATATTCTGTCGATGAATTCTTGTCTCGGGAAGTTGTATTTTTCTTTACCTGCTATTCCCGTAGCCACGCAGATTTTCGGTCGGATTATTGACAACAGGCTGTCGTTGGACGACGTCGCGGAGCCGTGGTGTCCCGCTTTGAAAAACTCGACCTCGCTCAATTCGTTATACTCCACGAGATATTCTTCTCCGTTTTTCTCCAGATCTCCCGTGAAGAGGAACGTTTTTTCTTCCTGCACTACGGTGAAACATACCGAGTAATCGTTTTCGTTACTCGTTTTGTTTTCGTAATAATAATTATAGAGGATATTGATGCTGACTCCGTCGGCTATTTCGTACGACCTCCGGGCGCCGTCCGTATTGTTCCAGCACTGTAGAGCGGTGTAATGCACGGTATCTTCGTCGAGAATAGCGTCCCGTTTTGACAGATATCTGTTATAAGTCTGGGTAGTCTTATTCGACAACGGGAAGTCGATTATGGTGCGAAACTCGTACAGCTCGAAGAGCGACGTATTGGCTTTAGTCGTCCCTGCGAAATTAGCTATGTGGTCGGAATCCGCATGTGTGACTATGCAATATTCGATGACGTCGTCGGTTACCCACATATCGAGATAGCCGCATATGGTCGAAAGACAACTCGTAGCACTGCCGCCGTCCACTAATATGTCCACGTCGCCATATTTAATAAGGATACAATCGCCGTCGTCCCCGTTGCCGAACTCGAAGAAGTGTATCTGCAACTCTCCGTCTTCGATTACGCCGCCTTCGGGAAACTCGGCCCCTACGTCGATAGTACCGCTCGGAGTAGAACCGCTCGGTGTTGAGCCGCTTGGTGTTGAGCCGCTTGGTGTAACCGCTCCCGAATTCGTGCCGGAATTGTTGCCGCCGGGATTGTCGCCGAGGACGTCTTTAATATGGTCTAACAGTGCGCCGGCGTTCCAGTCGAAACGATACAGTCCGTAGACGGATAAGCCGACTATCGCGATTATCAGGATAATCGCCACGGCGATTACTATTTTAGGTTGCTTTTTGACAGTCTTAACCGCTTTTTTGATTTGCTTTTTTGACTTTTTACTCATAAGGTCTCCTAAAAAATCGCCCGCCGTTTTGACGGCGGGCGGACTTGTTTTATTTAGCCGTCGATATTATTCTGCCAGCTTTTTATACTTGGCTACTCTTTCTTCGGCTTGTTTTTCGGACAGCTCGTACAGAGCTTCTGCCTGTTCGGGGAAGAGCTTTTTGAGAGAAGCGTATCTCGTTTCGCCTTGCAGGAATTCTTTATAATCGACCGAGCCTACGGATGCGGGACTGTCGTAGGAGAAAGGATTCTTGCCTTCTTCCGCGAGAGTGGGATTGTAGCGGTAGAGAGACCAGTAACCGGCGTCGACCGCTTTTTTCTCCTCGGAGATGGACTTGCTCATATTGATACCGTGGTTGATACAAGGCGCGTAAGCGATGATGAGGGACGGTCCGTCGTATGCCTCGGCTTCCGTCATCGCTTTGACCAGCTGCTGCATATTGGAGCCCATGGAAACCTGCGCTACGTATACGTAACCGTAACTCATAGCCATCATACCCAGATCTTTTTTCTTGATCTTCTTGCCCGACGCGGCGAATTTAGCCACGGAAGCGGTAGGAGTGGACTTGGACGCCTGTCCGCCGGTGTTGGAATAGACTTCGGTGTCGAGTACGAGGACGTTGACGTTTTCGCCGCTGGCGAGGACGTGATCCAGTCCGCCGTAACCGATATCGTATGCCCAGCCGTCGCCGCCGAATATCCATACGCTAGGCTTCACGAGACAGTCGAGGTTGCCCTTGATGTACTCGAGTCCCTCGGCGTTTTCTCCGACAATGGCTTCTTTGACTTTTTCTGCGGCGACTTTAGAGCCTTCCGCACAATTCTTGTTCTCGAGCCATTCGTTAAAAGCTTCGCGAGTCTTCTCGTTGACGTTGTCGATATTGGCTCTCATGTCTTCTTCGATCTTGGCGCGTCTCTGACTCATGGCGAGGTTCATACCGTAGCCGAATTCCGCATTGTCTTCGAAGAGCGAGTTCGCCCACGCGGGACCGTGACCTTTATCGTTCTTGGTGTAAGGACAGGTAGGAGCGGAGCCGCCGTAGATGGAGGAGCAACCCGTCGCGTTGGCGACGATCATTCTGTCGCCGAAGAGTTGCGTGACCAGCTTGACGTAAGGAGTCTCGCCGCAGCCCGCACACGCGCCGGAGAACTCGAACAGAGGTCTGTTAAACTGAGAGTTCTTGGTGTTGTTGGCTTTGTAAGAAGCGTCCGTCTCGGGGAGCTTTTCGAAGTAAGTCCAGTTGTCGGCTTCTTTCTCGAGACCTTCCGCAATCGGCACCATGGAGAGTGCTTTGGTCTTGGAGGGACATACGTTGACGCAGCTTCCGCAACCCGTACAATCGTAGGGCGAAACCTGAATTCTGTATTGATATCCCGGGAAACCGTTGGCGTTCTTCGTGACGAAACCTTCGGGTTTAGCGGAGAGGTTTTCTTCCTTCTGCAGGACGGGACGAATACAGGCGTGAGGACATACGAAAGAGCACTGGTTGCACTGGATGCAGTTTTCGGGGATCCATACGGGGACCTGTACCGCTACGCCGCGCTTCTCGAATCTGGTCGTGCCGGTAGGTACGGAACCGTCCGCGTTGAAAGCGGAAGACGGGAGCTTGTCGCCCTCTTGGTTGAGGATGGGATGTACGACGTTCTTGAAATATTCGTCGTCGGCAGGCTGTACCATAGGAGCGCCTTCGGTGGTCGTCGCCCAGTCTTTGGGTACGGAGACCTTCTTGAGTCCCTTGATGGCGTTGTCTATGGCGGAGCAGTTCATGTTGACGACCGCGTCGCCCTTTTTGCCGTAAGTCTTCTTGACCATTTCTTTCATATAGACTTCGGCTTGCTCATACGGCATAACCTCGGCGAGTTTGAAGAAAGCCGCCTGCATTATCATGTTGATACGGTTGCCTAGCCCTACCTTAGCCGCGATTTTGTTGGCGTCGATGGTGTAGAACTTGATTTTGTTTTTAGCAATGTAATTTTTGATTTGGGCGGGTAGATGCTCGCTCATCTCTTTAGGAGACCATACACTGTTGAGAAGGAACGTGCCTCCTTTCTTGAGAGAAGACAGCATATCGTAGCGGAAGAGGTAAGAGGGCACGTGGCACGCGAGGAAATCGGCTTGGTCTATAAGATAGCTCGACTTGATGGGCTTGTCGCCGAAACGTAGGTGCGATACCGTTATGCCGCCCGACTTCTTGCTGTCGTAGGCGAAGTACGCCTGGACGTATTTGTCGGTGTGGTCGCCGATGATTTTGATGCTGGACTTGTTGGCGCCTACGGTGCCGTCGGAACCGAGTCCGTAGAATTTACAACGTATTGCACCCGCGGGAGCGGCGTTGATGAACTTGCCTTCGGGGAGAGAAGTGTAAGTCACGTCGTCGTTGATACCTACGGTGAAGTGTTCCTTATTGGCTCCGCCCATATTGTCGTATACCGCATTGACCATGGTAGGAGTGAATTCTTTCGAGCCGAGACCGTATCTGCCGCCGAAGATTTTGGCGTTGGTCTTGCCTCTTAAAGCAGCCACTACGTCGAGGTAGAGAGGCTCGCCTATAGAGCCGGGCTCCTTGGTACGATCCAGTACGGATATGTACTTGACGGTCTTGGGAAGCGCTTCCGCGAATTTTTCCGCGGCGAAAGGACGATAAAGTCTGACCTTGAGAAGACCGACTTTTTTGCCTCTTGCCATCAGATAGTCGACGGTCTCTTCGACGGCTTCCGTGCCGGAACCCATCATGACGATGACCTTGGTCGCTTCAGGATGTCCGTAGTAATTGAAGAGCTTATAGTCTCTGCCGGTCAGCTTGTTGACCTCTTCCATGTACTTCTCGACGATGCCGGGGACCGCTTCGTAATATTTGTTGCAGGTCTCTCTGTTTTGGAAATAGATGTCACCGTTTTGAGCGGTACCTTTTTGGACGGGGTGCTCGGGGTTCAAGGCTCTCGCTCTGAAGTCTTCTATGTCCTTCATATCGACCAGCTTCTTCATGTCTTCGTAGTCGATGACGTCTACCTTGGACAACTCGTGACTGGTTCTGAATCCGTCGAAGAAATGTAAAAACGGAACTTTGGATTTAAGAGTGGACAGATGCGCGACGAGAGCCAGATCCATAACTTCCTGGACGGAGTTGGAGCACAGCATCGCGAAGCCCGTCTGTCTGCAAGCCATGACGTCCTGGTGGTCGCCGAATATGTTGAGCGCGTGAGAGGCGAGAGCTCTCGCGGAAACGTGGAAGACTGTCGGCATCAGTTCGCCGGCGATCTTGTACATATTGGGGATCATAAGAAGGAGTCCCTGTGAAGCGGTGTAAGTAGTGGTGAGAGCACCTGCGGCGAGAGAACCGTGCACGGCACCAGCGGCGCCTGCCTCCGACTGCATCTCGGCCATTCTCAGTTTTTGACCGAACATATTGACTCTGCCGTGGGCGGACCACTCGTCGGCGACCTCGGCCATAGGGGAAGAGGGCGTAATCGGGTAGATAGCCGCGACTTCAGAGAACGCATACGCTACGTGCGACGCAGCGGTATTGCCGTCAATAGTCATTTTTTTGCTCATATTGATGAAACCTCCGTAAAAAATTCGTTTTGATTTTTTCTATTGAAAAGTAATCGATATAATTATAGCTGTTATAATATAGATAGTCAATAATAAATTAAATTTTTCGTTTTCTCTTTTTTGCTTTTCATAATATTCTACTTGTGCTAAAATGACCGTATGAATCCTTTCATATCGCTCAATAACGTCAGCTACGCGTATAAAGCGGGCGACGAAAAAATCGGCGGAGTCCGCAATATCGACCTTTCCGTAGAGGAGGGCTCTTTCGTCGTGATTCTCGGGAAGAACGGTTCCGGGAAATCCACTCTGTCCAAGCTTATCAACGGCTTTCTCGTGCCCGATGAAGGTAAAGTCTTCGTGGACGGCATAGACGTCGCGGACGAGGACAGAGTTTTCGATATAAGACAACGCGTCGGAATGGTTTTCCAAAACCCCGACAACCAGATGGTCGCCTCTATAATCGAGGACGACATCGCTTTCGGACCGGAGAATCTGGGTGTCCCTTCGGAGGAGATAAGACGCCGCGTCGACTGGGCTCTGGACGCCGTAGGCATGAGCGAGTATCGCAATCACACGCCTTTTAAACTGTCGGGCGGTCAAAAACAACGTATTGCCATAGCGGCTATTCTCGCAATGATGCCGCGTGCGGTCATCTTCGACGAGTCCACTTCGATGTTGGACCCGGCAGGTAGAAAGGAAGTCCTCGAGGTAATAAGAAAACTCAATCGCGACAACGGAATGACGGTGTTGCTGGTTACTCATTATATGGACGAGGCGGTAGACGCCGACAAAGTCGTCGTAATGGCTGACGGAGAGATAGTGGGTACGGGCACTCCTCGTGAAATTTTCGGCAACTCGGAAGTGATCGAGAGAGCCAATATAGATATGCCCGTCGCGACTAAAGTGGCGTACGCGTTGAAGGACGAGCTCCCTCTGGGTGCACCCCTTACGGACGAAGAATTGGTGGAGGCTATATGTCGATTAAAGTAAACGATCTGACCTTCACTTATATGCAAGGCACCCCTTACGAAAAACGCGCTCTGGACGGCGTTACTTTTACGATAGAAGAAGGCGAAACGGTCGGCATAATAGGAGCCACTGGATCCGGTAAATCCACTCTCGTACAACACTTCAACGCTCTCGTGAAGATAGAGAAGGGCAGCATCGTCGTAGGCGAAATAGACCTTACCAAACGTAAGTTCGACAAGCTCGCGTTAAGAAAAAACGTCGGAATGCTTTTCCAGTATCCGGAGATGCAACTCTTCGAAGAGACCTGCTATAAGGACGTCGCCTTCGGACCGCTTAACTTCGGTTATAGCCGAGAGGAGACCGACGCGCTGGTAAAAGAAGCCATAGAAGCGGTAGGACTGGACTACGAAAGCTTCAAGGACAGAGAACCGTTTTCCCTGTCGGGCGGAGAAAAACGCCGCATAGCCATAGCGGGCGTGATAGCGTCGCGTCCGGAAATATTGGTGCTGGACGAGCCTACCTCGGGACTCGACCCCGTAGGGAAAAGAGAGATGCTGGAGCTCATTAAGTCTCTCAAAAAAAGTTTTGTAAAAACCGTCGTCATCATATCTCACAATATGGACGAGATAGCGGAGTACACCGACAGAATAATAGTTATGTCGGAAGGTAAAGTCGCCGCAGATACGACTCCCCGACAACTGTTTTCGGGAACCCAAACCGAGGAATTGTCTCTCGGATTGCCTCATTCCGCCGCTATATACGCGATGCTTAAAGAGCGCGGAATAGATCTCGGAGAAGTACCTCTCACCGCGGAAGAACTGGTCGATTCTTTAAGGGAATATTTCGGAGGTAAGATATGTTAAAAGATATCGCCTTCGGACAATATTATCCCGGCAACAGCATAGTACACCGTATGGACGCGAGGGCAAAAATCGTCTTCGCGATAGCGTATATCGTAGCGGTGTTTTTGGTCGATTCATATTGGGGATATATAGTGCTGGCAACCTTCGTCGCGGCGATGATAATAGCTTCCTCCGTGCCCGTCAAGTCGGTGCTAAGCAGTCTGAAAACGGTGCTCGTCCTGATACTCGTAACCGTCGTGCTCAATCTCTTGTTCTATAGAGACGGAGAAAAAGTTTTCGAAGGCTTCCCTCTGATTACTTATGAAGGCATAGACTTCACTATCAAGATGATGTTGAGGCTAGTCTTGCTCATTCTGGGTACTTCCATAACGACTCTCACCACCACGCCCATGGCTTTGACCGACGGTCTGGAATGGCTGATGACCCCCCTTAAATGGATTAAGTTCCCCGTGCACGACGTCGCCATTATTATGAGTATCGCTTTGAGACTCATTCCCACGCTCGTGGAAGAAATCAATAAAATCACTTTGGCTCAAAAAGCCCGCGGCGCCGCGTTCGATACGGGCAATATTTTCAAACGTGCAAAAGCTCTCCTTCCTATTCTTATTCCGCTCTTCGTCTCGGCTTTTTCCAAGGCGTCCGATCTCGCGCTGGCTCTAGACGCCAGATGTTACAACGCCACGGAAAAAAGAACCAAGATGAAACGCTCCCGTTTTACCTGGAGAGATATATTCGGCGTGCTGGCTTTCGCCGCGCTCATTACGCTTATAGTGTTGCTTAGGACGGACGGCGTCTTGTTCGCTCTTCTGCCCGATATCGACTTTTTGTTAAGATAGTTATGCGTTATCTCCTCACCGTAGAGTATTTCGGAAAAAACTACGTCGGCTGGCAGTCCCAAATCAACGGCGTCGCCGTGCAGGACGTCCTTAATCGTGCGCTCTCAGAGCTCTTCAACGAGAATATCAGGACGGAGGGCTCCGGACGTACCGACTCGGGCGTACACGCTACGGGACAGACGGCTCACTTCGATTCCGAGAAGGCTTTTCCTCTCAATCGTCTCCCGATGGCGGTCAACAGCCTTCTCCCTAAAGACGTCCGCGTCAAGTCCGCACGCATAGTCCCCGACGACTTTCACGTGCGCTATTCGGCTAAAAGAAAAACTTACGTCTATAAAATGTACGTTTCGCGTTTTATTTCTCCCGTCCGCGCGGATACTCACGTGCAGGTCGTGCCGCCCGTGGACGTCGAACTTATGAAAAAGGCTCTTGTCGATATAGCGGGCACCCACGACTTCAAGGCATTCTCCGCAACGGGCAGTAAAATCACCGACAACACCGTACGTACGATATACTTCGCGGAGCTGACGCAAAAGGACGACGAACTCACCCTCACCGTTACGGGCGACGGCTTTTTATATAATATGGTTAGGATAATAGTAGGGACGCTCGTCTTTATCGGTAAGGGCAAGAGACCTCCGACCGCGCTAAAAGATATGATAGAAAAGGGTGACCGAGAGCTCGGCGGCAAAACGTTCCCCGCGCACGGACTTTATCTGAAAGAAGTCGTCTACGACGAAATATAAATTCGACAAAAATCGCAAAATGTCGATTAAATAAAAAATATTCCCCCAAAAGCCTTTTTTTGATTGACATAGAGGCTTGACTATTATATTATAATTAAGCATTTTAGCGGAAACCTTCGGAATTAGCCCCTTCGGAGTAACCCGAAAAAATGACGAAATACATTTAATTTTTCACGGAGGTTAAGTCATGAAATCCTACATGGCAAAAGCCGAAGCAGTCGACAGAAAGTGGTACGTCATCGATGCGGAAGGTATGGTCTTAGGTCGTCTCGCGTCTCAGGTCGCTATGATTTTGAGAGGCAAGAATAAACCCACCTACACCCCCAACGTCGATACCGGCGACTACGTTATCATCGTCAATTGCGATAAGGTTATTCTTACAGGCAAGAAATTAGAGCAAAAGTTATATCGTTACCACACCGGTTATATCGGAGGTCTTAAAGAGATCCAGTATAAAACTCTTATGGCAACTAAACCCGAATTCGTCGTCAGAGAGGCTGTCAAAGGAATGCTTCCCAAGAATTCTCTCGGCAGAGACATGATCGAGAAGCTTCACGTTTACGTCGGTCCCGATCACAAACACGAAGCGCAAAAACCCGAAGTTCTCGTTTTGAAATAGAGGTGAGTTATGGCAACTAAAAAAGCAACTAAAAAGGTTCAATATTGGGGTACCGGCAGAAGAAAAAAGGCTATCGCCAGAGTTAGAATAATTCCCGGCGGCAGCGGTATCACCATCAACAAGCGCAGCCTCGAGGAGTATTTCCCCATCGACGCGCAACAGTATATCGTCAATCAGCCCCTCGCCCTCGTCAACGGTCAGGGCAATTATGAAGTACAGGTCAACGTCTACGGCGGCGGCGTATCCGGTCAAGCCGGTGCTATCCGTCACGGCATCGCCAGAGCACTCTGCGAAGCGGATCCTTCCCTCCGTCCCGCTCTTAAGGCAGCCGGTTTTCTGACGAGAGATCCCAGAATGAAAGAGCGTAAGAAATACGGTCTCCATAAGGCTCGTAAAGCTCCTCAATTCTCCAAGAGATAATTATTTATATTACTTAAAACAAAAAAAACAGAGTGTCGCTCGACGCTCTGTTTTTGTTTTATCTCACAACTCCTAACTCATAACTTGCCATCGGCAATCACAACTCCTGACTCATCTCGTCGCTCCTACCAGATCGGAGAGCTTTTCGTTCTTCTTGGCATAATCGATGACGTCGGCTGTCACGACGGTGCCTCGGGGGAGAAAAACCGTCTCGTTGATGTTCCGCACGTCCTTTTTTAATATTCTGCCTATCAGGAATCCGTACTCGGACGGAATGATTTTAGCGACGGAAGGCTTGCTTTCGACTGCGGTCCGAGTGGTACGGCCGGCAATAGGGCGATCGCTTGCGGTGGTCTTTTTTATTACTGCATATTCTCCCGATACGATCAGACCTCGTAAATCGTACGTTCCGTTTTTTGTAAATAATGTCTTTTTTTCGTCGTCGTAATCGACTATTTCTCCGATATCTTCGCCGACGTCGGATATAATTTTCTCGCCGATTTTTATTTGATGATATCTTGCGGCGTCGTATTCTTTACTTGTCAATCCTTTAATGATAACCAGACGGCTTTTCCCCGTGATTTTTCTCTTAGAAAAAACTTCGTCCGCGACCAGTAGAGACAATTTTCCGCTGCGCTTTCCGATAAGCGCGGAGCGTATTTCCCCGCATCCGTTGCCGCTCAGTTTGTCCACGACCGTTTTACCGAAAACTTCGCTTAACAGCATTTTCACCTCCGTTATACAAAATCTTTATTCGTAAGGTTGAAAATTATGACGACTTTTATTATAATGTATCTATCAAACTGTTTCCTAATCGGGGAAATTATTATGAATAAATACTTGAAAATTTCTCTCTACGTATTCGGAATCCTTGCGCTGGCGGCGGTCCTTACCGTCCTCGGAGTCAATTACGGAGAATACGATCTCGCGTTGTCGAGGGCGATAGGCAATCCGGATTCCCTCTACGGTCAGTTTTTTGCCTACTTCGGCGACGGTATAGCCTATATGATACTACTCTTCGGGCTACTCGTCATTCTATGTAATATTCCTAAAGAAAAGCATTACCTCGGACTTCTTAACGTCTGTCTTATATTCGTTACGCTATTTATGACCAACAAGTGGTTCGTAAAGCACGTCATGACGGAATCTATTTCCGCTTCCGAATATAAATATCTCTACGTCGTGTTTTTGGCGGCGGTCGAGACGTTCTTTTTCGTTAAAATTTCGACATATTTCGACAAGCGTCTTATGAATAAATGGTTGCTGTTCGGCGTGTTTTGCGTGCTGGTCGTGCTCACCTCTCAGGCAATTGTGCAGGGCTCGAAACTTTTCTGGTGCAGACTCCGCTTCCGCAATATGGACGATAACGCCTCGGGCTTCACTCCGTGGTGGCACCCCAACTGGTCTAAATCGAATATCGCCGATTACGTAGTGGAAGGCAGTCCGCAACAGGACGATTTTTATAAGTCGTTCCCGTCCGGTCACACCGCCTCGGCAGGAGTGCTCTTCGTCCTTATTTATCTTCCTCTCATATATCGCGACGCCCCCTCGTGGAAAAAGGCTCTGTGCTACGTCGTCCCCTGGATAGCAGTCGTCGTTATGGCGTTTTCCCGCGTCGTCAACGAGGCTCACTTTCTCTCGGATACTATTATAGGCGGCGCCGCGGCGTTCTTTTCCGCAGTGCTCTGGAAATACGCGCTTCCCGCGATAGCAAAAAAATTATCAGAAAAACGCGGTTCCGTTACCGCTAAGGAGATCGTTGAATGAAAGAAACAATGTATCAATATCTCGTCAGAATGGGTTTAACCAAACCCGACGAAACCAAGCTTATCTTTTACGGTCAGGAAATTTCCGCCGCAGAACTCAAAGATCATATAGACAGACTGGCGTCGTATCTCGGCGAGCAGGGAGTGAAGAAAGGCGACTCCGTCGGAGTGTGCCTTCCCAATATCCCGGAAGCCGTCGTCGCCATATACGCGATTAACAAAATAGGCGCGATAGTCAACTCCATCCATCCTCTGTTGTCCACTTCCGCGATAGTAGGGATTATGAAGAAGACTAATACGAAAATCCTTTTCCTTATGGACCGCTTCGTAGGTAAGCACGAAAAGATTCTCGTAGAGAAGGGCGTCAAAATCATATCCTGCGCTCCGTCCGATTTCCTTACAGGGTTTAAGAAAAACTTCGTAAAACTCCTCGGCGACAAAAAGGTTCCCACCACGGTCGTTAAATATAAAGATTGCCTTTCTTCGACGTACTACGTCCCGACCTCGACCGACGCCGACGCCAGAGCCGTATATCTCCATAGCGGCGGAACGGAAGGCGACCCTAAAACAATCGTCCTCGACAATATGGCTTTCAATGCCCTCGCGGACAACATCATAGAGACGGCCTGCTCGGATTATCAATACAACGATAAGGACAGTATGCTTATGGTACTGCCTATCTTCCACGGATTCGGTCTGGGGGTGTCTCTGCATACGATCATCACCCACGGCAGAGTCGTGCTCCAGCCCGATTTTTCGGCGGAATCGCTCGTGCGTAATATTAAGAAATACAGAGTCACGTTCCTCGCGGGCATACCGCAGATGTTCAGAAAAATGCTCGACCTTAAGTCCTTTAGAGGTAAGTATCTGTCTTGTCTAAAATTCATCTTCTGCGGAGGCGACCGTTTACCCGACGATCTTAAGATTAAGTTCGACGCGGTCTTAAAAGAATACGGCTCCACCGCCGAGATTCTGGAGGGCTACGGACTTACGGAAGCGACCACCGTCGTTACCGTCAATCGCCCCGGACACGCCAAACTCGGCAGTCAGGGACAGGCGATAGTAGGGGCGGATATCCGTATCGTGGACGAGGATATGAAAGAGGTCGAGAGAGGTACCCTCGGCGAAATAATCGTTACGTGTCCTTCCAATATGATAGAATATCTCGGAGACCCCGAAGCGACCGAGAGATGCTTCGTAGAGTTCAACGGTACGCGCTACGTTCGTACGGGCGACGTCGGATATATGGACGACGAAGGATATCTGTTCTTCAAAGACCGCTCCAAGAGAGTCGTCAAGATTATGGGCGTCAATATTTTCCCGTCCGAGATAGAGAACCTCGTCACCAACCTTCCCGAGATAGATTCGGCATGCGTGGTGGCTGCGGAAAAAGACGGCAAGCCTTGCACCAAGCTTCTGGTCGTAATGAATCCGATGTATAAATACAGCAGCTATATAGAGGAATATATTAAGCAGCACATATTGGACAATACGATCAAGTACGCCGTTCCTCGTATAATAGAGCCTGTCAAAGAGCTCAAAAAAACGCCCGTCGGCAAGGTCGATTACAAGGCTTACGAGAAGTAACCTCCTTATTTTATAGCAGATTATGGATAATCGGATTATATATAAGAAAGGCAGTCTTGTAGGTAAACGATATAAGAGCGGGATGACTTTTTCTTTCGAGATAGCCGTCCCGTCCGAAGAGTGCGATAAGTACGCGTTACTCCTTGACCACGACGGACTCAACGACGCCAACGTCCGATCGATGCTGAGACTTGCGCAAGAGGGCAACGCTCCGTATTGCGTATGCGTAGGAGTCTATCCGGCGGTAGAAGAAGTAGCCGGCGGCGATAAGTATAACAGACGCGTCAATTCTTACGATTTGTTTACGACGGAATACGCCGACTTCGTCGTCTACGAGCTTATCCCGTATATAGCCGAGGAGTATCGACTTAGATTCTTCGACGACCCCGATATGCATTATGTCTCCGGAGGCTCTTCGGGCGGAATATCGGCTTTCCTTATAGCTTGGTTTCATCCGGAATGCTTCCGTAGAGTATATATGAGCTCTCCGTCGTTTTTGGGGATGGGCAAGGGTAACGAAGTCCCTTATTTGATTAGAAAATGCGAGACTAAACCGTTGAGAGTATATCAAGAGTATTCCGAACACGAACCCGACGATTACTTCGGAGCAAGTTACCCTATAAATATAGAAGCGAAATCGGCTCTGGAATACGCCGGATACGACTTCGCTTGCGAGTTTTTCCCGGGAGAGGGACACTGTAGCCGCTATCGCGATGAGGAGACCGCATACGTGCGTAATAAGTGGATTTGGCGAGATTATCGAGACCGTAAGATTGTCGCTCCCGCCAATCCTCCTCGTATAGGCACATTCCTCTCCAAGACCTCCGTGTGGGAGCCGGCGGACGTATTCCCCGACAAGCCGACGCCCGAGACTGAGTTATCCGACAAGTATTCTCACGTCGTGAAGTCCGCCGACGGACAGTTTTTCTATGCCTCGGACCTAGACGATGACGTCGTCTATGCGCACCCGACAAGAGAGTCTGCATCTACGGACGAGAGAGCCGTGCACGCTCTACTGCATACCGTCCCGTGTATTAAACCTCGCGGCGGTATCGATATCGACGTGGACGTCAACGACAGACTGTACGTGCTTACCGCGATAGGGATACAATGCGTAAGGAGTTTCGGACTCATAGATGCCATCATCGATTTACCCGAAGGCAGACCTCTCGAAATATCCGTCACGGACAGTATCTACGTGAGGACGGATTGCGGAATATTTAAGCGTGCCTTGAAGCCCGATTACGTCAATCAAAACCGCCGTATGTTCGTCGATTATTACGATTAAGCGGCACCTTGACAACACGAAATTTCGCCCTGCATAAGACCTACTCGATTATCGAGAAGTTTTTTTTGATAGTGCCCACCCCCTATTACGAGCCTCTCCGACTCGTATTTTTTCATTTTTAGGGCAAATTTATTAAAATTCGGTCTTGAAACCTGAAAAAAGGTGTGTTAAAATATTTACATATCGATAAGGAGCAGTGACAATGAACATTACACAAGTTAAAGTTAAGGTTTTAAGAAGAGAAGATTCCAAATTCCGTGCCGTCGCAAGCATTACCATAGACGACGATTTCGTCGTGCACGACCTTAAACTTATTGAGGGACAGGAAGGTTTGTTTATCGTTATGCCTTCTAAAAAGACCCCCGACGGTCAATATCGGGACGTCGCACATCCTCTTCGTACGGAAATAAGAGAGCAGATTAAGGCTGCCGTTATAGAAGAGTACGAAAAAGAACTGGCTGCTCTGGAATAAATTAAATAATTAAGATATTTCCATACGTTTTCGTTAATGACGTCGAGAGCCGTCCCGTAGAGGACGCCAGACGTCGGGTATGTTGTATAAGAATCGCGTACGACTAGGTCGTGCGCTTTTTTTTTACACTTTTTCATACTTGCGGCATATATTGGTTTTATGGCATATATAGACGTTTTTCAACGGATTCACTTCATCGGCGTGGGCGGCGTGTCGATGTCCGCGCTGGCAAAACTTGCGCTGCTTAACGGAAAAGACGTCAGCGGAAGCGACCGGGCCGTCTCGGAATATTTCTTGTCCGCGGCGGAATCCGGCGCAAGAGTGTATGTCGGAGAAAACCCCGACGGCTTCCCTAAAGACGCCCTCGTCGTCTATAACTCCGCGATACCCTCTTCAAATAAAGAATTGACCGAAGCCCGAAGAATCGGTATGACTGTCATCGACAGAAAAACCTTTCTGTCCGACGCGGAAAGCTTTTTCGATAAAAAAATCGCCGTTGCCGGTACTCACGGAAAAACGACCGTAACTTCCCTGATAGCGACCATATTAAATAAGTCCGATAAAAAATTCTGCGCCCATATAGGCGGCGTGCCCATAGGTCTCGATAATCTGATATATCGAGGCAGAGACATATTTTTGACGGAAGCATGCGAATATAATCGCAATTTTTTGAGTCTCAATCCCACCGACGCGGTGATAACTTCCGTGGAATTCGATCATCCCGATACGTATAAAAATCTCGAAGAAGTCAAGGCTGCTTTTTTGTCTTTCGCGAGTAAACCGTCGATAGAGAGACTTTATCTTCCGCGCATACTTGCAAATGAATATATGCACCTATGCCCATATAAGCATATCGTCACTTACGGTAAGGACGGACAATATCGCGCGGAGTCCGTATTCCCGTACGAGCATACGACGGACTTCAGACTCGTATTCGGAGACGAAAGTATAAAAACGTCGACAGTCTTAAGAGGCGGTTATAATCTGGATAATATCGCCGCGGCGTCCGCGGTGGCTATAGAAAACGGTATTTCTCCTTCCGTCGTCGCCGATGCGATAGGATCGTTCAAGGGTGTAGCCAGACGCTTCGAGTTAAAAGGCCGACTAAAAGGCGCCCCCGTCTACGTCGATTACGCGCACCATCCGTCGGAAATATCCGGAGTGATTAAGACGGCTGCTTCTATGACCGGCGGACGGCTCTTCGTGGTCTTTCAGCCGCATACCTATTCTAGGACGGCAGAACTTTTCGAGAGCTTTTCTCGATCCTTTTACGGGGCGGACGTCCTCTTTTTCACCGCCTCTTATTCCGCCAGAGAAGATTCTTCCAGAGGGCTCACGGCGTACGACTTATATCTCAAAGTGAAGCGCGACGTTATGTTTTGTCGATATTCCGAAAAACTTCGCGACATAGCGGTCTCGTTAATATCGGAAGTAAAACGCGACGACCTCGTTCTCATCCTAGGCGCAGGCGACGTGGACGTGCTCGCTCCCATGATAATCGACGAGAGCCTTTAGTTCCTCATACTTAATCTCTTGCTTTTTAATCCGTAATGGGATATAATATCGATATGCAGATTTATAAGGTTACGGGAGATAAATCACTTAAACTGTCCTCGGACGAGTTGCGCGTCGGCGGCGTTATGGTAAAAATTCGCAAGGTGATGCCGTCGCTACTCGACGTGGATTACTTTTCGGGTAAAAAAATAACTCGCGAAATTTGCCCTTGCCATATGGCGACGGCTTACGTGTCCGACGATTATCCGGAATACGGATTGAAACAGGGTGAGAAGGTCTTGCTCAATCCTTATCGCGAGACTGATTCCATCGACAGCAGTATCTCCGGCGTCAACGAAGACGGCTTTTTAAGAGAGTTTTGCAGCGTCGACCCGTCGGCTATCGTACCTCTTCCGGAGAGCGTGGACGAAGACGACGCTCTGTTTACCGACCTCGTTGCCATAGCTTTGAGCGCCTTTTCGGGGATGCACGCGGAGAAGGGCGACTATATAGCGATCATCGGCGGAGGCGTTTTGTCCGTCATTATAGCCAAACTCGCCGTGTATTACGGCTACGTGCCCGTCTTCATTTCTGCGGATAAGTCCCTCATAGACATAGCCGCCGATTACGGCGTGTATTACACGATCAACAGCACTACGGAAGACGTGAAAGGTCGCGTTTTGGAAATAACCGGCGGACGATTGGCAGAGAGAACGATTCTTGAAGGCAGAGAAAACGTCGTGTCCAGATACCTTTTCGCGCTGGCAGGGGACAACGGAGAATCCGTCATCGTCTCCATCCACGACAATTATTCCAATCTCACTACGGATCTCCATCCCGTGCTTGCGAAAAATCTTCGCGTGTACGGCGTATGCGACGGACGAAAACAGTTCGGCGCCGCTCTCAACGTGCTCGCTCAGGGGATATTGGATTTGAAAGGACTTATAGACAAAACGGTCGACTTTAAAGACGCGGAAGAGCTTTTTTCGGAGATGTCGGACAACAGAGAGCTATACGTAGCGCCCGTTATCGTCGTGGAAAAGAAATAATCGGTCTGTATTGTTATATAAAATATAAAAAACGATTGACTATCCTCACGACTTAATATATAATGACATTTAGAAATTTATAAAAAAGGTGATAGATATGAAAGAATCAATACAACCCAAGTACAAAATCGTTAAATGCGTATGCGCTTGCGGAGCAGAATTCGAAGTCGGTACGACCAAGAACGTCGATACGCTTAGAGTGGATATTTGCAGCCAGTGCCATCCCTATTATACCGGTAAGCAAAAAGTCGTAGAATCCGGCGGAAGAGTCGATAAATTCAACAAGCGCTTCAATAGAGGCTAATCGCCGTTTATTTTTAAGAATTTGCAATCACTATCGCCTATCCGTATATTGAGTCGGACGAGAGTGATTGCATTTTTTTTATAATTAACAAGGATTATGAGTAGAAAAAACAGCTGTAACATAGGCGGCTCGGCAGTGCTGGAAGGCGTCATGATGAGGGGTACTTCGGTAGCTGCCACCGCGGTCAGAGACGCCAAAGGCAACATCCAGGTGGAATCGGAAAGATTTACGCCCTTCAATGATAAGAATAAGGCGTTTCGAGTGCCGATACTCAGAGGCGTGCTCAACTTTGGTCTTTCGATGAAAGACAGTATGAAGTACATCCTTCGCTCCGGCGAGGTGTACGCCGCAGTGGAAGAAGAACCGTCCCGTTTCGAAAAGTGGGTCTCCAAGACTTTTCATGTGGATATAATGGACGTCGTAACGGCGTTTTCCGCAATCCTCGGCGTAGTGTTCGCACTTGCGCTCTTCGTTCTTATCCCTCAGCTGGCGACCACTGCGATTTTTTCTTCGCTCGATACGTCGAGCTTCGGTATGAGCGTAGCTTACAATGCCGTCGCAGGCGTCCTCAGAATGACGATTTTTATCCTTTATATATGGGCAATATCCCTTCTAAAAGATATCAAGAGACTGTTCATGTATCACGGCGCGGAGCATAAGACCATCGCTTGCTACGAGCACGGATTGGAGCTCACCGTGGACAACGTCAGAGGAATGAAAAAGGAACACGACCGTTGCGGGACGACCTTTATGTTCATCGTCATGCTCTTGTCGATTTTCTTCTTCATGCTCTTCCCCGTAGACTTCATCGAGGGCGGTAACGTAGTGCTTAATTACGTTGTCAGAGTCCTTGTGAGAATAGCCTGCATCCCGATAGTCGCGGGTATCTCTTACGAGGTGCTTAAGCTCCTAGCCAAGTTCGACAATCCCGTGGTCAGAGTGCTTAAGTTCCCGGGACTTCTCCTTCAAAAACTCACCACCAGAGAACCCGACGACGGTATGATGGAATGCGCCATAACCGCTTTTAAGACGGTGCTCGATATGGAAGCGGACCCCTCTATCCCCGCGTCTTATTTCGATACGTCGAAAAGCGTCGATAAAGTTAAGGCGGAACTTTTAAGAGTTATCGGAAAAGAAAAGGAAGACAAACTCGAACTCGTTATGCTCGACGTTATGGGACTCGAAAAGAAGTCCGAGCTCTACGACGGCAGAATGATTAAGGAAGACGAGTACGTCAAAATGAAAGAAGCCGTCAAGAAGTTAAAAAAAGCCGTCCCTCCTCAATATATATCGGGTAGAGCGGACTTCTACGGTAGGGCTTTTTACGTCGACCAGAGAGTCCTTATCCCCAGACAAGACACGGAAATTCTCGCGGAAAACGCGATTAAAGCTATAGCAGAGAAAACTAATCCGTCCGTTTTGGAGCTCTGCACGGGCTCGGGCGCGGTGGCGGTCACGCTGGCTCTGGAGACCGTTGCCAAAGTCGTGGCTTCCGATATCTCGGCAGACGCATTGGACGTAGCTCGTCGTAACGGCGAAACGTGGTCCGCCGACGTGGAATGGAGAAGGGGAGACCTTTTCAAAGTCGTTAAGAAGGACGAGAAGTTTGACGTAATTGTCGCCAATCCTCCCTATATCGACAGAGCCGATTATGAAAATCTGGATTCCGAAGTGAAGAATTACGAGCCCCGCCTTGCTCTCGACGGCGGAAAAGACGGTCTGGACGTATATAGACGTATAAGAGAGAGTTTCGACGCTTACCTCAACGACGACGGCGTTATGTTCCTGGAGATAGGTTGCGATCAACGCGCGGCGATAGAAGATATGTTCGCGGGATACCAAGTCGGTTTCGTCAAGGATTATAACAATCCCCCCGTAGACAGAGTCGCCGTTATAAAAAAATCCCCGATAATCAACGATAATTAAGGATATATTATGTTTGAAAAGTTAAAATTGCTTCTACAGAGATATGAAGAGATTTCCGAGAGAATAGGTCTTCCGGAGGTCGTCGCTCGTCAGGACGAGTGGAGAGAATTGGTCAAAGAACACTCGGCTCTCGAGCCTATCATAGAAGCCTACAAAGAGTATCTGAAGATAGTATCCGACATGGAAGACTGCCAGGCGATGATGAACGACGAGGACAAAGAATTGCGCGATATGGCTAACGCGGAGTTTTACGACCTTAAATCCAAACGTGAAGAAAAGGTCTCGGAACTGAAAGTTTTGCTTCTGCCTAAGGATCCCATGGACGGGAAAAACGTTATCGTCGAGATCCGCGGCGGTGCGGGCGGAGAAGAGTCGTGCTTATTTGCGACGGAGTTATACAGAATGTATCATCGACTCGCCGAGAGATGTCGCTGGAAGACGGAAGATATTTCTATCAACGAGACGGAATTGGGCGGAATAAAAGAAGCCGTATTTTTGGTGAAAGGCGCCGACGTGTATTCCAAGCTGAAGTACGAGAGCGGCGTGCACAGAGTGCAGAGAGTCCCGGAGACCGAGAGTCAGGGCAGAGTGCATACCTCTACCGCTACGGTGGCGGTTCTGCCGGAAGCAGAGGACGCACAGGTGGAAATCAACGACAAGGACCTTAAGATAGACACATATCGCTCCAGCGGCGCGGGCGGTCAGCACGTCAATAAAACCGAGTCCGCCATCCGCATAACTCACCTTCCTACGGGTATAGTAGTGGAATGTCAGGACGAAAGAAGCCAGATTAAGAACAGAGAAAAGGCAATGAGAGTCCTTAAATCTCGTCTCTTCGACTTCTATCAGAGCCAAAAGGATAAAGAATACGCCGAGAATCGTAAGTCTCAGGTCGGTACCGGAGACAGAAGCGAGCGTATCCGTACTTACAATTATCCTCAAGGAAGAGTCACGGACCACCGCATAGGTATGACTTTATATTCTCTTCCCGGTTTTCTCGACGGCGACATGAACGAGATGCTCGAGGCGCTCCACCTCACCGCACAAAACGAAAAACTCGCCGAGATTAAGGATTAACGCGGGACGACGGACTCGTCCGACGAAAAAAATTTTAGAAAATAATCATTTGGCTTAAATTGCCTCTTGTAAAAAGGTCGATAATCAAGTATAATAAACATATAGTAACAGCAAGCTCACAAGGAGGCTAAAATGATAAAAATTATTTACGGCGGCAAAGGTACAGGCAAGACAAAAAGAATCATCGACGTAGCCAACGAGAGAGGCGTCAATTCTCCCGGCGACGTCATTTATCTCACGGACAACGGTCGCCACGTCAGCGAAGTTAAATACGTTATTCGCTATATAGACACCACAGAGTACGGCATCTGCGACGAAAACGGTCTCCTCGGATTCATAAGAGGACTGCTCGCAGGCAACTACGACATTAAGGAAATTTTCATCGACGGCGCGGTCAGAATGATGAACAATCAGATAGAAGATATGTCTCATTTTATGGACGAGCTCAAAAAAATCTCCGACAAGAACGAGGTCAACTTCACCCTGACGATATCCAGAGACCTCGAAGAGATTCCCGATTTCTTTAAGCAATATATAGACTAAATGGATTATATATCTCAAGAAAGGCACACAAAACTCTCCGATATCGATATGATATTGAGAGACGTAAGTGACGGCGGTGATTTTCATCCGTCGTCATTTCCTATCTTAAGAAAGACCGATATCGAGAGACTTTCTTCTATGGATTATGCCGCCAGAGCCACTTTCGTGTATGCCGGCTACTTCACTTCCGTAGACAAGCTCGACGTCTTGAGAATGCTGACGACCGCTTCCGCTACCTTCGAGGACAACGACCCCGTCCCCGTGGTCAAAGTGGACGACGGTTTGTTTTTGGCAGAACTTTGGCACGGACGTTCGGCAGACTCATCTGACGTCGCGGCGTCCACTTTATCCGCTCTGATTAACCGCGCTAAAGAAATAAAAGCAGACAATCGTCGTCCTCTTATCGTTACGACCGACGCGCTAGACGGTATGGCTATGTCCTCGTACGCCGACGACGTAGACGTCCTCGTCATAGCGTCTAGAGACCTGTCTCCTCTAAAAAAACGTCGTCTCTTATCTACCGACGGCATCAAGACGGTCGAGTTCGACGGTACGGAAAAAGAAGCCGAAGCTCTTATCGCGGAAGCAGTTTCTTCGGGACGTTTTTCGGAGTTGAAAGACGATTACTTTTTAGTGGACCTTTCCGATAATATCGCGGAAACGGTCCCGTATGTATCGGTGCTGGTTTCCGCTTATTGCGATCTGGTCGCTTCCGAGGAAATAACCGTCGGAGATAAAGTCAACATATTCTTGCCTAAGGGAGAGAAGAGACTCTTAAAAGCCGCCGAATACGCCCTCGGCGCGGGACTCCCGATAGGGAAAATAATCGTCGGAGAAAATAACCCCGACTTTCGTTCAAAAAACGTCTCTTGCTTCGACGTCACGGATAACGAAATAAAAGAGGAAATAGAAGAGTTTTACGACGACTTCGATTACGTACTCGACGCTCGTTCCGCATCGGCGAGCGCGGCTTATTTCAAGTATCTCGGAGAGGTTCAGGATTATACCCCGTCTATCGTAGTGACGGTGTCCACGCCGTACGACGACCCTCTCGCGGTCTGTCGTGCGATTCTCGGCGAGAATGAAAAAGACGCCTCCGTAGCCTCGAAAAAACTCAGAGAATTTACCGGAGTCGAGATACCATCTTCACTGGCGGGAGTATGGAGTAAAAAAGTCTCTAAAGGCACTCACGCGGGAAAAGAAGATTTGATAGACGTTATACTTAATTTATATAGGAGAAAATAGACCATGGATACGATTAAGCCGACGCTCTATAGCGGAATACAACCTACCGGCTGTATCACGATAGGCAATTATATAGGAGCCGTCCGCAATTGGCTAAAACTCGGCAAAGAATACAATGCCGTATACGAGATAGCGGATCTTCACGCGTTGACGGTCAGACAAAACCCCGCGGAGTTCAGAGCCAGAGCGCTGAGCTTCTTTGCGCAGTATCTCGCTTGCGGTCTTAATCCGGAAGAAAACATAATCTACTTCCAGTCTCATCTTCCCGCTCACGCAGAGTTGTGTTGGATACTTAATTGCTATACTTATATCGGAGAAATGTCTCGTATGACTCAATTTAAGGAAAAATCCAGAAAACACTCCGATAATATAAATATGGGATTGATGGATTATCCCGTCCTTATGGCGGCGGATATTCTTCTTTTCCAGACGGATCTCGTTCCCGTCGGCATCGACCAAAAACAACATCTTGAAATAACTCGCGATATCGCGGAGAGATTCAATGCTATCTACCCCGGTACTTTTAAGGTCCCGGAAGGCTTTTATCCCAAGTCGGGCGCCAAGGTCTTCTCTCTTCAGGACCCGACCGCGAAAATGTCCAAGTCCGACCCCGACCCCAACGGCTCCGTCAATATTCTCGACGACCCCGATACGATTATGCGTAAGTTTAAGCGCGCCGTCACCGATTCCGATACGGTCGTCGGATACGACGAGGTCAATAAGCCCGGCGTCTCCAACTTGCTAACCATTATGTCCGCTATGACCGACAGAAGTATCGACGATATCGTCAAGTCCTTCGAGGGCAGAGGTTATGCGGATTTCAAAAGAGAAGTAGGCGAGTCGGTCGTGGAAAAACTCCGTCCCGTCAGAGAAGAGTACGACAGACTTATGAGCAATAAGGATTACCTTAAAGAAATTGCCGCTCTCGGAGCGGAAAAAGCCGGTCGTATCGCTTACAAAACTCTTAATAAAGTCTATAAAAAGGTCGGTCTGGTAGGTAGATAATGTTCGGTTACGTCGTCCCCGACAAGCCCAATATATTAGTCAAGGATTACGAGCTGTATCGCGCGTATTACTGCGGCATATGTAAGGCTATCGGCGACTGTACCGGTCAATGCGCCAGACTGACGTTGTCTTACGATATAACGCTGCTCGCGATGTTTTCCGCGGCGCTCGGAGACGAAACGCCCGTCGTAAAAAAAGAGCATTGCCCGATTCATTGGATAAAAAAGGTCAATTGCGTCAGATGCGAGCATTCTTTCGAGACGGTCGCGTATATCAATGCGATTCTCGGACATTATAAAGCAGTAGACGACGTCAACGACGAAAAACGCCTCTTAAAAGGCGTCGGCAGAGCGATTATATCTTCGGGATACAAAAAGGCGAAAAGAGCTCTAAAAGACTTCGACGAGATTTGCCGCAGAGAGTACGAGAGACTGGCTAAGATGGAGAGAGAAGGCAATCATTCTCTCGACGCCATGGCGGATCCCTTTGCGAAGATTTTGAGATCGGCTGCCGCCGTCGTCAAAAAGGACTACGAGCCGCTCGGAGAGCTGTTCTATAATCTGGGCAGATATATCTACGTCATAGACGCCCTCGACGATTACGACGACGATATCGAGAACAATCGTTTCAATCCCCTCGCGGATATGAGCCTTACCCCCCTAGACCGGCGCAACGCCGCCGTCACCCTCGCTACGGAGACCCTCAATGCCTCGATAGAGACCGTTAAAAGAATCTTCGACGACATCCCCCTCAAGACCGCCGACGGTCCGTTGTCCAATATAATTTACTTGGGGCTGGAACAAAGAAAACAAAAAGTTTTATCAGGAGAAAAATATGACAAAAAATCCCTTTAAGGTGCTCGGCGTAACCGAATCGGTATCCCAAACGGAACTTTACGACGCTTATTCTCGCTTGAGAGAGGAGTGGATAGATAAGAGGTTCGAGCCCGGCGAAGTAGGCAGAGAAGCCTGCGACCGACTGGAAGAACTGGACGAAGCGTATAAAGATTGTCTGGAGATATTGGAGGATAGATATTATATAGACAACTCGGAAGAAGTCTTGGATAAAATAGAGGGGCTTATTCGCGATAAAAAGTACGACGCCGCACAGGAAGAGCTCAATAAGCTCAATCGTCGTTCCGCACGCTGGCATTATCTCCAAGGCGGTATTTATTATCAAAAAAGCTGGCACAACGACGCCAGAAGAGAACTCCAAATGGCAGTGGACCTCGAGCCCGACAATCAGAAGTATAAAGACACCTTGAAGGGTATCGAAGAGGCGATGAAAGGCAAGAGCGAAAAATTCCACGACAATTACTACGCCAAGGTCAACAACTCCGACGGCAAGGTCAATTATCAGACGACGTCGTCGTTTAGAGGAAGAAGCGACGATATTTGCGACTGCTGTAGCACTCTCATCTGCGCGGACTGCTGTTGCGAATGTATGGGCGGCGACCTTATCGCTTGTTGTTAAATGAGTAAAAAAATAGCCACGGCGGCAATCGGTGCAGCCGTGGCTTTAGTATTCATAATACTGTCCCGTTTCGTCCCGTCGATGAAACTGACTTTCACCGTATTGGCTGCGGTGGGGACGATTATCCCCATGTCGCGCGGATATGTCAGAGAATCCGCTCTCGCCTCTATAGCCGTGATTGTCCTCGGCGCGATTATCGCTCAGACGTCCGTTATTCCGTACGTCCTACTCGGTAGCTTCTATATCATACTTACGATATCAGCCAAGAGAAAGGGAATAAAAACCGTCCTGACCGTCCCCGTCAAGATTCTGTACGCAACTCTCGTTTTTTACGTAATATATACTCTCGCCGGATTACTCGTCATAGACGTCGACAAGCTCGTCTTCTTGGACGGATTCTCCGAAACCGCGATATTTTTCGTCTTCGACGCGGTATTCGTCGTAGCCTTCTTGATATACGACTTCATAGTGCTGGAGCTCTACGATTATATAGGAAAACGCCTCGGCAAGCTGTCTTAAAGAGTGCATCCGCACGACCCGTCCGTGCCGCCGCTTCCGCCGCTATCGGATAATAACAGGACCAGACACAATGCCAGCATAATATTGTTTTCTCCGTCTCCCGACAACAATAAGACCAGCAACAACGGTAAAAGATTGTTCATTTCGACCTCCGATTACACTATTTTTCTAATTACAACAATATGCGACAATTTCCCGCGTTGTGACGACTTTGTTTTCCGTTGTATAATCGAGTCGAGGTGATTATATGGATAATACGGTCCGCGCCGATTCGACGGAGGGCGCAATTAAGGCTTATTTGCCTAAGAATACGGTTTTTTACGATTTGGTCAATTTCTTCGGAGTCTTTTCCGACCTTACGCGTATCAAGCTTCTCTCGTGTCTGTCTATATCAGAGATGTGCGTAACGGACCTCACGCGGATACTTAATCTCAATCAGACCACCGTATCCCATCAGCTGAAGATTCTCCGTGACGCAGGTTTCGTAGGTTACAGAAGAGACGGCAAGCTCCTCTATTATCGCATCGTCAATAAGTACATCAACGACGTTATGTTTATAGGCGCCAGCTACCTCGACAGCACCCGTTGACTTAATCGACACCCTTTGGTACAATATTATCGAAAAAATTCTCTCCCTTAATTATGAGAGTAGGAGTAATATGGAAAAAATAGCAATTTTAATAGATGCGGAAAACATCGGTCATAAAAACGCCAAGAAGATCATCTCTATGATGGAAGAACGCGGCAACGTTCTCATTAAGATGATTATAGGCAATCTTATCTCTACCAATCTACAGCAATGGTCGGCGGAAGCCAAAGACAACGCCATGACGGGCATTCAGCAATACAACCTCCGCAAGGGGAAGAACAGCTCCGATATGGCGCTCGCCATTCAGGCAATGAAAATCCTCTACGAGAAGCCTTTCATCACGACCTTCTGCATCGTCTCCAACGACAGCGACTTCACTCGCCTTGCGCAAGAACTTAAAGAGAACGATAAAATCGTCGTCGGTATGGGTACGAAAAACGCCCGTAAGGAATTCATCAACGCCTTTAGCGAGTACGTCTATCTGGACGAGGAAGAAAAAGAAGACAAGGCGGAAAAATCCCCCAAGCCTCTCGAGAAAGGTTCCCCCGACGTTAAGGACTCTAAGGACTCCGAGAAAAAGAAAAAATCTCGCAAGAAGCCCTCTCGCCCCGCGCAGGAATCTTGCCCTCTGGAGGAAGAAAAGCTCTCCGCCCTCAAGTCGATTATTTCGGAGCTCATCTCTACGAGCGATTCCGGTTACGCCTATTACTCGGCTATAGCCGATAATATGAAGAAAAAATACGCCGACTTCATTCCCCAGAACTATAACTCGAAAAACGTCTCTCAACTTATGGAAAAACTTCTCAAGTTTTTGCCTGAATATCAAAAAGGCGTCATCCAGATGCCCAATAATCCTAACGGGTCCATCCTCTATCTGTATCCTTTTCGATAATCTTGGGCGTGATACCACGTTAGGCTTACGGGTTTCCTCGTTCGAGTACGTCAAAGTACACTTCACTCGGAACATTCCGCGCCTGCCTCGTCTGACGCCCAATCTAATCGAAAAGAAAAATCCATTTAAGAACAAAAAAGACATCCTTGCGATGTCTTTTTTAGCGCAGGCTGACAGCTGTATTCTAGGCACGTAGTGCCGATAACTCTAGCTGTCAAAGCTGAGTAAATCCTTAACTCGCCGTCAGGCGAATTTCACTCACCAACGGTGAATTTCACTCGTCGTCAGACGAATATAACGAATCCGTCAGGATTCATTTAATTGAAGAATTGTCAATAATTTTATGGAAAATTGTTGACAATTCATCGGGGGGGG
>CAZTFQ010000018.1:0-29043 GCA_964613035.1 uncultured Christensenellaceae bacterium | reverse complement strand
GCGTCGTTGGGTTCTTCTATGACCACTTCCGACCATTCTTTACAGGTGCCGTTGAAGACGACCTTAGTAAGAGTGGAGGGGAAAGCGTTCTTCCCGATCCATTTTATAGAGGGGGTGAGGGTGATTTCCGTGAGAGCCTTAGAGGCGAGGAAACCTTCTTCCTCTATACCTATTATATATTGTCCGTTGAATGACTCGGGGATATTGAGACGGGAGAGTCTCGTTCTGGTGCCTACCGAGACGTAAAAATTACCGTCGTCCAGCTCGATATAGTCGAGACCGTCTTTACCCTCGGCTCTGACACCCGTGTCGATATCGCCTATCCACCAGTTGCCGTTGTCACCGATAGAAGGCGTAATGCCGTCCTTGCCGTCTTGACCGTCTTGACCGTTTTGTCCGTCCGCGCCCGCGGCACCGACCAGAGTCTCGAGCCAGTCTTCTTCGCTACCCTCGTAACCGTTGTCGAGAGCAATTTCGTAGGCACTCTTACCATCGAGACCGTTTTGCCCCGCGCTACCGACTTCGCCTCGGACGTTACCGAGCTCGATTCGACTTCCGTCGGTGAGTATAATGGAGAGACAGCCGTCGTCGGAGAGTAGAACGTTTTCTATTCCGACTCCGTCTTCACCGTCCTTGCCGTCTATACCGTCTTTACCTTCGGCTCTGACGCCGGTGTCGATATCGCCTATCCACCAGTTGCCGTTACTTCCGATAGAAGGCGTTACGCCGTCCTGACCGTCTTTACCGGCGGCTCCGATGAGGGATTGGAGCCATTCTTCTTCGGTGCCGTGATAGTGGTGCTTACGAGCTATTTCGTAGGCATTCTGTCCGCGACACGCTTCGATCAGGTCGTCGATGGTCCCCTCGAATCCGAGCTCCTGCGCATACGCGTAGAGAGTTTCGTAGTTGAGATCGGCGTCCTGATTGCCGCTAGGTTCGCTACCCGAGGGAGAGTTATTGTTCCCGCCGGGACCCGCAATCTGCGGAGGGAGTCCGTCACAGGCGACGACGATGAGAGTCATCGCGATAATCAGGACGATAGCTAAGATGAGTTTTTTGTTCATATTCAGTCCTCCTAAAATAACTGAAAATATAATTTTCAAGAAGATTATAAAAAACGAACATACCACCGACATACAAATATCGGACTTTTTGAAAATGAAAGATATGTGAAAATTGTGAAACTTTATTTCACATAAAAAAAGAGCCCGTTAAGGCTCTTGATGTTGAGAGGGAGAAGAGGTTAATTGCTCGACGCGGATATGAATATTTCTCCGTCCTCGGCGTCTACTATGACGGTATCGCCCTCGGAGACGTTGCCCGAGAGGATTGTTTTCGCGATAGCGGTCTCGACCTTACTGTCAAGGTATCGTTTTAGCGGTCTTGCGCCGTAGGTCACGTCGTATCCGCCTTCGATTACGGCGTCGATTGCCTTGTCGGTGACGCGGAGGGAGAGATTTTGAGCGGAGAGGCGTTTTCTCAGCTTGTTAAGCAGAAGGTCGATAATGGAGCGGACGTCTGAGCGCGAAAGGGGAGAGAAGGTGACTATATCGTCGAGACGGTTGAGAAACTCGGGGCGGAAGGTGGTCTTCAGAAGTCGGTCGACTTCGTCCTGAGCGTCCTTAGAAACCGTGCCGTCTTCTTTGACGGAGTCCAGTATGATGCCGCTGCCCAGATTGGACGTCATAATGATGATGGTGTTCTTGAAGTCGACCGTTCTGCCCTGACTGTCGGTTATTCTGCCGTCGTCCAGCACCTGTAAGAGGATGTTGAAGACGTCCGGGTGGGCTTTTTCTATCTCGTCGAAGAGTACCACGGAGTAGGGCTTACGACGTACCGCTTCCGTCAATTGACCGCCCTCGTCGTAACCGACGTATCCCGGAGGCGCGCCTATGAGTCGGGACACGCTGAATTTTTCCATATACTCGGTCATATCGATTCTGACGATGCTCTTTTCGTCGTTGAAGAGATATTCCGCCAGAGTCTTGGCGAGTTCCGTTTTGCCTACGCCCGTAGGTCCGAGAAACATAAAGCTCCCGATAGGGCGATTTTCGTCCGAGATACCCGCGCGAGAACGCAATATGGCTTCCGAAACGCGCTCGACGGCTTCGTTTTGTCCGATGACGCGCTTGTGCAACTCGTCGGTTAGCGAGAGGAGCTTTTGTTTTTCGCTCTCCATCAGCTTGGATACGGGAATACCCGTCCACTTGGCGACTATCGCCGCTATCTCGTCATATGTGACTTCGTCTCGGAGAAGAGAACGCTTGTCTTTTACTTTATCGGCTTCCTCCAACCTCTTTTGTAGCTCGGGCAACTTTCCGTACATCAATTCCGCAACTTTGCCGAAGTCCGCCACGCGTTTTGCAGACTCGATGTCGGCATTGGTGCGCTCGATTTCGCTTTTTAAGGACTGGACGTCGTTGATGCCGTCTTTTTCTTTTTGCCACTCGGCTTTCATCGCGTTGAATTTTTCGCTCTGCTCGGCAATTTCTCTCCGTACGTTTTCCAGTCTGTCGAGCGAAAGCTTGTCGGTCTCTTTAGACAGCGCGACTTCTTCGATCTGGAGCTGCATGATTTTTCTCGATATTACGTCCATCTCGGTAGGCATACTGTCTATCTCGGTCCTGATCATCGCGCACGCTTCGTCTACGAGGTCGATTGCCTTGTCCGGAAGGAATCTGTCCGTTATATATCTATCGGAAAGCGTAGCCGCGGCAACCAAAGCTTGGTCGTGAATGCGTACTCCGTGGAATATCTCATATCTTTCTTTAAGACCTCTCAATATGGCGATGGTGTCTTCCACGGTCGGTTGATCTACCGTTACGGGCTGGAAACGTCTCTCTAGAGCGGGGTCTTTTTCTATATATTTTCTGTACTCGTCCAGAGTGGTCGCGCCTATACAGTGGAGCTCGCCTCTGGCTAGCATCGGCTTGAGAAGATTGCCTGCGTCCATACTGCCTTCGGTCTTGCCCGCGCCTACGATCGTGTGGAGCTCGTCGATGAACAGAAGCATTCTACCGTCCGCTTTTTTAATCTCCGTCAGCACGGCTTTTAGCCTCTCTTCGAATTCTCCCCTATATTTGGCGCCGGCTATAAGCGCGCCCATATCGAGTGCAAAAATTCCTTTGTTTTTCAGTCCCTCGGGTACGTCTCCTCGGGCGATACGTTGAGCCAGCCCCTCCGCGATGGCGGTCTTACCCACGCCCGGTTCGCCTATCAGCACGGGATTGTTTTTTGTCTTCCTTGACAGTATTCTGATGACGTTACGGATCTCGTCGTCACGCCCGATAACAGGGTCGGATTCACTGCGCTTCGCTTTAGCCACCAGATCGTAACCGTACTTGTTGAGCACGTCGTAGGTCCCTTCGGGGTCGTCGGAACCTACGGGAGCCGTTTTGACTTCTTTTAATAAGTCGTCAAACTTTTTGACCGTTAATCCGTACGTCGCCCAAACCTTACTCAGTTCCTCCGATTTGACCTCGAGCAACGCCTCGAAGAGATGCTCTACGCTGACGAAAGAATCGCCTTGTTTCTTCGCCGATTTTTCCGCGGCGGACAATACCAGAGCTGTCGAGTTGTCTATATATACGCTAGGCTCGCCGCTGGACGTGACGGAAGGGAGCTTCCTTAAAAGTCGGTCTACGTCTCTTTTGACGTCGTCGGGGTTGATTCCGCCTTTATCCAGAAGTCGGACGATTAAACCTTCTTCGTCTGAAAGAAGCGCCATTGCCAAGTGCTCCGGTCGCAATGTCTGATGCTTGCGTTCCAGAGCTATCGTCTGCGCCTCGTTGAGCGCGGACATCGATTTTTTTGTGTATTTTTCACTTTCCATAATTATTCTCCTTAGACTATGTGTTTTAGCACTCGCGCCTTATATCTGTTAGCACTCTATCACATTGTCTGCTAATATTATATCACGTCGGCGTGTGAGGTCAAGCGTTTTTTATACTATGAGGACGGATAATTAACGATTGCCGGACAACAGGGCTTTTCCCGCTTCCAATCCTTTGCCCAGCTTGTTCATCATACTGCGTTTGTGCGCGATGAGAGAGTGCGAGTAGCGATTGAGCGTGACGGTAGGGGAGCGATGACCGAGAATTTCCGCCAGAGTCCTGACGTCCATACCGCTTTCCAGTGCCCGTGTGGCGAAAGTGTGCCGTAGCGAGTGAAACCCTCGGTGTTCGATTTTTAACCTTTTCAGAAGAGATTCGAAGCTTTTTTGATATGTTCTGACCGATACGTAGGAGGAACCCTTCGATATCACCCATTCCGACGTACTGAGTTTTGCGGCGGTTTTTATATAAGAAAGTAGCTGAGACGGGATGGGAATGAGTCTCGACGACGAATAAGTTTTGGGTTCTCCCACGTATCTGTATGGACGCCCGTTTTCGTCCCGACCGTCGTGGCAGGTCTTGGTGACGGATATGAGTCGACTTTTAAGGTCGATATCCGACCACTTGAGAGCCAATAATTCTCCTATCCTCAGTCCCGTGTATAAGGCGATAAGTATGCCTATCGACTTGCTGTTCGGTTCCAGCATTATCGCCGTTTCGAGTTTCTTTTGTTCCGCTACGGAGAAGCTCGTTATCAATTTTTCCGTCGTACGCGGTCGTTTGACGGAGCGTAGGGGATACTCTTCGATTTCGCCCGCGTCCGAGGCGGCTTTTAGAGAGCTTTTTATAACGTTGACGATTAAGTTGACCGTGTTGGGCGACAATCCTCCGCTAGAATCAGTTCTTCCCGATAAGAGCAACTCTTCCGAATATTCTCGGACGGTTTTCGAATCTATTTCCGAGGTTCTCAGTCCCTCGAATTTTTCAGTAAGTCGCCCTTCGACGACGCTTTTGTACAATACGTACGTCTTCTGTCTGTTGTATATTTTAACTTGTTTTAGCCATATTTTTAGCCATTCCGTGTATTTCATATTATTCTCCTTTTTCTTAAAGCAATTCAAAAATCGCCGTTTTCGGCGGTTGACGATGACACGAAAGGATAAAAAAACAGGCGCAGACTCATAGAGCCTGCGCCTTATACGGCTTGAATCTCAAATTATCTTAGTACATGTCGGGTGCGGGGGGCGCGACGGGAGCGTGAGGCTCGGGGATGTCCGTCACGAGAGCTTCCGTGGTGAGTAACACGCCTGCTACGGAAGCGGCGTTTTGTAGTGCGGTACGGGTGACTTTGGTAGGATCGATGATGCCTGCCTTGGTCATATCGCAATAAGAATCTCTGAGCGCGTCGTAACCGAATCCGGGATCGGGGTTGGTCACCACCGTGTTGACGACCACTCCGCCGTCCACGCCGCAGTTGGCTGCGATCTGTCTGATAGGCGCTTCCAGTGCCTTGATGACGATTTTGGCACCGGTCAGTTCGTCGCCGGACAGATCCGATACGGCTTCCTTTACGCGGTTGACTACGGACAGCAGGGCGATGCCGCCGCCGGGTACGATACCCTCTTCGACAGCCGCTCTGGTAGCTGACAGGGCGTCTTCGATTCTCAGTTTGGTCTCTTTCATCTCGATTTCGGTAGCGGCGCCTACATTGATGACGGCTACTCCGCCGGCGAGCTTGGCGAGACGCTCTTGAAGCTTTTCTCTGTCGTAGTCGCTGGTGGTCTCTTTGATTTGAGATTTGATGGAAGCGATTCTCGACGCGATGGCGTCGGTGTCTCCGGCTCCGCCCACGATGACGGTGTGATCTTTATCGACTTTGACCAGTTTGGCTCTGCCCAGGTCGTTGATAGTAGCGTCCTGAAGCTCCATTCCGAGCTCTTCCGATATGACTTGACCGCCCGTGAGGATAGCGATATCCTGAAGCATCGCTTTACGTTTGTCGCCGTATCCGGGGGCTTTAACCGCCACGCAGTTGAGGAGGCCTTTCAGCTTGTTGACGACAAGAGACGCCAGCGCGTCGCCCTCGACGTCTTCCGCGATTATAAGAAGTCTCTGTCCCGTCTTGGCGAGTTGCTCGAGAACGGGAAGAATGTCTTGAAGATTGGTGACCTTTCTGTCGGTGATAAGAACGTAAGGAGAATCCAGTTCCGCTTCCATTTTGTCGGTGTTGGTGACCATATATGCCGATACGTATCCGCGGTCGAATTGCATACCCTCTACGACGCTTAAATCGGTCTTCATCGTCTTGGACTCGTCTACGGTGATTACGCCGTCTTTACCGACTTTTTCCATAGCTTCGGAGATAAGTCTGCCGATATTCTCGTCTCCTGCGGAGATGGATGCGACGCTGGTGATGTCGTTTTTGTCGGATACGGGCTTGGATATCTTGGATAATTCTTCGACCGTAACTTCCGTCGCGCGAGCTATTCCGCGCTTGACCATCATCGGATTGGCACCGGCGGCTACGTTCTTGAGACCTTCTTTAATCATTGCTTGTGCAAGAACGGCAGCAGTGGTGGTACCGTCGCCCGCCACGTCGTTGGTCTTGACCGAAACTTCCTTGATGAGCTGAGCGCCCATGTTTTGGAAGGGATCCTTGAGCTCTATTTCTTTTGCGATAGTAACGCCGTCGTTGGTGATGAGCGGCGCACCGTACTTTTTGTCCAGTACTACGTTGCGACCTTTGGGTCCTAACGTCAGTTTAACGGTATCCGCCAGAGCGTCTACTCCGGCTTCCAATGCTTTTCTAGCTTCTTCGTTATAAATAATCTGCTTAGCCATAATATAGCCTCCTTATTATTTCTCGATAATCGCCAATACGTCCGATTGACGTACGATGACGTACTTCTCGCCGTCCAGTTTGACTTCGGCTCCGGCATATTTGCCGTAGACTACCACGTCGCCTACCTTGACAGCCATGCTCACTTCTTTGCCGTCGACGAGTCCGCCGGGTCCTACGGCTACGACTTCAGCGGTCTGTTCTTTTTCTTTGGATGCGCCCGCGAGATAAAGTCCGCCTGCGGTCTTTTCGCACGCTTCCAGGTCTTTTAATACGATTTTGTCGAATAATGGTTTGATTTTCATTTATTTTAGCCTCCATTACATTTTTAGCACTCTATCGCTTAGATTGCTAATTTATGCTCATTATAACACTCGCATTACGCTAATGCAAGTGTTTAGGAAATAAAAAATCGAATTTTTTGTAGAAAGTCAATCGGTGTATTTTTCGACCAGGATGTCGGCTTCCGCGAACATCTGCATAGAGAACTCGTCAGGGTAGCCTTCCTTAAAGACTATTCTGGATATTCCGCTGTTGATAATCATCTTGGCGCATATGGAACAGGGCTGGTGCGTACAGTACAGCGTGGCGCCGTTGATGGAGATGCCCGTCTTGGCGGCTTGGATGATCGCGTTTTGTTCGGCGTGTATGGCGTAGCAGAGCTCGTGACGAGTACCGGAAGCAATGCCGAGTTTCTCTCGGATGCATTCGCCTTTTTCTTTACAAGACACGATCCCCGCGCCCGCTCCGTTGTATCCGGTGGTGAGGATACGCTTGTCTTTAACGATGACCGCGCCGACCTGACGATTTTGTTTGTAACAAGACGACCAGCTGCCGACCATAAATGCCATTTCCATGAATCTTTTGTCCCATTTGGTGAATTTGCTTTCCATAAGAGGCTCCCTCAATCATTGAATTTAAAAATAAATAAAAATATATTAGCATAAAAACGCGCGTTTGTAAAGAACAACTCCCGTTGCCGCGGAATAGTAATGAAAAAATCGCGTATAATCTATGTATGAGCGAAGTGGATTACACGGAATATTCATTCAGTTACGATAAGAAAATCCCCTCTAAAAAACAGGCTTCCCGTTGCGTCGACTCTAAAAAATCACGAGGAAAATCGGCTTGGATTATAACTTTCGTCGTACTGTTCGCGGCGTTTTCCGTTACGGTGCTGTTGGCTTCAGCGGCGGGAGAAGAGGGGATACTTGCGGTCTTCGGAGAAAAAAACGACGATTGTTATTATTCCGTCGTGTATAAGACGGGCTCGGATTACGACGCCGCCAGAGAATACGCGACCTTCATAAGACAGTCGGGAAAAGGCGGCAATGTTATAAAAAAGGACGGGGAATATTACGTCGTCTACGCTACCTATCCCGACAAGACGGACGCCGTAACCGTGGCGAGCAGGGGAGAAGGGCTGCTGGTTATGAACAGACCTCTGACGGAATTCGACGCGGGCTCCGAAAATGCTTCGTATGCGGAGCAATTGAATAATCTCAGGAAAAAGACCGCGGACGTCCTCTACGAGCAGGTAATGATTTTGTCCAAAGAAGGCTCTCTCGATTCTATGGACGCACTGGTCGCGCTCGTGTCGGAATACAACCTCCTCAAGTCTTCCGTAGATGCCGCGAACACCTTTAACACAAAACAAAAACTCGATATTTACGTAGCCATAGATACCAATATAGGTAGATTGCAGGCAGTAATGAACGAAACCGACTCCGCCGCGCTGTCTACGGAGATGTGGTTTCAGATGTATGCTATATTGACCTAAACGTATCGGACGGAAAACAGACAGCCTCTTAAAATAGAGGCTTTTTCATAGAAATTTCTTTTTAGACGTATTGACTTGCGCCGAGTTATATTGTAATATTTGTATTATGAATAATTATTCGCGCGGAATGCGCCCACGTATATATAAGGCTTTAGTCATATTGGCGGCGATATCGATTGCCGTACTTTTATTGATTGCGGGATTGTCCGGAGGCAGAGGAGTCTTTGCGGAAAACAATCCTTCTTCCGTTAAGGACGGGACGTATCTGTCCGCAGACCTCGGTCTGGCGCTGGGCGTCAACGATATCCGCTCCACGAGCGACGGCGGCGTTTATTCTTCCGCCGATTCTACGAGCGACTCCAGATACGGTCACGATTTCTATTTCGATCCCGTATCCGTGTCGGACTTCTCGACCACCGCGTGGGACGGCAGAGCGAATACGGTCGGATACGGTTCCGACGGATTTTATCTCAATTACTACACGGGTTCGACCGACGACGACGCTTGGGCGTCGGCACCGCACTTCGGCTTCACTTCAAAAATAAAACTTACTTCCGACGGCACATTGGCGGCGGCTCTCAAACAAAGTCTGAGCCAGATAAAAGCAACGGTTTCTTTCGATTACGTAGCTTACAACGCTTCCGCGGACCTCGGCAAAGAAAACGAAATAGACTATACGGACTACTTCGATTTCAATTTGTCCTGGTCTCCCGACGGCACCGTCGACAATATGACTACGTTTTCTCGCTCCTCTATAGAAGTGGAATCGGAACGCAGGACTTTTTCTACGGTTATATCCCTGTCTAAGAGCAATTTTTCAGCAGACTCGGCGTATCTCGATATCACCTTCACGGGCTTTTCTACCCATAACGCGGATATGCAGAACGTCGGTACCGAGCTGTTGCCGTCCACGGGTATATTCGTCAAGTTCTCCGATGTCCGAGTTTCGGTCGAGAGCGATTCCGATTATACTCTGGGTTTCGGCGCGCAGGCGCTCAAAGCGGAAGAGACCGGAGCCGTAACGGTCAGAGACGACCGCGGTACGGTGTACACCTCGGACGAAAAGAGTTCCCTTGACTTCGCAAAAGACGAGCTGGGAAGTTTTTCCGTCTCCGACGGCGCCGTTTATCTTAAATATTCCGATAAACTGTATCTATATTCCAACGTTTTTTATACGGACGCTTCCGGAGTGAAAAGTTCTTTCGAGATATCCGACGATTACTCCAAGGCTCTCAACAGCACCGACAGACCCGTAACCTGGATACTCGCGGACGGTCAGAGCGGTCTCTATGACTGGTACAGCACTCTCCTCGTGGACGAAAACCCCTCCGGTACCAAAAATCAACGCGACGGCAAGACTTCCGTCTATAAAGTCAAGTATGACGGAGAAGAGGAAAAGACTCTCGTCCTGATACCGAGGATTTTGTATTCGTATTCGACCGACCCCGATACGGGAGAAATAACTCATAGCTACGTTACGGGTAATCCCGAGACTATTTATCTCGACAACTCCGTCCCGTCGACTCCGGTAATCGATCCCGACTCTTCGCTCGGCGCGTACGGCTACGACGAATCCGTCTACGGCGTCATATCCGAGCAAAACGCTCTCCGCAGATACAATTCTTCCCTCCAGCTACAGTTTAAGCTCTCCAATATATCCGATATCTATACGACGACCGGTACGGCAAGAGCCCCCGAAACGGTCTACTATACGATAGACGAAGACGAGTATCCCACGGACGCCTCTTCCGACAGAAAAAAAGCCGTTTTTTCAAAAGACGGCACCGCGACTATTGCCTTTGAGAAAAAGGGCTTCTATACCGTACGTTTGGCTACGGTAGACGCCGCAGGCAATTATTCCGACGTCGTTACTTACAGAATAGTCGTGGACAATACGGATTATAAAGTCACGACGGCGTTCTACGGCGGGCTCTCTTCCGATGCGACCTCTCAGACTCTATCCGACGCTTCGATGGACAAGATCGCCCGCGTCTATATGACGACCTCTTCGTCGGAGTCGGATAAACTGACTAAAAAGAAAAGCGGATCCTATAAGCGCGGCACCACCGTCACCGTAAGAGCGGAAATGACCGCCAAGCAATACGCGGATTATAAGCTGGTCGCCGTCTACAACGGCGGTAAGGGCAGTTCTTATTTGACTTTTTCGGACGTAGTGGCTTCGACTCCCGTTTGGGACAGCGAAAAGAGCGTCTACGTCTATGAAATATCCCTCTTGGTGGATAAATACGTCGACCCCGACCTTATCTCCGAGGGAAATAATAAAGGAAAAATCGCTTCATTCAACCTCACTATAGGCGACGTTGCCTATGAAATGTACAACGGCGTCGTAACGCGCGGCTCGGAGAGCGTGGTGGGCGGCTACGACTACTCGACTTCCGTTCTGACCATAGACGGCACCGACTACTACGTAGTTACCGACGGACTCGAAAAGGGTGTCTATACTATGACCCCGTCCGTCGACGGCACTCTCCTTATAGACGGAGAACGTTACGCTACGGCATTACGCGCGGATGCGGTCTTGACGATTAAGGGGACCAACGTGGACCTTGTCTCCTCGGTAGGCTCCAATGCCGCCAGGACGGTTTATTTTGCTTTTAAGCAACGTATCGGAGTCACCGTAACAGAAACCGTGACGACTTTCGACTACGACGTCCCCACGGCTTCCGCCGCGGCTAAAGCCCTCTCTCAAAACGTTAAATTGAGACTGCCCTCAGACTTTACTACCCTGTACGGCAACAAGGAGACCTTCTCGGGTATAACGCACGCCCTCCGCTATTATAAGGCGGCGACGTCCTCTCCATATAGTAGCTTGTCCGCGATGCTTAAAGATTTGAGCGTAGACGAAGCCTTAGGGCTGGGTCATATAATCCTCGTCACCGACGACAACGGCGACCCGACCGCGCCGTCGGGAGCCGGCGAGTATATCTACACCGCCTCGATAGACGAGAGCAGCACTTTCTATTCCGACTATTATTACTATGCGGAAGGCATCTTCACCATAGAAAAAACGGAAGCGGGAGTTGTTTTCGGAGAATCGGCGTTTTTGTATAAAGACGGCGACGATTATTATAAAAAGACTCTCGAATACGCCTCAGGCGGTATGAGCACGATGAACGGTTTCATCGTCGGTATCGGCGTGGACGGCGTCCTGTCCTCCGCGGTCACCTCAATAGGCGTAAGCGGTCGTTACGAAATAGCGACGGATACTCCCGACTATGCCAATCCTTCCGCTACGACCGGAAAAGGAATCCTCGTGGAGATAGTCTTCACTCCCTTCGAAGTCAATAGCTACGACGGAGGAAAATACGCCGTTCTCAATGCCTCCAACGTGGCTGAACAACGCGTCAACGTCTATCTGGAGGTATCGAAACGCAACGTGGAAATAGTCGTCGACGAAAAGGCTCTCTCCCGCGATTACTCCGGCTTAGCCGTCAATCCCGATATAAAAATCAAACTTCACGACAGCTTGTCTTATGCTTCGCCCGACGATCTTTTGAGCGGCGGTTATTCTATATCCGTACCCGATTCCGACATCGTTTTGGACGCTACCGGGCTCAACGTTTCGTATAGATACAGACGTAGCACCAAGGACGCGTTTTCTTCCACCGTTTTGCCGATCAACGCAGGCGAATACGACGCGGAAATAATAGTGGAGGGCGACAACTTCTACGGCAGTTACGTCCTGTCGGAAAACGAACAGTCTCTGATTATCGAAAAGAAGCAGATTTCCGTCAGTCATTCGTTCTTGGAGACGTACGAATATACATATTACAGCCTGCCGTCCGGAGACGGTCTCTATGCCTACGATATGGCAGAAGACGCCAACGGCGTCTTGAGAGAAGACAAAAAGAACGTCTCTTTCGACGTGGTTTACGAATACGGCACGGAAAAGGGCGTCTACGAGCCTCTTACCGACAACGTTTTCAATGCGGGCTATTATCGCGTGACGATATCCGTATCCGACGATAATTACGTAGGAGAAGGGGTGGCGGAGTTTAGAATAAATCGCGTCGCGAAAAACAGCTCCTTCTTGAGCATAAGTCAGCCCGCCGTCGGTCTCAGAGACGGCGTGTACGCAAGATACGGCGAAACTCTTACCGATCTTCTCGTCACGGGCGGCAACGGCGTCAACGTCAAATATTTTACCGCGGACGGAGCTATTGTCACCGTAGGCGGAGACAAGTCTTTCTCTTGGGCGACGAGAGGAGACGGAGACTTTTACGAGTTATACGCTCCCGACGCGTCACGTAAGTATTATGCCGATACGATTCTCGATACGGTGACGTCCAATACGACCGTCGATATTTGGTTTATTCCCGACGATACGGTCAATTTCGAGCCGTTCACCGTCACGCTGTCCCTGTCTGTGGATAAAGCCCTCCCGATGTACGAGGGCGACGACTCTTCCGATTCTTTCGACGCGATTTTCCTCCCGATAGAGTACGGCACACCCCTCTCGGAAGCCGTTCTGGTCTCCTCGGGAGAGAGCTCGACCGTCGGCAACAAAAAGAGCTTCTCGGGCAGCCTGTTTTATTATTACGGCGGCGAAAAGCTCCCTGTGGAAGGCACTTTTTCTCACGGTTATGCGGTCAATACGGTTTTCTCTACGGGTACTCAGCCGATAACGCTTCTTTTCACACCGTCCGACTCGGAACACTTTGAATCTCTCGAAAACGTCTCCGTCGATCTCACTATAACGAAGAAGTCTCTGACATTAGACTATGACGGCGGCGCGGAAAGAATAGAAATATTCTACGGCGAGACCCCGTCCGTTATCGATAAATTGTCCGACGATCTCGGAATACAAGGACTGGTCTACGTCTGGGAATTGTCCGTCGACGATCTCTTCGCGGACCCCGTATCCTATTACGACACTCTCCCCGCAGGCGATTATTACGCCAGAATATCAGTAGACAGTACCCTCTACGCCGGGGAAAAGATTATTCCTTTCGTCGTAAAAAAGGCTACCGCGGAATTGACCATCGCCCCGATAGTGGGAGAATTCGAATGGGACGACAGACTGTCGGAGCTCAACGACTTCCTCAACAACGGCACCGCCGTGCTCACCAACCCGAACAACGGCAACGCCGTTTCGGGAACTTTCGGCGTAGCGTACGGCGATTATAACGAGAATACGACTTTTGAAAACGAGTATAAAAACGGTCAAAAAGTCTTCGATATAAGAGTATTATTCACTCCCTCCGGAAAAGACGCCGACAACTATGACGCGACCGAGTTCGATTACGTGTTGACGGTCAACGGAGTCACCCTCTCGGGCTCTGCTCTCGATTTCGAAAATACGTCCGTCGTCTATGACGGCACTCCTCATAATCCCTCGCTGTACGTTACTCATCCCACACTCGACGGCGGCAGAAGGACGGACTTCTCCGATTACGTTTCATATTCCGTTATGCCCGTGGACAAGGGGACATATTCGTTGGTAGCCACGATCGAGGACGAATCTATGCTGTATAGAGGCAGCGCGACGGTAGCCTTCACCGTGGAAGCATTGTCCGCCGACAAACTGTCTCTTAATTTCTCTCCCGAGTACCTGCAATCGTACGACGGCAACGAAAGGGTGATCGCCCGCTATACGGGAGAACCTCTCGATCTCGAGGATATATTCTCCGTTACCGGTATAGACGCGGCTTTCGAGTCGATTACGTATACGCTGTCTGTTAAAAATTACGCAGGATATTCCGTAGACCCGACAGCTCTGGTCGATATGGGCAGATATTACGCGGAAACGACTCTCTACGGCAACTTCTCGGGTACGCTTTCGTTTTATCTGTATATCGCGGAAAACAGCGTCGATTATTCCGAAACCGATTTAGGCATCGTCATAAGGACATATTCTCCGGACAGCCGTTTGACGGGTAGGATAAACACCCCTTCGATTTCTCCCTCGGTAGCGATAGGGACGGTAAAATACGCCAAGGCGGTCCTCGACGTCCACGGTCGTTACGTGGCGGACGGAGAGTTTTCCGAAACCGTTCCGTATAAAGCGGGCGCGTATATAGCGAGGACTTTCTTCGACGCCGTCTCCAACAACGGCTATCAAGGCTCCGACAACGGTATAGCGGTCGTTATAGAAAAAGCCGTCGCGGTTATCGAAACGCAAAAAATATCTTCCCCCGTCTATACCGGAGAGCCTATACTCGGAGAAGATATGCTTAATACGGTTTTTTCAGTCAAAACGTCTTCTAAATTCGATTATTCTTTGACATACGATTATTCTCTCGACGGAGAGGATTTCTCCTCCGAGCCTTTTACCGACGCCGGAGAGTATTTCCTGAGACTGACGGTGATAGCCGACGATTACGAGGGCTCCGCCGTATATAAATACGTCATAGACCGCGCCGATCCCGTATATCTGGGCGTATCCGATTACAACTATGAGCTGACGATAAAAGCTCCGATAGTCTATTCGCAATTCGTCTTAAGAGACGACGACAACGATTATTTCAACCGTACCGACGCGTTCCGTTTCAACGGCTCCGTCGTGAGCGGCAGCATTTTGATTTCGGGCAGAGAAAGCATTAAGAGCCTGTATGCCGGGTCTTACGAGCGCGATTACGTATTCGTCCCCGACAACGTCAATCTCGATTCTTATTACGGCACGGTTTCGTTTATCATTGCCAAGAGAGACGTTTCCGATTATCTCGTCTTCGACGAAACGAGTATCGATACGGTCTACGATTCTACTCGTAAGTCGGCTAAAGTACGCTTCTTGACGGACGACGAGATTATAGAAAGAGGCTTGCCACTCTCGGGATTGTCTGCCGCCGCAAAAAAATCGATTTCGGAATCCGTAACGGTGAGTTATAACGGCGGATTGACGCTTCCGTACAGAGCCTCCGTCACCGAAATATCCGCAACGGCGGGAGACGTCAATTATACTGCGTCTCTGTCGGGTTATATGACGATAAATAAGGGCGTCCCCGAGATTTCCGCTCCGTTGACGGGAGATACGGCGACTTCCGTCTCCGACGAGGCTATTGCCCGTATAAAAGGTCTCGGCGTCAAGATTGACGGCACGTTCGATTACGAAATTATTTCCGACGGACTGATTAAGCTGGTTTTCACCCCCGTCGACGGAGATAATCTCGAGTCGGCTGTAGTATACGCGATGATCGGCAGAACGGTTGCCGCGTCTTCCGTAGACGGATACGGCAAAACTCTCGAAGAATCCGTCATAACGATAGACGGCAATCCGACCGACGAAATAGTCTGGAAAAATCCTTCCGAAAAACTCCGCTTCGGCGACAATGAATACGAGGCGATCTATACTTACGACGGAGTATCCAGGACGGTCAATATAAGCGTAGAGCTTACCGACGACTCCGACGATAATTACATAGCTTCTTTCGAGGGTATTTATTACGTTGTGAGCCTCGGCGAGAAATACGGCGACGGCAGAGTGTCCGTCGGTAGCGGTTCCGCGGACGGATTTTCCGTAGTATCTCTGTCCGATAAAGACTTCGAAAACTCGGTGGCGGGATACGACTTCGTCGACGGAGATATTTTTGCCACGTTGGAATACGAATTCGGCGGCGTATTAAACGTCGTGACTGTTCCCGTCAGATTGCATTTAAGCGCGGACGGATTCCGCTTCAACGTCAAGACCGCGTATGCCGGAGAAAAAATCACTCTCTCCGACATATACGGCAGAAGCGATTCTTACATATCCCTGTCCGTCGTGGGAGCCCACGTCGCTCCCGAATATATCGTCACCGTGACCGACTCGGACGGCAAAGATCTCACGGAAGAGGGCATAGAAAACGTCGGCGTCTACACGATACGATTCGTTATAGACAAGACTCGCTCCCGCTACGACGGAGAATGTACGGTCTCGTTCACTCTAGAGCCGACCGATTTGTCGTCGTATATCGTCGTCAACGACGGCGCGCCTTTGAAGAAAACTTTTTCCGAGGTCTATTCAATAGTCGCTAAACTCGAAAATTGCCCCGTAACGGAAGAAGTATCTTTCCTGTATTACTATAAAAAAGCCTCCGACCCGGATTCCGCATACAGTATGTACGACGTTCCGTCGGAAGCAGGCGAATATAAAGTCAAAGTCGTCGTGTCCGACAGCGATTATTACGGCGGACAGTCGATACTCGACTACGTCATAGAAAAGCGTCTCGTAACCGTTATGCTCAACGGGCGCGAATTGTCCCGAGACGGCGACGTCGTGTACAGATGTTCTTACGGCTCGGTCGTGATACCGTCTCTCGCGGTGTCCGACGGCGTGGGCAGTTATCGACTGACTTATTATAAGGACGGCGCAACGTATTACGACGTCCCCGAAAACGCCGGCGACTATATCGTATCCGTTACGATAGACGAGACCAATTACGTCTCCGACGCAACGTTCACGCTGTCGGTAGCTCGTCTGAAGCCGACGTTTACGGTAGAGCCCGGCGTAGAAGATATTTATTACGGGACGGGACTGTCCTATGCCGTTATCTCGTCGTACGTAGCCGATACGGAAGGCACCGTCAGAATATCCGACGAATATCTCTACGGCGATAATCTCCACGTCGGCGACAACGAAATAACTCTTGTTTTCACACCCGTCAATTCCAATTACGAGACGGTTACGCTGTCCGCTACGATCAGAGTCGTAAGAGCCACCGCGGGATTCGATTTCAACGTGACCGAGGTAGTCTACACGGGAGAGGAAATAGTACCTTCTTACACTACGGATTCTTTCGTCGACGACGACTCGGTCGTCTTCACCGTATATAACGCGAAAGGAGAGCTCGCCGTACTGAAAAACGCCGGCACCTATTACGTCAGAGTGGAAGTAGGTTCCGACGGCGCCGATTCCGATTACTATTACACCAACGTCCCGTCTTCCTCTATAGGCGACTTCTCGACGTATCAAAAACTGATTATCAAAAAAGCCTCCGCTTCGGGGTACGTAACGGGCTCCGAACCTGTCACCGAAACGGTCGAATACGGCGACCCGTTGTCCGATTCCGCAATCACGGGCTCCGTAATGAGCTACGACGACGGCAAGGGCGGAGAAGTGTCCGTAAGAGGCAGTTTTGCCTACGTCTCGGGCAACGTTATGCTCTATACGGTCGGAGACGGTCAGCTGTTCGACGCGATTTTCACTCCCGACGACGACAATTACGAGCCTTATCGCTTCCGTATATCCGTCGATGTCAAGAAAAAATCCGTCTCTATAGCGGTGACGGACGGCAATCGCATCACCTACGGAGAAAAAATTTCTTCCGTTACGGATTTCTCCTTCAGAATAGACGGCCATTCCGATTTGACGACGATAGACGGCTTTACGGGCAAATATTCCTATCTGGTCCTAGAACAAGAAGAACTCTACGTCGGCACGGTTCTAAATAGCGGCAGTTATCAATTGAGAGTGACTCTCGAGCACAATTTGTACGAGGGATATCTCGACTATATTCTCACCGTCGACAAAAAAGAGGTCTCGCTCTCGTTCTATAGAGACGCGGAACTTAACGAAGAACTGAGAGGCGACTCGGGATATACGTTCGCATTCGGAGAAAACGGCAACGTCTACGCGGGTCTGTCGAGCGATTTCGTTTCTTCCGAGTTGGACGCGCTGAGCGCCGCTACGGGAAGAATCGCTACGGAACTTATCTCGGATATTGCGGCTAAAGTCCGTTACTCGTATGTCTCTACGGACGGTCTCATAGCATATGACGGTCTTACCGATATCAAAAAACAAGCCGGTCGATATAAGGTGAAAGCCGAGCTGTATTCGTCCTCAGACTTCGTCGGGATTATAGAGACGTACGTCACCGTAAAAAAGAACGAGGTCGGCAGAGTCGACATCGACTTCGAATCGCTCAACGATCAGGTATACGGCTCCGTAACCGAGCCGATAGTCTCCGTTTACGATAAGCTGGACGACGAAAAGCGCCTCACGGGCATATCCTATTACATAACCTGGGGCGACAGTCGCGTTATGCCGACCACTGCCGGCAAACACAACGGAAAACTGATTGTCGACGACCCCAATTACGACTCGTACGAGAAGACTTTCGTCATGACGATCAATCCGAAAGAATTAACCGTCACCGAGCTCAAAGTCTACGACAGGGACGTCGACGGAACCCCGTGGCTCACCGTGACCGCCAAGATAACGGGAATGCTCCCGGGAGACGAAGTGGAGCTCGATATAGAAGCATATACTTACGATAAAGAGACCTCCCCCGGAAGACACGACGTGATTATTTCCAAGTGCTCCCTGTACGGACTGGACGCGGGTAATTATACCGTCACGAAGCCTTCTTACAACTCTTCCGTCACAATCTTTAGCAACGAGGTTTACGCTTCCGACGGCGAGTCGTACGTGGTGTATTCCGTCTCTAAAGGCGACGACGTCACCTTCAGCGTGACCGAGATAGATTCCGAGTACAACAAAACGGGCTTCGTCAGCTTCGTCACGGGACAATCCGCGACGGTTATGTCCTATTCCGTAAGAAAAGACGGTATGAAAGTGGCTCTCGATACCCCCGTCAGAGTGTATATAAAGATACCCGAAAAATATCGTAACAGATCCGATCTGGTAGTAGAAGGAGTCGGGACTCTCGGAGAGTCGGGCGTAACATTCTCGATAGAAGGAGATTACGTCACCTTCACGACGTCGGTTTCGGGAGAAATAGTCTTCACCACGTCGGGATTCCCGTACGGCGTCATATTGATAGCTGCGGGGCTACTGGTCCTCGTCATAGGTCTCGTCACGATAGCTTTCATTGACCCCAGTCGCAGTAAATCGGGCTTCTCGGGAGTAAGAAGAGTAACCAAAACGGACGAGGCGTATCGGAAATACAATTTACAAAAAAAGGCTAAAGAATCCAAGCCTCCGACCGATAGAAGACGATGAAAAAATATTTATTGACGATTTTCGCCGTACTTGCGGCGATATGTATATTTGCTTCGGTTACGACGGTTGATGTTGCCTATGCTTCTACGGCGTTTTATACGGCGGAAGACTTCGACGTCTATGCGCCTATAGGGAAACAAAACGACGTTTATTTTTCTGCGGACGTAACCTCTCCTTGCGACGAAATGCCATCCGAGGAGTGCTTTTCCGTAGTGCCGAAAGGCGCCTTGGCGGAAGCTTCTTCCGTTAAGTATTCCGACGGCGACGATTATCGCACTACCTATACGGCGAGGAAAGAAAACGACGCGTTTTTAATCTATCTCCGATACAACGAGACGTATACGCTCGTTTTTACGGTCGGAGATCGTCAATATATGCGCACGATGGATCTGAGTAATCGCGGGTTTGACTTCAAAGCGCCCAAAATAATCTCCGTCGGTCTTATTGCGGAAGATAACACCGTGACGATTAAGGTCGGCGACAATCTTACGGGCAACAGACACATCTCGGCGAAAAGCGGCATAAAAAGCATCCGATTCTATTCCGATACGCACGACGTCGACGAGTATACGGAGTACGACGGCAGATTGAGCGTCAATTACGTGGCGCGAGGAGTTACGAGAAGCAACGGCAACGTATTCTATCTGGAAGTCGTCGATTTGGCAGGCAACGTAACTCTCGAGACGGTCTATTCTTTCAATAGTCTCGGCTGGAACACCGAGTATACCGAGAAGCTCTCCGTAATAGACGGATATCTGGAGTGGACGTCCGACGGCACGGGACTCTCTTACGATATAATAGAAGCTCTCGAGGACGTAAGACTGCGTTACGTCGAGAGCGTGGCGGAGACAGGCGACCCTACTAATATAACCGAGCAACTCAAGTCGGATTGGAGTACGGCTGTTTCGCGTGCCAGAGCGGCGACTCTCACCCCTCTCAATCGCACAGTCGAGTCCGATTTGCCCGACGGCGTCAGATTGCAATACAGAGAAAACACCGCCTACTTCACGGATATCAGATACGGCGACGAAGTGAGCGTTAAAGTGGGCAAAACGGCTTATTCCGCAGAAGATTATTACAGAGAATCTCCCTCCGAAGAAATTCCTCTCTCCGGCGTTAAGAGCGTCGTAGTGTATACATTGACTGTGTCTCGTAACGGAAGAGAAGAAAGTCCCGACGTCGCGGTGATCGTTTTCGACGACTCGGAAGAAGTTTTCGAAACAAGCGATATTCATACGGAAGGAGCGGGCGTCAGAATACGCTTTTCGGGCAATACGTCAGTTGTCGCTTACGTTAAGAAGCCGTCTTCCGTATCGTATACGACGATCATATGGCTGTGGGCGGGACTCGGAGTCGCTTTGGCGGCGTATTTGACGACGGCATTAGTCGTAACTAGACGAAAATGATAAAAATAACTTGCGGTTTTTTCTGCCTTTAACTATATTATATCTATGAAAACCGCGGAGGAGCGTATGAAAAACAATAACCCCGACAAAAGAATCTGGACTATCCCTAACGTCCTCACGTTCATCAGACTTCTGTGCGTGCCCGTATATATGGGACTGATAATAGGAGCCAAAGATTTCGCCTCGGGCACCGTCAACGACCTGTACGTGTATATAGGTCTCGGAGTGCTCGCCGCAGCCGCGTCCACGGACCTCTTCGACGGATATATAGCCCGTCGCTTCAATCAGGTCTCCGACCTCGGTAAGGTCCTCGACCCCATCGCGGATAAAGTTATGTGCGTCACAGCGCTGCTTTCTCTGACGATTATAGGATATATGCACTGGGCGATAACCGCCGCGCTTGCGGTGAAAGAATTCACTCAGATGGCTTTCGCCGCGTACGGACTCAAGAAGGGCGTCATCATCCCGTCCAGAATATACGGCAAAATAGCGATGTGGTTCCTCTCCATAGGCATCATCCTGTCGTTCTTCCACCCCGTTATGGCAGAGTACGTTTTCTACCTCGACTGGATAGTGGAAAGCATCGGCGTGGCTATAGGCGCGTTTGCCTTCGTTATGTACTTCAGAGTATACCTATCAATGAAAAAATCACCCGCTCGGGATACCGAAGAGTCTTCTTCGGAACCCCAATCCGAGCAACAAGAACTTAATAATCAACCCGACACGGAAGAATAACAAGATAATATAAGGAGCATTATGGATAAGACCTACAACCCCTCGTCATACGAGCAAGAAATTTATGAGTATTGGGAAAACGGCGGATTTTTCCGCGCGGAAGTAGACAAGAGCAAGAAGCCTTTCACTATAGTCATGCCCCCGCCCAACATCACAGGGCAGCTGCATATGGGACACGCGCTGGACGAGACCGTCCAGGACGTCATCATCAGACATAAGAGAATGCAGGGCTATTCCGCACTCTGGCTTCCCGGCACGGACCACGCGTCCATTGCGACGGAAGTCAAAATAGTGGAGAAACTTAAAGCCGACGAAGGCTTGACCAAGAGAGACATCGGCAGAGAAGAGTTCCTCAAGAGAGCCTTCGATTGGAAAAAGCAGTACGGCGGCAGAATAGTCCGTCAGCTTAGAAAACTGGGCTCCTCCTGCGATTGGTCGAGAGAAGCTTTCACCATGGACGAGAGATGTTCTAAGGCAGTCAAAGAAGTCTTCATCAAACTCTACAACGAGGGGCTTATCTATAGAGGCGACCGTATCATTAACTGGTGCCCCGGTTGTAAGACGGCTCTGTCCGACGCGGAAGTTGAGTATGAAGAAAAGGCGTCCCACCTCTGGCATATCCGCTACCCCTATGCGGACGGCTCGGGATATATCGTAGTAGCCACCACCAGACCCGAGACTATGCTCGGCGACACCGCCGTAGCTGTCAACCCCGACGACGAAAAATATTTCGGCAAAGTCGGAAAAACGCTCATCCTCCCCTTGGTTAACAGAGAGATTCCGATCGTCGCCGACGAATACGTCGAGATAGGCTTCGGTACGGGCGCGGTTAAAATAACCCCCGCTCACGACCCCAACGACTTCGAAGTAGGTCTCAGACACAACCTAGAGGTCATCAGAGTTATGGACGACGGCGGCGTGATGAACGAAAACGCCGGTATTTACGCGGGACTCGACCGCGACGAGGCGAGAAAGCGCATCGTGGAAGACCTCACCGCAGGCGGTTATATGGAAAAAATCGAGGACTACACCCACAACGTAGGTCAGTGCTATCGTTGTTCTTCCGTCGTAGAACCTATCGTATCCAAGCAATGGTTCGTCAGAATGGAGCCTCTTGCCAAGCCCGCCATAGAGGTGGTCAAAGACGGCACCACCCGCTTCATTCCCGATAGATTCTCCAAGATCTATTTCAATTGGATGGAGAATATTAAAGACTGGTGTATATCCCGTCAGCTCTGGTGGGGACACCGTATTCCTGCGTATTATTGCGAAGAATGCGGCGAGATGGTCGTCGCCGCCGATATGCCTTCCGTATGTCCCAAGTGCGGTTGCACGCATTTTCATCAGGACGAAGACGTCCTCGATACGTGGTTCTCTTCGGCTCTATGGCCGTTTTCTACCCTCGGATACCCCGAAAAAACGGAAGACCTCGAATATTTTTATCCCACCAACGTCCTCGTCACCGCTTACGACATAATCTTCTTCTGGGTAGCCAGAATGATTTTCTCGGGCGTCAAACATATGGACAAAGCTCCGTTCTCCGAGGTTCTCATCCACGGCATAGTAAGAGATTCTCAGGGTAGAAAAATGTCCAAGTCCCTCGGCAACGGCGTAGATCCTCTGGTTGTCATCGAGAAGTACGGCGCGGACAGCCTCAGATTCTCGCTCATGACGGGCGTTGCGCCCGGCGGCGATATCCGCTATCAGGAAGAGAGAATAGAGTCCGCGCGTAACTTTATGAACAAGCTCTGGAACGCTTCCCGCTTCGTCAGCCTCAACGTAGAAGGAAAACAACTCCTTCAGCCTGACGATATCCGTCTCTCCGCCAAGGATAAATGGATTATTAAGAAAATGCAGGACGTCACCGCGGAAGTCAATCGCAATCTGGATAAATACGAGATAGGTCTCGCTTCCTCCAAGCTCTACGACTTCGTCTGGTCGGACTTCTGCGACTGGTATATAGAGCTGTCCAAACCCGCGCTCTACGGCTCCGACGATGACGATAAACTCAACGCCGCCTCCGCGCTCTCTTACGTCCTCAAGACTATCTTGAAGCTGATGCACCCCTTCGTACCTTTCGTTACGGAAAAACTTTGGCACGAATTGGGCGAAACTTCCCCTCTGATGCTGGAGAAATATCCCGCTGCGGAAGACTTCGCCGATTACTCGGAAGAAGCGGACAAGTTCGAGCTGATTATGTCCGTCATCCGTCAGATAAGAGCCACGAGATCCGAGATGAACGTAGACCCCTCCAAAAAGCCCGAGCTCTTCCTCGTGACCGACTTAGATAAAAAGTATATCGAAGAAAACGAAGAAAACATTAAAAAACTCGCTTCGGTATCTTCCGTGCGTCTCGTAGAAAACAAAGAATCCATCGGAATAGACAAACTCTCTTCCGTCATAATAGACGGAGCGGAAATTTATATGCCTCTCGGAGAATTGGTCGATTACGAAGCGGAAAAGGCCCGTATCGCCAAGGATATCAAGAGACTCGAGGGAGAGATAGCAAGAGGCAACGGTATGCTCAACAACCCCGGCTTCCTTGCAAAAGCCCCCGCGCATCTTGTAGAACAAGAAAAGGAAAAGCTCGTCAACAATAAGGCTCTTCTCGAGAATCTTAAGTCAAAGCTTGCGGCACTGTAACGGTTAATAGTATATATAATAAGAAAAACACGGCACTTATTCTGTGTCGTGTTTTTTTATATCGATACGTTATGTTTTAATCGGCGTCGCTCTCTTCGACTATTTCGTTGATGACTATATTTCTGGCGTCGTAAAAATAGTTCTGTTTATATACGTCGCAATACACGACCATAGAAAACGACGTCAACATAATTATCATCAGCGGAATTACGATTATGGGTCCGATGAAGAGAGTCGGTACGGCGGTGGTCAGTATCAAAACGAGAGTTATCGCGACGATTCCGCCAACGCCGATGACGCTTTTGGTGAAAGTCTTGGGTAGGTCTGACAGAGTCTTTTTCAGCGCGGGCAGAAGGGAAAGTTTTCCGATTATCATATGAGGTAGCCACTGACAGGTGATCGTCATCCTGATGCTCAGATACACTATCATCAAAACGAGCCCCGACGTCACCGCGAAAACGGACATCACCGGGAAGAGTAGCGTAATAAGATACAGCACCAGTATAGAAAAAGGTACGTCCAGTATCAGCACGATTAAAGACGACAATAGGGAGTACAACAACGACTTCTTGAGCGTCACGATGAATGCCGGGACGAAGTTTTCCGTGAAGTTGGTCTTCATCTGATTGCCTATAATGTACGCGGTAGGCATCAAAGTAGCCGATATCAGCATTCTTGCGATGAATATGACCAGATACGTGTACCCGATGGCGGTCAGTAGATCGGAGCGGTTTTGCTCGAAAAAGTCCGAGAAATTAGTGAGCAACGTCTCGATTATCTGCGACCAGGATACGTTCTGAAGAGAAAGCCCGTCGTTTTCCAAGAAGTCTTTCATCTCGTTGAATAGCGGCGTGAATACGCTTATAAGCACCGCCAGCACTATGATGCTCAGTACCGTTACGAATAGGATCAGCTTGAAGCTGAGTCGGACGTTTCTTGCGGTTATGGAAAAGGAATTTTTTGCGTTCATTGTTCGTATTTTTTATATCTGTATTCTCTGGGTGAGTCTTCGCGCTCCAGTCCTTCTACGTCGAAGTACGTCAGGACGGAGAGAGTGATGAGATATACGGCGACCAGATCGTACGCGACGATCGACAGCACGATACCCGCTATCCTGTTTTTGATGAGACCCGAGACGAAACCGATTAAGAACACCGCCCCCACCGACGTCAGTACGGCGAAGAACAGCTTCTTAAAGGACGCCTGTTGAGTCTTTTCTATCGACAACGAAAACGTTCTGAAAAAACTCGTCCCGTTGTAGGTCATTATCGGCATGAAGAGGATGAAGTTGGTGATGATTACCGTAAGCATCCCGCCGAATACGAGCACCAGTATTATGCTCAGCGTCTTGACCAGCCACGATACCTCGATGAGCCCTATCGGATATACGAAGAACGCCGTCACCAGACTCCCTATGACAAGTATCGCCATAATGTATAGCGTCACTTGTAAGGATGCCTTGAAGTTGTCGTTGATACCCTTCAGAAGATTTCCTATACGGAATTTCCCCGTCCGCAGACAGAAGTTGTGCATCCCCGTTATCGACGCCACGGTCAATATAGCCGCCGCGATCGTCCCGAGGAAAAAGTATACGTTGAATCCTGCCAGCTGCGACTCGATGAGAGTGCCGAAAGATTCGTATTGCCCCTCGTGCCCGAGAAACCACCCGAAGTATACGTCGAGTGGCAGAGCAAAAGCCGCCAGTACGGCAAAAGGCAACGCTACCAGCGCGGTCAGGAAAAATCTCCGACCCTTTTCGAATTTGATTAGATATTCCAGAACAAGTTTTATGTACTTCATAATATATTTATTATATCCGTATATCCTTTTAATTGCAAGAGAAATATTTCGCGCGTCCTTATAGGACGTTTGAAAAGAGTTCGAGCTTTAAGAAAAAACGCCGTAAAAACGACGTTTTTTCTCTTACGTATAATCGACTTGTTGTTTTATAACTTTATTTCTCCGTCCGTACATATTACGATCTTGGAAGTGCCGCAGTTTTCATGCCAAGCCCCCGCTTTTTCGATAGCGTTCCACTCATCCATAGTGCCTTCGTAATAGAAGGTGGTCAACGACTTGCAATATAGGAAAGCGTGGTAATTGATATACGTGACGTCTTTTCCGATAGTTATGCTTGTGATTGAGGAATGATCGAAAGCTTGCGTAGCGATGCCTATCGTGCCTTCTTTGATTACGGGATCAGTATCGGTCCCGCTATAATCGCAGGCTACTTTGCCGATATACGCCACACCGTTTTGATTATTTAGCCAGGCAGTGTCGTTGACGACATTGCTACCGACGCTTACCACTCCGTTTCCGCCGGATATATTCTCCAATAGAGTACAACCGTCGAATGCCTTCGAGTCGATATCGGTTACGCTGTCGGGGATGGTGAAGCTTGTCAGGGACGTACAACCGACGAAAGCCGAGTCGCCTATACCGGTAATTACGCCTTTGATAGTGACGCTTTCCAAACTCGAACAGAAACCGAAGAGTGTACTAGGTATACTCGTTATGCCCGTGCCTAACGTAACGGTCTCGAGAGCGTCGCAATACATGAAACAGTTATCCCCGATGCTCGTTACGCTGTCGGGAATATCGATGCTTGTCAGACTCTTACAACTGAAAAAGGCTCTTGCGTCGATACTCTTTATATCGCCGAGGAATGTGACGTTTTTAAGTCCCGAGCAATACATGAAGGTCTGTTGACCTATACTTGTTATGCCTGAGCCTAACGTAACGCTTTCCAGTGCCGAGCAATTCAAAAAAGCACTTTCGCCTAAGCCGGTTACGTTGTCGGGAATCACTATATTTGTTAAACTTGCACAACCGTAAAAAGCAGCATTATCGACGACTTTTACGCTAGCGGGAATTATTATGCTCGTTATGTTGCTACTTGCAAAAGCACCTGCTGATAGCGTGGTTACGGTGTGGAGACCGTTTTCTCCGTCGTCATAATAGTAGGGGATCTTGACCGCGGGATCTTCACCGCTGTATTGAGTGACGGAATAGCTCTCCGTCGTCGCGTCGTAAGAATAATTTATATTCTCGGTGCCGCTCGTATCGTATGCGTCGCATATCTTACATATTCCGTCTACATATTCGCACTCGGAGATTTTAGTCCCGCAGTTGTCGCAATAGTGATCGTTATCGTCGTCTATGCAGGCGGCTTCCTTAGTCTCGGCAACTTCGGTCTGAGTTTCTACGGTTGCAATTATGTTGCTATAGCTACTTAAATCAAACGTTGCCGTATAAGTCGTCAATTCGGGTTGAGTGCAGCTCTGATTTTGAGTGACCTGATTACTTACGATAGCGGATATTTCCGATGTATGAGCTTCGACGTCGGCATTGCAATACGAGCACTCCAGCTCAACCTTGCACCAAGAATAATCGTCTGCCCAAGTATATCCTTTGACGACGTCGTAGGAATGCTCGTTGTATACTTCTCCGCATAAGTCGCATTTGTGATCGTGATTTTCGTCCAGACACTGACTCAAAACCGCTCCGCAGATATCACAATTGTGGTCGTTGTTATTATCTACACACTGACTTAATACCGAACCGCAGACGTCACAATTATGGTTATTGTCATTGTCTGCACATTTACTTAATTCTTTGCCGCAGATGTCACAATTATGGTTATTGTCATTGTCGGCACATCGAGTTAACACTGCACCGCAGATATCACAATTATGGTCGTTGTCATTGTCCGCACACTGAGTTAACTCGGCACCACAGATATCGCAGTTATGGTCGTTGTTGTCATCTTTACATTGACTTAACTCTTTACCGCAGATATCACAGTTATGGTCGTTGTCAGTGTCTACACATTGAGTTAATACTGCACCGCAGATATCACAATTATGGTCATTATTATTGTCTGCACATTGACTTAACTCTGCACCACAAATGTCGCAGTTATGGTCGTTGTCATTGTCTGCACATTGACTTAACTCTGCACCACAAATGTCGCAGTTATGGTCGTTGTTATCATCCTTACATTGAGTTAACACCGCACCACAAATATCACAGTTGTGGTCACTGTCATTGTCTGCACATTGACTTAACTCTGCATCACAAATGTCACAGTTATGGTCGTTGTTATCATCCTTACACTGACTCAAAACCGCACCGCAAATGTCACAGTTATGGTCATTGTTATTGTCTGCACATCGAGTTAACACTGCACCGCAGATATCACAGTTATGGTCGTTGTCTTCGTCGACGCAGGTCGAAAGGACGTGATTGCATATCCCGCAATTGTGTGCGTCGGGAGAGACGGAGTGGGACGCTTCATTGCTTTTGGCGTCGCAACCGTCGTTCTCGCAGACGTGCCAATGCCCCGTATCGTCCGTGGTCCATTCGGTAGACCAGTTGTGATTAAGAGCAGGCTTTTCTACGTATGTAGTGTAAGCGCATCCCTCGCGTGCACACGTGACGTATGAGTCCCAGCCTAAGTCGGTGCAAGTAGGGAGCTGTGCTTTGTGATTAACGACGTTGTGCCCGAGCGCCGCGATGGTCTTAGTCTCGAGCGTCTCGCCGCAGACGGTACATTCTTTGTGCTGACTGCCGTCATTCGTACACGTAGCCGCATTGTCGACTATCCACTCGCTCGGAGTGTGTTCCTTACAGCCGTCGTCGGGAGCGAAAATCAGCCCGAGAACGGTCGCAAGTATCGCACATATAGCGAAAATGACCGTCGGAATCAAAACGCGTTTGTTAATTTTCATCTCGTATACCTCCGTTTTTATGTAAAAATTGCATATAAAAAGCCGCGTCGGTGAATAACGCCGACACGGCTTATAGTGTTAATTATCGATTGTCGTAAAAACTATGTCTAGATCATAGTTTGAAGTCTGTCTGTCTGTCTGTCTGTCTGTCTGTCTGTCTGTCTGTCTGTCTGTCTG
>CAZTFQ010000017.1:0-32859 GCA_964613035.1 uncultured Christensenellaceae bacterium | reverse complement strand
AGAATAACCGGGCATATTGTAGTGGTGCATATATCTCTTGAAGTTTTCGTCATCAAGACCTTCGAGTTTTTGGACGTCGGAGATGGGTCCTAAAGTCGCGGTGGTGAGAGCCTGAGTCTGACCTCTGGTAAACACACCCGAACCGTGGACTCTGGGAAGGATACCGGCTTCACACCAGATGGGTCTGATTTCGGTAAGGCTTCTGCCGTCGGGACGGACTCCTTCGTTTTCGATACGAGCGCGGACGTACTTTTTCTTAAGGATATAGACTTCGTCGGCTACGTCCTTGAGGTTGTCGGGATAGATATCTTTGAAGTGATCCTGGATATCCTGATCGATTTCTTCTTCTCTCTTCTGTCTGAGGGTACGATCGAACTCCGCGAACATATACTCGATTTTATCTTTAGCGTACTCTGCGACTGCGTCGGCGATATCTTCGGGAACGTGCTTAATCGGGATGATAGTCTTGGGCTTACCGACTTCCTTTTGGATATCTTCGATGAACGCGACGATTTTCTTAATTTCTTCGTGACCGAAGAGGATAGCTCCGAGCATTTCTTCCTCGCTGATTTCATACGCGCCCGCTTCTACCATCATAATGGCGTCCTTGGTGCCGGCGAGGTTGAGAGAGAGGAGCGACTTGGCTCTCTGCTCTTGATCGGGGTTGATGACGTACTGACCGTCGACATAGCCTACGACGACGGAGCCGGTGGGTCCGTTGAAGGGGATATCGGATACGGTGAGTGCTATGGACGAGCCAATCATCGCGAGGACTTCGGGAGAATTGTTGGGGTCTACGGAGAGCGCCGTGGCGATGACGATGACGTCGTTGAAGATACCTTTATCGAAAAGGGGTCTGATAGGTCTGTCGATGAGACGAGAGGTAAGGATGGCTTTGTCGCTGGGGCGACCTTCTCTCTTCTTGAATCCTCCGGGGATTTTTCCTACGGAGTACATTTTTTCTTCGAAGTCCACACCTAGAGGGAAGTAATCCATACCGTCTCTGGGGGTCTTGGACATAGTTGCATTGACAAGAACCACGGTGTCGCCCATTCTGACGATACATTCGCCGTTGGACTGTCCGCAGTATCCGCCGATTTCTACGGAGAGCTCTCTGCCTCCGACAATCGTTTTGAAAATTCTGCTTTCTTTCATTGATCCTCCATGACTGCGCTTCTTCAGCAGTCGAAATATATAAAAATTTTTTGTTTCAAAAATAAAGGGGTGGCGAAAAACCACCCCTCGGATAGGACGAGGTTTATTTCGTTCTCAGGTTAAGTGCCTGCGAAATTGCTCTGTATCTCTCGATATCGGTCTTTTTGAGGTAACCGAGGAGGTTTTTTCTCTTACCGACCATCTTGAGCAGACCGCGTCTGGAAGCATTGTCCTGTTTGTGAACGCGAAGGTGAGCGGTGAGCTCGGCGATTCTCTCGGTGAGAATTGCGATCTGGACTTCCGCACAACCGGTGTCGCTCTCGGACTTGCCGTAAATCTTGACGATTTCTTCAACTCTTGATTTTTCCATTTTTCTTCTCCTATTTTATTTGTAGTCGCCTCCAACCGAATATAAATCCAAATAGGAAGGGTCGATATCCAGTAAGAGGTCGCTAATAATATAGCACAAAGCCCGAGACCGTGTAAAGCGAAACGGGACGAAAAAAATAAATTATATTTATATTATCTCGTCGGCGTTTTCCGTCCGACTTACGTTTCACTTACGGACGGGAGTGGTATCGGAATCCTTTTTAAGAGAAAAATATTCCGCGGAGTTTTTATCGGCGAATCCGCTCGTAATAACGATGCCCGCGATAAGCAACGACACGCCTGCCTGGACGAAATTGGCAGGGACTTCCGCGAGGGCTGCGGGGACGCTGCCGGATATTATTAACCATCTGGCGAGGAAATAACCGAAGACCATCCAGAGTGACGACAAAGCGCACGCTACGAGACGGAGAATTCTGGAAAGAGAGACTTTTTCGACCTTTTTCTTAATGAGCGTACAGGAAAGACCCGCGAGGAGCCCTTCTATCCCTTTTATTATGAGGGTCCAAGGCGCCCAATAGCCGTAGCCGCCTATAAAGTCGGCGAGCATCGAGCCTATACCGCCCGATATCATCGTAGATATTCCGCCTGTCATGGAAGCGGAGATAAATATAACCGCGTCGCCGGGATTGACGTAGCCGTCGGACGAAACGGGGACTTTCAAAAACAGCGTAGCGACCAGCGTCATAGCCATCATGACGGCGTTGAGAGTAATGCTTTTAAGATACTTGAGCCTATTAGTTTCCATTAAAAAACTCCTCCTTTTTTTTGATAATTTCTTCTATTCTGATAAGATATTCTTCAAACCCTTTAGGGGTGGAATAACGGACGATTTTTCCGCAATCGTGCTCGATGCGCTTAGACATTCCGCCTGCTCCGGCAGAAAGAACGTGAGCTATTTCTTCCATTATATCAATGTTATAGACGCATTGTTTACCCGCTAAGGCGTAGCCGGTATTTTCCAAATTGTCGGCGGAGTTTTTTTGTCTATACATATAATACGGAGCGTAGCCGTATTTCGGAAGAGTCGAATGTGCGTAAGAAAGCATTTCGGAGACCGTGCCGAAGAGGGCTTTTTCCTGTCCGGACTCCGTTATGCGCGAACCTCTCTTTAAGGAAAGTGAATGGACGGTGATATTATCGGGAGAGAGCGCAACGGCAGAATCGAGGCTGTGACGGAACATCTCGGAGGTTTCGTCCGTAAGTCCCGCTATTAAGTCGATATTGACGGACAAACCTCTAGACTTAAGAATATCGTATGCCTTATAAAAATCGGCTACGGTGTGTTTTCTACCGATTTTGACGAGAGTTTCGTCGAAAAACGTCTGAGGATTGACCGAGCAACGCGTGACGCCGTTGTTTACAAGAACGTCTGCGAGCTCTTCCGAAATAGTATCGGGGCGACCGCATTCCACGGTAAACTCGGCAGCCAAACCGCGCAATTCCTTTAGAATCGAATCCAGAATATCGGGCGGTAAAACGGACGGAGTACCGCCGCCGACGTAGACGGAGCGTATCTTATAAGAACGAGCCGACGTGATTTTTCTTAAGGAACGTATTTCTTCTACGACGGCGTCCTTATATTCCGAGATGCGTTTTGCTATCCTTTTATACTCGGAGCTGATGAAAGAACAATAATTGCAACGAGTGGGACAGAACGGAATATTGACGTATATATCGGCTATGTCGGGATCGTCGGAATAAATACCGCGCTGAGCGTCGACGACCGATTTAATTAAAGACGTCTTTTCTTCCGAAACGAAAAATTCTTCCGTCAAAAAAGAAGAATCCCGTCCGCATTTTTCCGCTTCGTAAAGAAGCTTGGTCGGACGGACGCCCGTGAGACTGCCGTACGGGAGAGAAATGCCCGTAAGGCTCTCCATATAGCGATAGAGTGAGTTTTTATACGCTCTTTTCGAGAATTTTTTGAATAAAGAATAATCTTCTTCTTTATATTCCGTTTCTACGGGAGGTAGTAAGGACGAGGCGATTTTTCCGCGGAAAACGTTATCGGATACGGTTGCCGACAATTCTATATAATCGGACGCGTCGTCGGAAAGGACGACGTAGGGAGAGAAAGCTCTGACTATCTCTTCCGCTTCTCTCATATATTCAGGAAGACCGGAAATCAAACGTAATTTCATATATGCAACAGAGGATTGAATTCCTGCTCGTGTTTAACAGTGGTGAACGGACCGTGCCCCGGATATACGACGACGTCGGAGGGCATTGTCAACAGACCTCTCACCGAAGATATCATCTGAATGAAGTCTCCGTCGTAAAAATCTGTCCTGCCGTAGCCGTCTCTGAACAACGTATCGCCGGAAAACAGGACGTCGCCCAAACGGAACGAAACGCTGCCCGCACTGTGTCCGGGGGTGTGGATTACTTCAAATCTCATACCGCACTCTTCTATGACGTCGCCGCCTCTGAATGTCAGCTCCGAAGACGTGTCGGGGATCTTAACTCGACACAGATTGGCAGAGGTGTGAAGTTTATCTCTATCAAGCTCGTGAATATAAACTCGAGCGCCGGCTTTTTCGAAAATGTGGGCGGAATATATATGGTCGTAATGTCCGTGAGTGAGGAGCACCGCTCTAAGCTTCAAACGATAGGCTTCGAGAGTCTCGATTATTTTGTCTTGAGACTTGGACGCGTCAATAAGGACCGCTTCGTCCGAACCGATCTTGTGGACGATATAAACGTTGTTCTTTAATAATCCCAGTCCCGTAAGGGGAATAATCCTTATTTCTCTCATTCCGAATTTTCTTTTAACCGTTAACTTGAGCGCGTCCGAGAAGATCCTCTATAACCGTCTCGGCAATAATCAGTCCCGCCGCGAAAGGAACGAAAATCGCGCTGGCGGGGGTATGTCTGCCGTTGTCGGACGACGCGACGATTTTCTTGGGTTGCTCTGTAGAATATACGACTTTGACGCCGTCGATAATACCGACGTCTCGCAATGCTTTTCTGACGGCTCTAGCGAGCGGACAGACGGTCGTCTCGGAGATATCCGCGACTCTTAAGGCGGTGACGTCGGATTTATTCCCCGTCCCCATCGAGGATATGACGGGGATACCTCTCTTGACGGCGTTATCTATAAGCGCGACCTTGGACGAAACCGTGTCTATGGCGTCGACGACGTAATCGACCCCGTCGAATATTTCAATTCCGTCCTTATAAAATGTATCTATAGCTACGATTTTCGCATTAGGATTGACGGATAAAATAAGATTTCGCGTTGCCGCGGTCTTCTTAACGCCTATCGTGTCCGTCGTGGCGATGATCTGACGATTGAGATTAGAGCACTCCACGACATCGTCGTCGACTATAACGAAACTATCTATTCCCGTGCGCACGAGCCCTTCTATCACGGCTCCGCCTACTCCTCCCAGTCCTACCACGAGAACGGTCTTGCCGTGTAATCTGGACGAAGCGCCCTCGAATATCATATCGGACCTGGAGAATGCGTCGCTCATAGAGGCAACACCTCGTCGTTATGATAAGTCGTAAATCTGATTTTATATCCGTTATCCTCTATTTCCGTACCTTCGGATACCAAATTCCACTCTTGTTTCTCATCAAGATTAGGGAAGAAAACTTCCGCATCTCCGTCGGCGGCGACTTTAGTCACGTATGCGTCCGAGCAATAAGGAAGCATAGTCTTATACATCATGGCGCCGCCTATAACGAAGACGTCGTCCGTAGGATACGATTTAAGTATCTCTTTAAGCTCCGACAAAGTGCGCGCCAGAATATAATCTCCCTCGGGAAGAACGTCGGACAAAACTATGTTGACACGGTTTTTAAGAGGTTTACTCCCCGGGAAAGACAAGAGCGTATTACCTCCCATTACGACTACTTTATTAAGGGTATTTTCCTTAAAAAAACGCATATCCTCCTTCAAGTGAAAGAGGAGACCGTTTTTTTTGCCTATGCCCCACTTCTCGTCTACCGCTACAATAGTCTTCATTATTCAGCCACCGGGATTTTTTTGCCGAGAAGGTGATAGTTATAGTTATCAACCTTGACGTCTTCTACCTTGAAGTCGTAGAAGTCTTTGACTTCGGGATTAAGCGTGACGGTAGGAACGTCGTAGGGGGTCTTCTCTATAATCTCTTCGCAAATAGGTATATGGCGGTCGTAGATATGAGCGTCCGCGATGACGTGAACGAGTTCGCCGGCTTCCAGTCCCGAGACCTGAGCGAACATTTTAAGAAGTATAGCGTACTGAGCCACGTTCCAGTTGTTGGCGACGAGCATATCTTGACTGCGCTGATTGAGAATGCCGTTGAGGGTATTGCCGGAGACGTTGAAAGTCATCGAATACGCGCAAGGATAAAGGTTCATCTCGTGAAGGTCTTGGAAATTATAAATATTGGTAAGAATGCGACGGGAAGAAGGATTGTTTTTTAAGTCGAAAAGGACTCTGTCGACCTGGTCGAATTCACCTTCTTTATATTGATGTTTGACGCCCAGCTGATAGCCGTACGCTTTGCCTATGGTGCCGTCCTCTCCTACCCACTGGTCCCAGATATGGGAATGAAGGTCGGAGACTCTGTTGGACTTCTTTTGCCATATCCAAAGGAGCTCGTCGACGGCATTGACCAAATTGGTCTTACGCAGAGTAATTATCGGAAACTCGTCTCTAAGATTATATCTGTTGACTAGACAGAATTTTTTAATCGTATGCGCGGGCGTGCCGTCTTCCCATCTGGGTCTGACGGGGCGATCGTCGTCGCGGACGCCGTGGGCTAAAATGTCTTTTATGTTTTCGATAAAAACGAGATCTGCTTTTGACATAATTACTCTCCGATATATAGATTATTTTAAGTTATTGGGTTTTTAATGTCTAATATGATACTCCGAGCGAATAAACTTGTCAAACGAATACGACTTATTCGCGTGCGCACGCATATCGCGTACTCTGTTTGACAATAATTGCGTATAGTGATAAAATAAACCATTATAGCGACTACGGTCGCCGTAAAAGGACGATTATGGAAAACAATCTACCCGAAGAATTAACTACCGAAAACACTCCCGAGGAATCCGAACCGACCGTCGCAATCGACGAAGCCTCCGAGCAATCGAAAACGGAGACCTCTTCCGACGATAAAAAAGATAAAAAGAAACGTAACAAAAGTATTCTGAAGACGGTGCTTTTCGCGGCGTTGTTCGGGCTGACGTTTTTTGCGGTATTCCAGATAACCTCCTCCCTGTCGGGCGGCTCGGTGGCGTCTTTTAATAAAGTATTGTCTCAAATAGAACCGTGGTACTTAGTCGCGATGATAGCCGTGGCGGCTCTCCTTTTTTTCACGGACGCGGCTAAATATGCGGTACTATCCAAAATCGGCACGGGCAAGTTCCATTACGGGACGTGTTTCAAGACCGCGATCATCGGACGATTCTACGATAACATCACGCCTTTCAATACGGGCGGACAACCTTTTCAGGCGGTATATTTTCATAAGAAGGGATTCTCTTCCGATGTAGCGACGTCCATTCCCGTAGTCAAATACATCATTCAATTGGTCGCTTGGATATTCGTTTCTTTTATCCTCTATATAGCCAATCACTCGGTACTCGAGAATCTCCCCGACGCTACCAGAATCACGGTCAAAGTAACGACCTACGTAGGAATCGGCGTAGCGTGTCTCGCGCCTCTCGCAGTGATACTGTTTTCTATATTTCCTAAACTCACTTCGGGGATACTTGAATTCTTCATCCGACTGGGTGTCAAGCTAAAACTCGTCCGTAAGCCCGAGAAAATAGTCGCCAAGACGGAAGCCTTCGTCGGGAATTATTCGGAAGCTTTCAGAGCGTGTTTTAAGAGGTTTTCGCAGATAATACTCGCATTCCTCGTATGCGTGGTCGACTTCCTTATATCGATGTCGCTACCGTTCTTCGTACTGATAGCCATCGGCGGAATAGCTCCGTCGTGGCAACTCGTCTACGACGTAATCACGCTCAACGCGTACTCGCTCTTCGCCGCGTCGCTCATTCCGACTCCCGGTAATACGGGCGCGATAGAGACGGCGTACTCGATGGTCTTCGCAACGGCGACTCCGGATACAAGCATACTGGTGTATATCGTCTTCGTGTGGAGATTCTTGACCTACTATATCTATATCCTGTTCGGGATAATCAGATTCATATATCGATTCATAAGAGACTTTTTCAGAAAACAGAGAGCTAAAAGAGCTTCGGAGGGGAATACGAAATGAGTGAAAAACTAAGAATACTGGAAGTCGTGGACAATTGGTTTCCGATAGTGGACGGCGTGGTACAAGTAGTCAACAACTACGCAAAAAATCTCAACAAAATAGCGGACTGCACCGTTTTGTGCCCGAAATACCCTAATATGCCGGCAATAGACGACTATCCTATCAGATACGTCCCGTCGATGTCGGGCGGTAAATACGGAGTAAGACTGCCGCTGCCGTGGCTAGACATGAAGCTCAAAAAGTTTTTGGACGAGAACTGCTTCGACATCATCCATCTTCACTCGCCCGTAACGATGGCAAAATACATAATAAGATACGCGAAAAAGCGCGGCATCCCCGTAATCACGAGCATACATACCAGATATCACGAAGAAATCAATCGCTCGGTCAAGACTCCGTTTCTTCAGCGCTTCGCTTTATGGTTCCTTACTTCTTCTCTCAAGAAGAGCGATTATCTCTGGACCGTAGCGGACGGAATGACGGAATATGCCAAGAGCCTGGGGATAGAGACGCCGTGCACGGTTATGCGCAACTGCACGGACTTCATCCCGCCGTCCAAAGACGAAGAAGGCGTGCTGAGATCCGAAATACGAGCAAAATACGGCATAGGCGAAGACGAAACCGTCCTACTTACCGTAGGAAGACTGGTGGTCGTCAAGAGATGGGACGTGGTTATAGACGCGGTCAAAAAACTCAAGGACGACGGAATCAAAGTCAAGCTTCTCATCGCAGGCGACGGAGACTATCGGAAAACTCTTGAAAAACAAGTAAACAAATTAGGACTCACAAACGAGGTCATTTTCGCAGGAATGATAAAAGATCGAAAAGTTTTGGCATCCTATTTCCTAGCAGGAGACCTCCTGATGTTCCCATCCACATTCGATACGTCCGGTCTTGTTACGATAGAAGCCGCCGCTGTAGGACTCCCTACTCTTATCGTAGAAGGTTCTTCGTCGGCAGAAGCGATAATCGACCGCCACAACGGATATCTGTGCGACGGTAGCGCGGAAGGATTTGCCGAAGGGGTTAAAAGAGTATTCTCCGACAAAGATAACTATTTTGAAGTCCGCGAAAACGCCGAGAGAGAATTATATCGCAGTTGGGGAAAAGAATCGGCCAATATTCTTAAAGAGTACGAAAAGGTAATCGCGGATTACAAATCGAAAAAGTAAAAGTTTTACGAAAGATAATTCTGTCATGGACAATAATATCGTTGTTAATAATAGTCTAAGCAATAAAAAAAATCTATATCCTTTAATGATTGCCCTGCCTATAGGCGGAGTATTGTATAAAACGATTGCTTTTTACGGAATGCTATTCTGTGACAATCCGTATTCTATCAATGTCGCGGCGGGGCTTAAAGCCGCCCTTCCTACGTGTTATATATGGCTGAGTCTGCTCGTTTTCCTCTTCTCCTTTTCTCTGATAATGAAAACGAATCGGGCTAAATTGATATATCTGATAGGCTTAGACACGTTATACACGCTGAATTGCTTTATTTATATAGCTTACTACAGATATTTCAACGAATTCCCTTCGATTATCGCGCTAACCGTGCTCAAGTCGACCAACAGCAGTATGCCTAGCGATCCTGCAAACCTGCTACTACCGATCAACGTTGCGGACACGATATATTTCATCGACTTCATGCTACTGTATATCGTCGGACTTATATACAGATATTATTCCGAAAAAAGCGTCGTGCCTTTTGCGTGCAAAAAGGATAACGCCGTATCCGAATTCGGTGCCGACTACACGTATAAAAAAAGCGTCAAACCGATTGCTAAAAAAAGAATTTCATTCGTAACGATTGCGAGTGCGTTTTTAATATTAGCGATATCCGTATCCGTCATATCGCCTACGGTGGCATCGGCAGACGGTAAAATCCGACAAGACTACTCACACTCTTCCAAGCCCACTCGCTCTACTCTGACGTCGCCTCTAGGGATACTTGCCAACGATATCGTTATGACCGTAGATCACCTGGCTGCCGACGGTGAAAGCGAAACACTTTCTGCCGATGAAGAGTCAATCGTAAAAGACTTCTATGAATGGAAAAATTCTTATTATGAAGAAGATGAACACTATGGGGTGTTTTCCGAAAAAAGCGTGATTTTTTTACAAGTAGAAGCTCTGGAGGACTTCGTGATCGGTGCGAGCATATCGGGACAAGAGATTACTCCCAACCTAAACAAGCTACTGGGGCACGGATATCACTTCACCGACGTGAGAGAAAACGTCAAGCACGGCAATTCTTCCGACGGTGACGTGCTGTACGTAGGGGGAATGTATCCGTCTTCTATCGCGTCCACGTCCAACGTATACGGATATAACGTATTCAACGGCACACCTAAAATATTGAGAAAAAGCGGTTATAAGTCGGCATATTACAGTTGCGACGAATTGTCCGCCTGGAACTATCTTCCTCTGTCGATAGGGATGGGATACGACGAGGTTTTCTTCGACTTTGACCAGAGCGACAGAGTCAATACGTACATTTCCGACCAAAGCATGCTGAATCAGACCGTAGACAGTCTACTGGAACTGGGGTATAACGATGAAAAATTCTACTCACACACGGTTATATACTCTAACCACGCCCCTTTCCGTATGCCGGAAGAAATATGCGAGCTGGAATTACCCGAGGAGCTAGAAGGCACTTATACGGGGAATTATTTCCAATCCGTACATTACACGGATAAGTGCATAGGAGAGTTTATCGATAGGCTAGAAAGCTCCGGACTCCTTAACGACGCCATAGTAGTTATCGCAGGCGATCACAAGGGATTGCACAAATATTTTCCGACGGACGTGACGGGGCTCGAGGAGACCGAAAACACGGCTTGGATACCTAAAAATGCCGATGCGCCGCTCGGTGTTATTATATACGATCCTACTATGGACGAGGGTATAGAGATAGATAAAAACGCCTCCCAGATCGACGTTCAGCCTACCCTGCTATATTTACTCGGGGTGGATTTCGATTTATATAAAAACACTTCTATGGGGCTACCTATATTCTGCAAGTACGACGCGTCGATAAGTTCTGCCGGGATATTCTCCGGAGAAGACAATGAGTGCAATATTCTATACGACGCTTATTACATATCGGAACTGATACTTAAGTCGGATTACTTCGGCGAAGATTACGTCGACGGGCATGAGGTGAGGGTATGGCACTATGACGATACGGTGACTGAAGAAATTTTTGAAAAGAAAAAATCTTAACGATTTTTACCTTATAAATAAAAATCAACCGACCGCAAAAGATGAAAAATAATATCGTTTTTAATAAAAGTCTAAGCAATAAAAAGAATTTTTATCCGGCGATGCTGGCAATGCCCGTTGCCGGGATTATATACAAGACGATTGCCTTTTTCGGAATGATGTACTCGGACAATCCGTATTCGATAAACGTCGTTGCGGGGCTAAGAGCCGCCATGCCGACGTGTTACGTATGGGGGAGTCTACTGCTGTTCCTGTTTTCCTTCGCGCTGATGTTCCGCTCCGACAGAGGACGGCTGACGTATCTGGTCGTAACGGACATCGTATACACGGTCAACTGTTATTTTTACGTAGCTTATTACAGATATTTCAACGACTTCCCGTCCATAGTCGCGCTGACGGTGCTTAAATCGACCAACAGCGATATGCCGAGCGAATTCCTTAATCTGCTGATGCCTATCAACGTAATAGACACTATATACTTCCTCGACTTCATGTTGTTATACGTGACGGGGCTAGTGTACAGATTCTATTCGATAGAGAAAAACGTACCTTTTGCCAAGCGACAAGACAAGCCCGTAGCCGAATTTGCATCGAAAGCGAACCTCGCGAGTGCCGCTAGGCGCTCGCGCAGACGTACGTCTGCTTTCGTAGTAGTGACGACGTTCTTTATCGTTTTGTCGCTGACTCTGTCGATAGTGTATCCTGCGATAACTTCTGCCGACGGTAAAATTAAGCAAGAATACTCGGTCGCGCACAATCGTGCCAAAGCGACGGTCGTCTCCCCTCTCGGGGTACTTGCCGACGATATAGTGGCGTCCGTATCGCATATGACGACCGACTACACGTTGACCGACGATAAAAAGCAAGTCGTGGAAGACTTCTACGAGTGGAAAAATTCTCATTATTCAGAAGACTCTCATTACGGTGCTCTAAGCGGCAAGAACGTCGTTTTTATTCAATTCGAAGCCTTTGAGGACTTCGTTATCGGAGAGAGTCTGTTAGGTCAGGAAATAACGCCCAATATCAACAAGCTCCTCGGGCACGGATATCACTTCACCAACATAAGAGAGAACGTGAAGCACGGCAATTCTTCCGACGGAGACGTATTGTACGTAGGCGGAATATATCCCGCGTCCGACGTATCTACGTCCAACGGATACGGAGACAACGTCTTCAACGGCACGCCGAAGATACTGCGCAACTACGGCTACAAATCGGCGTATTTCAGTTGCGACGAGTTGTCCGCCTGGAACTATCTTCCTCTGTCGATAGGGCTGGGGTACGACGAGGTTTTCTTCGACTTTGACCAGAGCGATCGCATCAACACGTACATATCCGACGAAAGTATGTTCGATCAGACCGTAGAGAGTCTGGTAAGTCTGGGGTACGGCGAAGAAAAATTTTATTCTCACACTATAATATATTCCAATCACGCGCCTTTCCGTATGCCCGAAGGCGTAACCGACCTAGAGTTGCCGTCGGAGCTGGACGGAACGTACACGGGGCATTATCTGCAAGCCGTGCATTATTCCGACAAGTGTATAGGGAACTTCATCGACAAGTTGGAAGAAAACGGGCTGATGGACAACACTGTAGTCGTCATTGCGGGAGATCACAGAGGACTGCACAAATATTTCCCGACGGATGCGGTGGGACTCAAAGAGACCGAAAACACTTCTTGGATACCTAAGAACGCCGACGTCCCCGTAGGCGTGGTGATATATGACCCTACTATGGACGAAGGGATAGAGATAGACAAAAACGCGTCTCAAATCGACTTGCAACCTACCCTACTGTATTTACTCGGGGTGGACTTCGATTTATATAAAAACACTTCTATGGGGCTACCTATATTCACCAAATACGACGCTTCTATAAGCTCTGCTTCCGTATTCTGCGGAGACATGGGCGAAAACGACGAAAACGCTCGACTATACGACGCGTATTATATTTCCGAAATAATTCTCAAGTCGGATTATTTCGGCGAGGAATACGTCGACGGACACGAAGTCAGAGTGCATCATTGGGACGGAAACGTTACGAAGAACGTTTTCGAAAAGAAACAATAATCTACGGATATCCGCCCGAGAGGGCGGATTATTTTTTTATACCCCCGAGTCGGACTCCTTTCAAAATATCCGAGGGATAAGATCTCAATTTTTTATCCGACAAGTTCTTTTTATACAGGGCCTGTTCTATCATATAATCGAGTAATTCCGCTCCCTTAAGGTCTCTGAACAAATACGTAGCGAGAGATCCGGGGATAGTGTTGATTTCATTGAAATAGAGATAGCCTTTAGAGACGATGAAGTCTATTCTGACCACTCCCGAGAGGTCTAGCTCTCGATAGAGTTTTTTTGCCCATCTTTTTACTCTTAAAGCCATATCGGGGTCTATCAATGCGGGCAACTCGCGGCTACAAGCCTCCATACCTTTCACGTCGCCTTCGTATTTATCCGAAAAGGACAATATAACGCCGTCTTTTTTCGGTTTTTCTATATCGGAAAAGATTATCCTGTCTCTATTAGAGAGGAGTGCGACGTTGAGCTCGTAATCGACGTCGAGATATTCCATACAGAGTACGAGGTCGTCGTAAGAAAAAGCGAGTTCTAGTGCGGACGCCAGTTCTTCTTCCGTTTCGGCTACGCTTATACCTATGCTGCTACCGAGTCGGGCGGGCTTGACGATGACTTTGCCTCCTACCGCTTTTCTTATTCTGGATATCGCGGAAGACATATTGATACAGTCGTCTTTTCTGACGGAAATATAGAGAGGGACGTCGATGAAGAGGCTGTCGGCGACTATAGCGGAGAGGAGCTTATTCATCGCGACGGCGGCGCCTTCCGTAGGCGAGGAAGTGTAAGGGATATTAAGGACGTCAAGGAGCCCTTGCATTCTGCCGTCCTCTCCTTCTCCGCCGTGAAAAGCGAGTAGAGCGACGTCGATACGGGTGAAGCGTCTTAGATGTCCGCCGATAAATCCTCCGTCGGTGAGAGTTATCCTTTTCAGAGTCTTCAAGTCCGGTGCCGTATAAAAAGCAATATCGGTAAGGGCGCGTCCCGTATAGAACGAATCGTCCTTTTTATAAATCGGGATAACGTTGTATCCTTTTAGTAATCTGCACGCCTGTACGCCGCTGATGACGGATACGTCGTGCTCGACGCTTTTTCCGCCGAAGAAAACCGCTACGTTCATATAAATATTCTCCTTATTACAAAAAATCGGGTACGTCGTTGTTGAGATAGACTATATCTCCGGGGCGGAGGACGAGAGAAAAAATTTTTTGTACTTCTTTCATATCGCGCGCCGAATACACCTCGCCGCGGAAGCCGCACTCCCGAACTCCCTTTTCAATATATTTGGAATTAGGTCCCGTGGTGACAATAACGTCGAAAACTTTCGCGAAATTTTTTCCGAGTTCCGTATTGACTTTTTTAGTCTCTTTACCCTGCTCGACTATTCCTTGCGCGCAGACTATCTTTCTGCCTTCGGTCTTAGAAAAGAATTCCAGTGCAAAAGCGGTGCCTTCCGTATTAGAATTATAACCGTCGTCGATAATCGTTACGCCGCCGCGCGTCGTCGACTTCTGCATTCTGTGGGGAATATAGTCCATCTCCTTAACGGCGTCTACTATATCCTCGTCGGAGACTCCGAGCCTAGAGGCGACCGCGTATGCCAGCATAATATCCGTAACGGCGGCACGTCCCAGCAGGACAGTCTCGACCTCGAGAGATTTGGAGCCGTCTTTTAGGATAAAACGCGTCCCTTCAAGCGACGTCGTAACGGATTCCGCATATACGTCTATGCCGACGGCGACGGTCGGATTAAGGTCTGAGAGATTGCTTCTTATATAATCGTTGTCCGCATTGACTACCGAAAAAGACGTAGCCGCTTTTATCAGAAGAGACTTCTCCCGATATACGTCGTCGACAGTGCCGAAGCTCTCGGCGTGTTGAGGATTAACGGTTGTCAATATACCTACGGACGGTCGCACCAGATCGACGAGCTCTGACACGTCGCCCTTTTTTCTCGCCCCCATCTCCGCAATGAATATTTCCTCACCGTTATAAGATTCCAGCGACTTCGATATCCCTATTGGTGTATTATAGTTACCCGTACTACTCAAAACCGAAAATTTTTTAGAGAGCATCGCCGCGAGCGCGTTTTTGACGGTCGTTTTGCCTGCAGAGCCCGTTATGCCTATTTTTAGCGGCACGGACTCGAGTATCCGACGGGCTTTTTCCAGTCCCTTTTTATTGTTGAAGTTTTCTAAAAATCCGACAATCGGCAAGACAATAAATAGAATCGAATAAAAAATCGGCACGGTAAAAAACGGAATTATAGTCGAATCCGAAAATATAGCGATGAGCGATATCGTCGCAAAAAAAGTCGTAACGACTACTACGGTCAAGCGGACGGATCTCGGGGTAAACTTAGGTTTGATTCTGGCTCGCGTAACGCCGAGGACGCCTTTTATTACGAAGATAACGCTCACCGTAAAAAGAGTTATCGATGCCGCAACGTCCGAAAGATACGCTGTGCCGAACAATAAAGACGGACAGATATCCAAAAAGGAATTGAATATAAATTTTTTATTTTTATACGGCGGCGTATAGCCGCTGTTCTGGATAAAAACCAAAATACGCGGATAAAGAAAAATCGTAGCGATTACGAGTGAGATATAGTTATATTTCATCCAAAAAGCTCCTGATAATCAAAAATGTTTCGTAGGGCTTGTCCAGATAAGAAAAATGTCCGGCGTCGTTAAAAATCACCAGCTCGGAATTTTTGATTTTCTTATTGAGTTTTTTCGCCATATACAACGGGGTATCTTTATCGTCTTTTCCCCAAATCAAGAGAGTCGGACAAGAAATATCCTCGAGGCGGCTTTCAAGGTCGAAGGAAACTATATTGTTAAAAGTGGCTTTTTCTATATCGTCCAATCGCCGATAATCGACGGAACCTTTCAGCCCCTTAAAACCGAGTTTTTTAAGAATACGATGGACATTGATTTTTATAAAGCGATTAAGACTAAATTTCGGAAAAATACCCGCCGAGTCTATGAGAACGATTCCCGAAACGAGGTCGGGGCAAGTAGCCGCGAGATATAAAGCGACTCTACCGCCGAAGCTGTGACCTATGAGCACGACGTCTTTCATCGAGTACTTATACATCAATTCCGACACGGCGTCGGCGTAATCGGGGATATCTATAGGATATGGCGGGCGGGGAGAATTCCCGAAACCGAAAAAGTCCGAATTGAGCACTCTGCAATACTTGCCGAGGCTGTTTTCGAGGTGAAAAAACGACGTCATACTACCGCCCCATCCGTGCAATAACACAACGTCTTGTCCGTTACCGTGAATACGATGATTAAGAATAAAAAACTACCGTCCTCGGCGGTTGCCCGCGATTAGTCGGTAAAATAATTCCACAAAATGACCGCGTCTTCTCCGCCGGAATAGTAACGAGGTCGGACGCCGACTTCCTTAAAGCCCGTCTCGGAATAGAGTTTTCTCGCCCTATCGTTGCCGACTCTGACCTCGAGGGTAGCGCCTACGGCGTTTAAGCTCCTCGCGTCGTCCAGAAGAGCTCGCACGAGGCTTTTTCCTACGCCTTGTCCTCGATGGGTTTCTTTTACCGCCAAATTCATAATATGCGCTTCGTCCAGAATAAGTGCATATCCGATGAAACCTATGACCGTTCCGTCGCAATCCGCGACGAAGTAGCGCTTAGAAGAATCGGACAATTCTGCGGAATAGAGCTGGAGAGACCAGCTTTCGGAAGGAAGGGCTTCGTCCGAAATAGATTTGATTGCCGATACGTCTTCGATATCGGCAAGTCTCAATTTAATCATTTTCTCGTTCGGCGGAAGATTTTTTTTGATAATAAGGGAGGAGGATTTCGGAAAATTCTTCCCGAGCGATTTTTTCGTCGGCGCGTTTTATAAACGATTTAAGAGTATCCGATTTCACTTCGATTTTTTTGCCTTTATACGCTTTGATATCGGCTCCGGTGCCGTTGAAATAATTGTCGTGAGAATCTTTACGTTCCATTAAATAGTAATTGTCGTGACGGCAATCCAGATATACGAGGCAATCCCCGTCTACGGCGACGGTCTCTAGTGCCGTCAAAGCGACGACGGGCACGCCCAAAGCGCGTCTCATCGCAAGCGCCGTGGTGACGCCTATTCTTATTCCCGTAAAGGACCCCGGACCCGTAACGACTGCTATTGCCTGAATCTCTTCCATAGTAAGACGAGCGTCGTTAAGAAGGTCGTCTATTACGCCCATAAGGGTAGCGTTATGACGTTTGGCGTCGTCCTTACCGACGAATTTATACAGTCTGTCGCCGTTTTTAACCGCCACCTGGAGGCGTTCGGACGAAGTATTAAGATACAAAACTTTATTTAACATATTTCTTCTCTATAGTTATTTTTCTTTCCGCGTCTCCGATTATTTCGAAGTTGACCGCGATTATTTTGCCTTGGATGCCGTCGAGCTTGTTCCATTCTATGACGGTCACTTCTTTCTTGTTGTACAAGACGTCCTCTAGCCCCAAGCCGTCCGCTTCTACGGATCCGTCCAGTCTGTACATATCGATATGATTGAGAGTGAGGCGACCGCGATACGTTTTCATCAGAATGAAAGTCGGAGAAAGAATCTCGTCCTTTATTCCTAGTCCTAGAGCGATACCTTTTGTGAAAGTTGTTTTTCCCGCGCCGAGATCGCCTACGAGGAAGACCGTTTCGCCGCCTTTTAATTTGCTTCCGAGAAGTTTACCCAGTTCTACGGTGCTTTCCGCGGAAGTCAGGATATGTTCTCCGTAAAGAGAAACTCGAGAGGATTTCATACTGCCGCCGTCCCAATGGAGGATACCGGAGAGTCTCTTATAAATAAGAAAGGTCACCGTGCCTACTATTATACATCTTAACAGGTTGAAAGGCAAGACTCCTAAAAACAAATAATAGACGTAAAAAGTCTCTTTTGTCATAGAAGGATACAGAGGAGATAGCATATTGACTATTACGGAGAACTCCCCGCCGAAATACAACTCCACGTAAAAGGGTATGGAGATATATCTATTGACTATAACGGACGCGGCGGTCAGAAGAATCGTACCGACCGAGATGCCTATGAGGGCGTGTTTTTTATCCTTTTTTCTCCTATAAATCAAAGAGGCGGGCAAGACGAAAGCTATCCCTAGAAGAATATCGGTGGATTCTCCCGCGAGAGCCGTTGTGGAAAAAGGAAACTTAAACAGGCATTTGAGGATAATGACGAGGCAACCGCTGACGGGTCCCATCGAAAAGCCTGCGAGCAGTGCCGGGAGCTCGCTAATCTGCATATCCAAGAAACTGGGAAAAATCGAGGGGAGGTTGATTTTTACGAATGAATACAAGACGTAAGACACCGCCGTCAACACGGCGAGCTTAGCCATATATGCGGTCGAATAACGGGGATTGCGGAAGCGAGAAAGTTCTTCTTTTATCGAGTTAAACATACGGTCTCCTTACGTCGCTCACTCAATAAAAAAGCTTGCGACCCTATAATACGAGGCGCAAGCATAACGTCGGACGTTATATTGCTTCTTTCATCCGGACTATACCGTCGGTCGGGGAATTGCGCCCCGTCGGCACGCTATACGAGCGTGTTAGCGGACTATAACCGCCGGTGAGGAATCGCACCTCGCCCCGAAGCTAACTAAATAATAATATCGATACGATATCGTGTCAAGCGATATATGATTTATTTATCTCCCCAGAGCATCTCGAGAGAATATCTCTGACGAGTTTCTTTTGAAAACACGTGAAGGATGATCTCGTCGTAATCGAGGACGATCCAATTGGCTTCGTCTCTGCCTTCTCTCTTGAGTACCGAGACGCCTTCTTCCTTCTCTATTTTATCTTCCACAGCGTCGGCTATGGCTCTCACGTTGGTGGTAGATCTACCGGTAGCGAGAATGAAAGTATCTGCGATGACGGTTTTTCCTTGAAGATCGATAACCGTTACGTCGGTGGCGCCCATATCTTCGAGTATGGCTACTATTTTGTCTTTTAATTCGTTCATACGTTACTCCTTATTGATTATGCTTATAATATTCGAGACATTTCTCGGTAAGTGCGTCTATTTCTCCGCCGCTTTCTTTTAGGTGGGCGTAGGTATGTCGGACTACTTCCACGAAGCCTTTTTGAAAGTCCTTGTCTACTACTTCTCTCAATTCTTCCACACCGGGATAATTGCGATGAGGCTCGAGAGTATCCGCAAGGTAGACCAGCTTTTGGAGAGAGGTCATCTCGGCGTCGCCGGTGGTGTGCGTACGGATGGCGGCGAGAACGTTTTCGTCGGTTACTCCGTACTCTTCCGCGGCGATTTTTTCTCCTACGTACTGGTGAACTACGGGATCGGGCACGCCTTCCATATGCGGAAGGGGTCTGTTCTTGGCGATATCGTGGAGAATGGTTGCCAAAAACACTTCTTGAAAACTTAGTCTGAGTATGGATCTGAAGCGCATCGCGTAGAGGCACGTTCTAGAGACGTGAGCGAACGTTCTTTCCGACATATCGTTTTTTACTCGGCTTAGGAAATCCGAATACTCGGAATACAAGCGATGCTCCGAGATATATTGCATTGCTTCTTTTGGAACAGACTCCGAGAAGGAATTCAGCTCCAGCTCTGCCTGAAGGACCGAAGAGGATATTTCCTTGCCTTCATAAGACAAAACCGACGCGCGCATACCGTATGAAGAGGTGAGCGTAGTCAAACTTTCGTCGAAAAGCGCCGCGCCCGAACGTCTCACAATGGCGAAGGCTGTTTTTTTTATCAAAGACAACGGCTCGTGCCAAGTAAGGAAGTCTCTCAGGCTGTCTCCGCCCATTATGAACACGGTGGAAGCGTTGTTGTATTCCGACTTAACGGCGTCGACGAGGGTAGTCGAATAGCCGTCGGGGAGTCTCGATTCCATATCGGAGACTTCTATACGGTCGTCGAAAGAAAAGACGCGTCTTGCCATCTCCAGACGGTCTTCAAAAGAAGCCGTCGCGCCCTTTTTATGAGGCGGATCGAAGGTGGGGACTATTAAAAGTCTGTCCAGATCGAGTTCTTTAAGCGCGGCTAGAGCGATATTGAGATGCTCGGAGTGAACGGGATCGAACGCTCCGCCGAATATTCCTACTTTCATTGTTAATAATTATACACCGAAAACTATTATTTGTAAAGGTTTAACTTATTTATGCCCGACCTTATCGACAGGATAATCATAGACATATTGTTTTTAGGCAGTGCGGGGGCGGTACTGGCGTGTTTTATAGACAGCGTCTATATACTCGTGCCGCTGGTAATTCTCCTGTACATCGCATTCAAGCTGACGTATATGCACGTCTTCAATCGGATACGGAACAAGAAAGAAATGAGTATTAACGACATTCTGCTGACGTATTCCATGATGAGTCTTAAAGAAATTACCGACGCGTTGGAAACGACGTTGCCGCAGGGGCGTTATACAAGAATGAGCGATAATATTCTGCAATACGGGGAGAAAAATTATGCCGTACTTATCAAATTTTCTTCTCCGTCTCTAGACGATATGGCAAAAATTCGTCGTACTCTGGACGGCGAAGTGCACGTATTATCCCGAGAAATTCCGCGAAACGTACTTCTTACGGCTAAAAAAATGGGACTACACGTAGTGCAAGTCCCTCTGAACAAATTCAGGAAATATCTTATCGCGCACAATGCTCTGCCCACTCTTCCCGTTCCGTCCGAACGAAAATCCGAAAAAATCGATTTCAAGAGCAGACTGGCGGCGATTATCGAACCCAAAAGGCTCAAATATTACGTTTTTTCTTGTTTTGTTACGCTTTTCGCCTCATTGTGGGTTCCGTACAAAGCGTATTACGTTACGACGGGCGTGTTGCTGGCTGTGTTGTCCGCGCTCACGATCGTCAAGAAGTACGGAAGGTGAATTATTGCTCGTAGGTAAATTCTATATCGAGGATAACCACGGTATCTCCGTCTTCCATACCTGCGCACTTGAGAGCTTTGATTACGCCCTTTTCTACAAGTTGTTTTTGGAAATAATTGAAGCTGTCCACCGATGATAAGACGACTTTTCTTGCCAATTCTTCCACAAAACCGCCGTACACCTCGTAGGTATGCTCGTCGAGTCGGTCCACGAAAAACTCTTCCGTATCTCGTGCGTTGAGGTCGATAACGTCGTATTCCAACGGGGCAATCGGGGGAATGGATTGGAGGGTCTTATATATAACGTCTTTTAGTTCTTTTACGCCGTGAGTAGTCACGCCCGAGAGGGGATAAACCTTTTTTCCCGTTCTCTTTTCAAGCTCGGCTATACGCTCCTCGTAGTCGGGGACGAGGTCGATTTTATTGGCGACGATTATCTCTTCTCTCTCGGCAAGCTCCGGATTGTAATTTTTCAGTTCCTTTCTGATTACGTCGTAGTCGTCGAGATAATTCCTGCCGTCGGTCTCGGCGATATCGACGAGGTGGACGAGGAGTCTCACTCTGTTGACGTGACGGAGAAAGTCGTGACCGAGTCCTTGACCGTCGGCGGCGCCTTCTATAAGTCCGGGGATATCGGCGACTAAAAAGCTGTCGTCGTAATACTTGACCGTGCCGAGATTGGGGGTAAGGGTGGTGAACTGATAATTGGCTATCTTGGGTCTTGCCGCGCTGATAACGGACAGTAGCGTCGATTTGCCTGCATTGGGAAATCCGATAAGACCTACGTCGGCGACCGTCATCAATTCTAAGACGATGCCTATTTCTTCCGTTTTTCTACCGTGCTCGGAAAACTTGGGCGCGCGTCTGGTCGCGGTTGAGAAACGAGCGTTGCCTCTGCCTCCTATACCGCCTTTTACGAGAAGGACGCGCTGCTTGTCCTCGATGATATCGGTAATTATTCTGCCGTCGTCGGCGAGTCTGACTACAGTACCGAGGGGGACTTTTATAATCAAATCCTGACCGCGTTTGCCGACCTTGTTTGCCTTCTGACCGTTGGCGCCGTTTTCCGCTCTGAAGTGTTGCGTATAGCGGAAGTCTATGAGAGTGTTTTTAGAGGCGTCTCCTTCAACGTAGACGGAACCGCCGTTGCCGCCGTCGCCGCCGTTGGGTCCGCCGAATTCGACGAACTTCTCGTGATGAAACGAAGTGCATCCGTTGCCGCCGTTGCCGGCTTTAATAAAAATCTTAGCTTTATCCAAAAACATTTTTATAACCCCAGTTGTTCTAATATTGCTTTAGCGGCGGTTTTTCCCGAACCCATTGCGAGAATAACCGTAGCGGATCCCGTTACGGCGTCACCGCCGGCGTATACGCCGTCAACGGAAGTACGACCGCATTCGTCCGCTTCTATGGTGCCCTTTCTGCTCGTAGCGAGAGAGGGCTCGGAGCTCTTGATGAGAGGATTGGGGGAAGTACCGACGGCTACGATAACCTGATCGCAGTCGACGATTATTTCCCTCCCCGTAGGCACGGGACGACGTCTGCCGCCCGCGTCGGGCTCTCCGAGCTCCATAATTTCACATAACATTCCTTCAACCGTCGACGTGCCCAAAATCTTTTTAGGAGAAGTCAAAAATCTGAAGACAACGCCCTCTTCTTCCGCGTGACGGACTTCTTCTTTTCTTGCGGGGACCTCGTTACGGGTACGGCGATATACTATCGTTACGCTCTCCGCGCCCAATCTCAAAGCCGTGCGAGCGGAGTCCATGGCAACGTTGCCCGCGCCGACGACAACGACGTTTTTTCCGATTTTGACGGGTGTATCGGAAGCCTTATCGTAGGCTTTCATAAGATTGACTCTGGTTAAGAATTCATTGGAAGAAATGACGTTAAGCAAACCTTCTCCTTCTATACCGAGGAAGTTGGGCAGTCCTGCGCCGTTGCCGATAAATACGGCGTCGAATTCTTGTCTTAATTGCTCTATCGTGAGGGTCTTGCCGATGACGACGTTCTTTTCCAAATGCACGCCCAGAGACTTAAGACCCGCTATCTCATCCTTAACTATAGACTTGGGGAGTCTAAACTCGGGGATGCCGTACGTAAGCACTCCGCCGAACTCGTGGAAGGCTTCATAGACCGTGACGTCCACGCCGTGGCGAGCCAGCTCGTCCGCGCAGGTAAGCGAAGCGGGACCGCTACCGACGACGGCGACTTTTTTTCCACAAGAAAGACGTTCTGATTGCGGGGTAACTTTCCCGTGGTCTCCGGCGTATCTTTCGAGTGCGCCTATAGAGACCGCGCCGCCCGAATTAGCTCTGACGCACCTTGCCTCGCACTGGTTTTCTTGAGGGCAAACTCTGCCGCAGACTCTCGGAAGAGCATTGGTGTTTTTTATTACGCCGAGAGCTTCGTCGACTTTGCCTTGCTTAAGTTCTCTTATAAAATCGGGGATTCTGACCGATACGGGGCATCCTTGCATACAAGGAGCCGTCTTACAACCGAGGCAGCGATCCGCCTCGAGAAGCATTGTTTCATAGTCGAATCCGCCCGACACCTCTAAAAAATCTTTATTTCTCACCGACGGGGCTCTGTCCGCGACGGGGTTACGTTCTCCTCTGTTCATTGTCTGCCTCTCAATCTGCAATAATGTTCTTCCTGTTCTTTATACTCTTTAAGACGCAGGGACGCTTCCGCGAAGTCTATAAGATGACCGTCGAATTCCGGACCGTCCGCACAGGCATATCTGGTCACGCCGTCCACTTTTACTCTGCAACATCCGCACATACCGGTGCCGTCCACCATGAGGCTGTTCATAGAGACGATGGTTTTTATTCCGTAGGGGCGGGTAACTTCCGCGACGGCTCTCATCATCGGCATAGGTCCTACGGCGAATACGGTGTCGATTTTTTCATCGGATTCTATGAGCGAGCGGAGCTTATCGGTAACGAAACCTTTCTCGCCCTTGGAACCGTCGTCGGTCATAATAAAAAATCGGTCGGCGTACTTAGAAAACTCATCCTCATAGAGAAGCAACGACTCGTTGCGCGCGCCTTCTATGACGGTCAGTCGGACGTCCTTCGAGGAGAGCTGTTTTGCCTGAGGTCTGATGACTGCGTTGCCTATACCTCCGCCGACGAGGACGACATTGTCGCCGAGAAGCTCGGTGGGATTGCCGAGAGGACCGACGAAGTCTTGTATACAATCTCCCGCTTCCTTTTCAAACAGCTTGGCGGTAGTGGCTCCTACACGTTGAACCATAACGGTGACGGTGCCCTTATCGCGATCGAAGTCTGAAATAGTAAAGGGAACTCTTTCTCCGTTTTCGTCCACTCTGAGGATGATGAACTGCCCCGGGCGGCAGTTTCGGGTGACTAAGGGTGCCTCTATGACGAACTCGTAGACGTTTTCGCTAAGGCGAGTGATTTTTTCTATTCTGTACATTTTTTCTCCTTGCATACGCCGGATAGCGTACAACGGTTACATTCGGGCTTTTTTGAGTGACAAATATATCGTCCGTGGAATATCATCGAGTGGTGGAGGGGATTCCAGTCGGAAGGCGGATAGGCGTTTTTTAGATCTTCTTCTACCTTCTCGGGAGTTTTTCCGTCGGACAATCCGAGCCTATGGGCCACTCTGTAGACGTGAGTATCGACGGGCATGGCGGGGATATCGAAGGCGACGGTTAGCACGACGGAGGCGGTTTTTCTACCTACTCCGGGTAAAGCGGTCAGCTCTTCTAGGCTCCGAGGTATCTCTCCGTGGTAGCGCTCCGAAATAATTTTTGCCGTCTCGATGATGTTTTTTCCTTTATTATTAAAAAAACCGCACGAAAAAATATAAGGTCGGAGTTCTTCCGTCGTAATCAAAGCGAAATCTTCCGGCGTCGAATAGACCGAAAAGAGTTTTTTTGTAACCTCGTTGACTCTTTTATCGGTACATTGAGCGGACAAAATCACCGCAACGAGGAGCTGGAACGGTGTGGAATAGAGGAGTTCGCAACCTGCATCGGGGTGCATGGATTTAAGTGCCGACAAAATCGAGACGGGGTCGACCGAATAATTATCATACATATAAATATTATTATGACTAAAAACCGTCTCGAAAGCAAGCGTTTAGCCTACAAAACCGATAAAGCCGAAAAAGCTTCCGGAGGAAACGATCGTCGCGGCGGTCTGACGGACGTTGTCGGGGAATGCAACCGAAACGCCGCACATATCGCCTCTTCTCGCGGGGGTAGGAACGGTCGTGGCGCGGACGCCGCGTTTTCTGAGGAGATTATAAAACGTCATGGTCTCTCCTCTTGACTTAAAAATCGCTATCATAGGTCCCTCTTATCACGTTTTCCGAGAAAAATTCTTATATTATAATATATTCCCGACGGAGGGCGACGTGATATATCTGGACAGCGCGGCGACGTCGAGGTACAAACCTCGGTGCGTACTTAAAGCACAATACAAATACACCTCAAAGTCGGCGAATGCCGGGCGAGGGTCTCATCGCGAGGCTATCCGAATAGCGTCGGAAATCGAAGAAACGCGGAGATTGTTTTCCGAGTATCTGGGGAAAAAGCGAATAATATTCACGAAAAATTGTACCGAGGCTCTCAATTTGTTTTTGTTCGGTTCCGATTTGAGAGGAGAAGTGCTGGCGTCGCCCTTCGAGCACAACAGCGTACTGAGACCGTTGAAGAAGCTGGAGAGGGACGGGAAAATTACGCTTAGATTCTTTCCTCGCAACATATTGAGCGTAACGCCGGAGGACGTAAAAAGACAGATAACGCGTCGGACGCGTCTAGTCGCGATATCTCACGTTTCCAACGTAACCGGAAGCGTGCAGGACGTGGAGCGCATAGGTGAAATTTGCAAGGAAAAACGTATCCGATTTTTATGTGACATGGCTCAATCGCTCGGGCACGTCGAGGTGGATTACACTAAAATAGACGCGATAGCCGCGAGCGGTCACAAAGGATTGCACGGACCGCAAGGGACTGGGATATTGGCAATAACGGACGATATAAAACTTAAGCCGCTTCTACTCGGAGGAACGGGGACATCCACCATCGATCTCGTTCAACCCGACACGTACCCCGACGGATACGAGAGCGGCACGCAAAACGCCGCTGGGATAATCGCATTAAAAGAGGGTTTTTTATGGACGACGAAAAGGATAAACCATATAAGCAAAAAAATCTCGTCGCTTACAAAATATCTGATAAAAGAATTGAAAGAATCTCCGACGGTGAGCGTTATCACTCCCGACGACGCGTATTGCGGGGTGGTGAGCTTTAATCTACGCGGAATGCGGTCCGTTACCGTTGCGGACATACTGGATAAAGAATACGGAATAGCCGTGAGGGCGGGGCTACACTGCGCGCCGCTGGTTCATGAGGCGCTGGGGACGCTGGAGACGGGGGCGGTCAGAGTCAGTATGGACGTAGACACGTCTAAAAAAGAAATAGACCGACTCGTACTGGCGCTAAAAGAAATAGCTGCCGTAGAGCGGTCTAAATACAGATAGATTTAACGTCCGTTATCTTCTCCACGGAGGACGACCTCCGCCCGGACGAATGCTGTGGTTGACGGATTTTAGCACGGAAGACACTGAAGAATTCCTGCCTGCGAGTCCCGTAAAGCCCGCGCCGCCGGGGGCGTGCTTGAGAGCTGTATCGGAGAATCCTTTAGATATACGTCTCATACTTCTGTTGACGTCCTTAATAACGGCATACGTTAAGAAAGGATGTGCCGCTGCGAAGCCGACCGAGCCTCTATAGACGTCCTTTATCGGGGATGTGGAACGTTTTTCTTCTTCAGAAAGCGCGGTGGGGTACTTAACCTCCATATTTTTAGAGACGGATTCCGCTATACCCATAGCCGTGGCGTAGACCATATATTCGTCCCAAAGTGCAAGGGAGGGGATATCGTGCTCGTCCAGCGCGGAAAAATCTTTAAGGAAGGCTTCCAGTGCGTGGAACTCGAAATAGAGGCGCTCTCCCTCTTCCGAAAGTCTGACGGACACCGAGCATCCGATGCTTAAGGCTATGCCCATCACGAAGAGCGCGATCTCGGTGATCATAAAAAGTCCCCATTCCATATAGACGTAATCGAGGAAAAACGCGCCTATGCCGACCAGAATGAGACCGACAGCAAATTTTTCCGCTTTCGACTGCAGCTTATCCTTTTCTCTGTAACAGCCCGAGTCTTTTGCTTTTTTTTCACAGGCTTCTCGATATGCTTCTATCTGAGACGCGACGTAGTCCTCGTTGTTTTTCAGATATTTCTCGAACTCTTCCATCTGGAACCACTCGCGGTCTTCGCCGACGTTTTCAAGAAGAGTAAGGATGATACCCTCGTGAGTTTTCAGCCCGTCTTTGTCCGTAGAGACGATACGGATACGCGCCATAAGGTCGTCGTCGGGGTCGTCGTCGGTAATTTCTATACAACCTTTCCTCGCGAGGTCCAAAATGGTCGCGGAGATACTTTCGTCTATATAGACTTTTTTCTTATCGAAGTAATAAAAAAGCGGACACATCTCCCCTGCCGTCCAGCCCTCGGGGGCTTCTCGGACGTAGACGGGGGAATCGGACTTCTTTTTAGGTTTGGCACGTCTGGTAAAGTATACTCTGAACGATATGCCGAGGATAATCGCCAACGCGAAAATAATCGCGCCTACGATCGGGTCGACGACGTCTATGATAAAGTACCAGAGTTGATCTAGATCTTCCATTAAAATTAACTAAAAGACACCTTAGGGGCTTCTTTGGATTCCTCGTCGATTTCGAAGGGAGTGGCTTTCTCGAACTTGAAAGCATTGGCAATCAAATTGGAGGGGAAGTGCTCGACGGCGAGATTGTTTTTATAAACGACGTCGTTGTAGATCTGACGTGCCTTGGCGATCTTATTCTCTATAGAAGAGAGCTCGTTGCGGAGGGCGGCAAACTCGGTATTGGCTTTCAGCTCGGGGTACTTTTCTACCGTGACGAGGAGTCTGGAGAGTGCGCCGGAGAGACCTTTAGCGGCTTCGAGCTTTTCTTCGTTGGTGGTAGCGGCGGCGGACTGATTGCGCCAGCGGGTCACGTCGGAGAGGGTCTCTTTTTCGTGAGAGGCGTAGCCTTTGACGGTCTCGACCAGATTGGGGATGAGGTCGTTACGAGTCTTGAGGCTGACGTTGATCTGAGAAAAGGCGTTCTCTACGCGATTTTTCATAGTAACAAGGTTGTTGTAGGTCTTAATGCACCACGAGATAACGGCGACGATAAGCACTACCACTACTGCTGCGATGACGATGCCTATTATGGCTCCTGAGGACAGACAAAGTAACATAAGAATAATCTCCTTTAAATTGTTAAGTATATTTTAGTCCCCGACGGGGTATCTTGTCAACAGTCATAAATATAATATAGCGTGTCGAAAGTGAAAATTCATCCGTTGTTTTTATTGTTTTCCGCACTGATGATAGTGCTCGGAAAGTGGCTGATACTGCTTAACGGGGTATTAGCGGTCCTAGTGCACGAGTATGCGCACGTGCTGGCGGCGAGGTCGAGAGGGTACCGACTGACAGGACTCACTATGCTGCCGTGCGGCGGAACGATAACCGCGGGCAAAGAAAAAATCAACCGTATCGACGACGTTATCATTTCACTGGCTGGGCCCGTAACCAATCTGATAATATTCGCCGTAATCGCGGCGGGGTGGTGGTATCTGCCGTGGAGTTTTCCGATAACGTATAATCTCGGGATAGTCAATCTGGGGGTGGGGCTATTCAACCTGCTCCCTATCTATCCTCTGGACGCGTCGAGAATAATACTAGCCCTATCGTCGAAGAAAGGCAAGGCGCTGTCTCGGATGAGATACGGCGGAATAATGCTGGGGATAATCGGGGTGGGGTTGTTTATAGTAAGCATATTCTTCACGGTCAACTTTAATCTGCTGATACTGGGGATAACCGTACTGGTTTCGGCGACCGTAGGCATAGGACGGGAAGAGAGAATGGACAGTATAAAATTAACGGGATTGATTAAAAACAACGCGCCGCTGAAAAAGGAGCTCTACGTCGCGGCCGAAAACTCCGGCGTTGCCAAGCTACAGCGGCTGATAAAGAGCGACCGCATAATAAGCGTGGAAGTGACGAGAAACCGTAACGTCGTCGGAGTAATCGGAGAAGACGAAGTTGTGGAATTGCTGGCGATATCTGATAAAAACGACAACATCGCCGAGGGGTTACGGAAGCTGAAAAATCAAAATGGAATCCGATTATATAAGTAATCCGTCTCGATCTGAGACGGATTATTCCGACGTTATAGCTCTAGGCTATTAGGGTTAAGCAAAAAATCTAAAATATTGATAATAAGGTAGCCTTTTTCGGTATGCGAGGGGGCTACGTTGTCTTGCACGACAATAACCTTCTTAAAAGAATCTCCGATCCGATCGAGAGAGGCTTGTTCTTGCTCCAGTTTACTTTTATCGGGGATTGAATACGCCGACTGGACGTAATAACGTTGACTACCTCTATTACAGACGAAATCCACTTCGAGAAGTGAGATCGTATTCTGTCCGGCAGCGTTGCGAGTATACTTTTCTACGACGCCGATATCAACGTTAAAGCCTCTAATGACCAGCTCATTGTACAGAATATTCTCCATCGCGTGAGTGGGCTCTATCTGTCTGAAGTTGAGTCGGGCGTTGCGCAATCCGATATCCTCAAAATAATACTTAAAGGGTGAACCGATATACTTCCTGCCCTTAATATCATATCTCTGAGCCTTAGAAATAATAAAGGCGTCGATAAGATAATCTATATAGGCGGAGATCGTATTAGGATTAGTTTTAATCGAATGTGATATAAAGCTATTGGCGAGCTTGGTCGGATTGGTGAGCGTAGCGGTATCGGATGATAAAATATCAACCAAAGTATCCATTACAACGTCGCCTCTCAGATTATGTCTGTCTATAATATCTCTCAAATAAGTGTTTTTGAAAAGATTAACCAGATACTTAACTTTGGCTTCCGCCGATTTTATCGTAGCAACATACGGAAGTCCGCCGTATAGGGAATAATCGCGATATCCCGAATACGGATCTCCCGAATAAACTGACATAAATTCTGCAAAAGATAACGGATATACCCTGATTTCGTCACCACGACCTCTAAACTCCGTCAATATATCGGTAGATAAAAACTTAGAATTACTACCCGTAATGTATATATCTACGTTTCTGCGTCTTAAGAGGCTGTTAAGGATGCCGTATAATTTAACCATTCCTTTTCCGTTATATTCCTCTTCGGTTATTGCTAGCTGAGCTTCGTCCAAAAGGATATAGAACATATCGTCGTCATTGGTTATCTTGGACTTAAGATATTCTGAGAGAACCGCGGGATCTAAATACGCCTCATTATCGTCATCGTCAAGAGAAAGTGCGATAATTCTGTTAGGACTCACGCCGTCGGACAGCAAATGCTTACGGAATAATTCAAACAATAGATAGCTCTTACCGCATCTCCTGATACCTGTGACGATTTTTACCATTCCGTTGCCCTGCTTCTCTATCAATTGATTCAAATACAGGTCTCTTTTTATCTCTATCATAATCAAACCTCATTTAATAATATTACGGCAAACCGAGTTTTTACGAAATAATTATACCACATTATCAAAAAAAATCAATATGTACGTCAAAATAAATCTTAATAATAATGCAACTTGTCAAGGATTAAGTCGAATAATGCAAGCAATCTTATCCGGAACATAGAGCGCATATATCCGCGGTCACATAGTGACCTGGCGGTATAGCGCGCTCCAAAATCTTGAACAAACACAGTCTAAAGACTACTTTTATTATACCCTAATCCCTCTCATCTATATAATTATGCAATCACGCTCATTCTCTACCCGACCGAGCGGATATATCCGCGGACGTATAGCGTCCTTGCGGTATATCCTGCTCGTCGCTCGAAAAAGCGCTGTCATAAAACCGCTCCAAAATCAAAAAATTATTATTGTCACGATGAGCGCATATATCCGCGGTCACATAGTGACCTTGCGGTATAGCGCACTCCAATATCTCGAATAAGCGACATACTGTCGTGTCATTCCTTTTACTTAAGTAGCTTCTAATACTGCAAGCAATCTTATTAGCTACTTAAGCAAAAGAAAAACACGCTCTTTATGAGCGTGCTTATTCGAGATATTGGAGCGGATAACGGGAATCGAACCCGTAACCACAGCTTGGGAAGCTGTTGTTTTACCACTAAACTATATCCGCAATGTATATATTATACTACTATCATAGAAAATATTCAACACTTTATAAAACAGAAAAAAATAAAATTGACGATAATTACAAAAGAAAAACCTCGGTTGCCCGAGGTCTTCTTTTATTAAAACCAAATTCGATTACGCGGCAGTTACTGTAAAGTTAATCGTTGCAGTCTTGCCAGCATTTGTCGTAGCCGCAGTCGGTCCGTCAATCCAAATAAGAATATCAATCGTTGCAGTACCGGATGCGTCAAGCTCAAACGAATACGTTCCAGCAGTAATTGTTGCGCTCGCTTTGCCGCCTGCACTCTCATTATCAACCGAAGCAGGTCCTTGAATTAAAGTATACGGACCTTCACCGGACTTAACGGCAACACACCAGTTAGAAGTCGGCAATCCATTATCTATAGTGCACGTTACACTAACCGTCGCTTTAGTAGAAGCAGAATTGTTCGTAATCGAAAAAGACGTACTGTTACCGGACACTGCCGTACCTTTATTTTCTCCGTCCCAGTTGCCTAGACTTGCCGCGGTTATCTGATTATTAGCAATTCCATTGGCAAGAATTGCGTTAGGAACACTGGCAATAGATTCCGCAGGCTGTTGAGTAATCACTAAGTCTGCAGACGCACTGGAAGCAGTAAGATTTACATCCTCAGTAGTACGAGAAGCAACGCTCTGATACCAAGCGAACGTAGCGGTAGAGAGGGCGATGGCGACGATGACTACGAGCGCCAAGGTAGTGAATAGGGTTGTTTTTTTCATATTAATCTCCTTTTTTTATAATGCGGACGGCGACGTAAGTAAGTATTTGTCGTCCGAAGCGGAGCGCCTTACGGCACTCCTTGCGACCTTGTCATATCGTCTGTCTACCACCCCTTACCGCGCCGATGAAAAACGGCACCTATTAAGACAATAGGTGCCGTTTTTAGGGGTATTTTTAGATTTTTTTACACTTGCCTTTCAAAAATCTTCAAATTTTTCTAATTTTTATTGACAAATTCTTATCTTATGTTACTATTAACGTACTTAATAGTCCGCCTATTGTCTTAATAGGCGAAAAATAATTTTACTAAAATTTTATCGAAAGTTATCAATGATAAAAAGTCTACGCTAAAAATGACGTCTCGAAAGACGCCATTTTTGTTTTAGTTATTTAGTTGTACATATTTTTAGTTTTCAATTATTTTTCTAGCCACGTAAACTCCCGAAGCTGAGGCGTGAGATTGCTCGCCTAGAATGGCTCCCTATGCTATCACTACGTGATTTTAGCTTATGCCATTCGGCTGCGCTAAAAAACACGTCCGTACAGACGTGTTTTTTGGTTTTTATTGAGAGTTATGATTGTTAGTTTTCTATTATCTTTCTAGCGACATATACACCTGATGCAGACGCGTGAGACAATGAGTGTGTTACTCCACTGCCGTCGCCGATGACGTAGAGACCTTTATATTTGGTTTCGAGGTTCTCGTCGATATCCACTTCCATATTATAGAATTTGACTTCTACTCCGTAAAGGAGGGTGTCGTCGTTGGCGGTGCCGGGGGCGATTTTATCGAGGGCGTAGATCATCTCGATAATACCGTCGAGGATACGCTTGGGGAGAACCAGAGAGAGGTCGCCGGGGGTTGCCTGAAGGGTGGGGGTT
>CAZTFQ010000016.1:0-33866 GCA_964613035.1 uncultured Christensenellaceae bacterium | reverse complement strand
GACAAAATATCCAATATCAAAAAACGGCTTTTTTATTATGCGAAAACGGCTTTTTCTATGATAACATTAAAACGTCTGTATATCACATCTATGCGGATGTGTCTTACCGGATTTTTTTCAATAATAAATCTGTTTTTATCGTAATTTTTAAAATATCACGATATTTGCTATTGACTTCTATGTGTTTTCCAGATATAATTAAATTGTATATAAGTAAAAACATCTTCTCATTGATTAATTAACGCAACCGACCTATCGTATTACATATAACAGGGAGACGCGCGTCTATGAAAACATCATCTTAACGCAATTAAAAAGAAATCCTTTTTAATTGCGTTTTTATTATATAATGGCACTTCACGTTATCTAATATTACAATATTAAGATATCTATAGCAAGGAGCTTATTAAATGAATAAAAGGATTGTTTTAACTATCGTAATTACACTTATTTTAATCGGAGTTATCGTATCGAGTATAATACTTGGTATAAAATTAACAAATCAAAACAACAACCAAACTCCTGATAAAATTAAGGTTCATCTTTTGGGGCAAAAAGTATCAAAAGATAAAAGCAGCCTTGTTTTTAATAAAATTAACATATCAAAATCTTTACAATCGCCTACTGGAATTCTAACTTCAAAAGACGGTTATTATGTCTGTATATCAGGCATCATTATTTCTGAAAATAACAAGTTATTCTCGGAAAACATTTTATTAAACATATCGAATCCTAGCCTTCTCATAGACAACGACATTTCAAGTACGCCTATTTTCAAAAAAGATCTTACTCAAACGATAAGCACTGAATTACGATATGATAAGGACACCGAAACAATTAACAATAATATATGTCTGGTTTTTGAAATAGATGAAGAATATCATCAATTATTGTTTCAAAATAGAGAATCGAACGAAATAGGACTTTCTTGGGAAATACAAAATTTTATAGAAGGAAAATTGATATTCGGTTGCTTATATAGCGACATCGAGTATAAATAATAATTTTAGGAGGAATACAAAATGACACATGAAAAACAATGTAGTATCGTTAAAATGATTATCTCTTTATTATTATGCTTAATCCTACTGCTCGGCGCAACAGCGATCCCGATAATTATTTCAAATGCACAAAAAAACACCGTTCAAGCCCAATCATTACCTGAATTTGATCAATATGTTGAGATAGATTATTCCAATGAATCTCTAATATCAAGCCAACATATTGCAAATTCCATCAAAAACAATTTGTCTGAGTTCATTTATCAATACAACTCGTCTGACAATCCAAACAAATCCAAAGCTAGCTCAATAGAACATGAAGCAATAGTATATTTAACATTCAAAAATGAGTATGCTTATTATCTGGATTTTGATGAAAACAACGGATATCTCATTATAGACTGCAATTATTGTTTTCAAGAATTTGAAGTTGAAGGAGATTTGCTATTCTTGAAAGAGATTGATTACACTTTCTATAACGCATTGGATAAATTTATGTACTACGACCACGAGCAAAATACGTATATTCCTTTTGAGGTATCCGAATTTGATGATAGTTCATTAATATCAGGATTCTCCGCAGGAGCTGCTTCTTCCTCTGACGGACAATACTCAGATACTACCGGAGAAGGACAAATATATAATTTGGATGCATATGTAGCACAAAACTATTCCGAATATAGCAGACAATCTATACAAATCATACCCAATTATAAATGGATATATCAGTATGATACAAGTATATTCAAACGCGTTACAACAGATTCAAACGGAGATGTTAGCTATTGGTCTGAAGCCAATTGCGTAATTAACGCTACATACTCTATGATGATAAATTGGAAAAATCAGGGATACTACACAAATCTAACTTCTGATACTGTAAATTATATAACCGATGTGCGTTCCAACCCTCAATATGCTAAATATGGAACCAACACCTATGACGGATGGACAGTAAATGATCAATACTACCTTCGCTATATGCCTAAACTTTATTTAGAATTACGAGAACAAGCTGTAACAAGAGGATATTTACCAGAGTCCGGGATGCAAATGTCTCATATAGCTACAATGACCAATATTGTCGGACAAAATTACGGATATAATTTCAACATAAGTAGTTCGTCGGCACACAATTCAATAGTCGGTAGCATGAATGCTCATAAAGCCGGCGTATTGGGTGTACAAAACAGCCAAAGTTATGGTAATCATGCCATGGGTCTATATGGTTTTGTTGTATATTATTATCAATCCGGATGGTGGATTTTTACTCAAGATCATTATGCCTACTTTTATCTTATTGATGACGGATGGTCCTACAAAGAATATACCGATGATTTTTCGCCTCAATATTCCGGCGTGGTTCCCGGAATGGATGGATTAGAATATAATTTATGTTATTATGATGCAAACAAAGGAAACTCAAAAACATTTTATTATTTATCAAATTGAAACAATGGTTACATTCTTCTAAATAACAGTTGTAATTGCTATATAATTTTTTTGCATTAAATGTAAAAATAATTTCAAACTCAGGGGGGGGGGGGGATATTTAAATAATCGATTTAGGAAAGATTTCATCCATACAGTGATGAATCTTTCCTAATCCTATTTTCTTATAACATTTTCTCCCCGATTATCAATGTGTTATATTATTGCAATCATAATTTATAGGCTAAGATATATGTGATAAATAACCTTCAATTACAATTAATCGATACGAGAAAGGGCGTTTTACTTGACAATTTTCGGCATCGGTCTGTATTTTAGATTTATGAAAAGAATTCTCAGTCTGTTAAGGAAGTGTATAGAAGATTATATCCTCATCGAAGACGGCGACGTCGTGGCGGTGGGGTTATCCGGAGGCAAGGACAGTCTTCTGCTACTCACCGCGCTCAGTGAATACAGGCGGTTTTCCCCGCAAAAATTCGATTTGATAGCCATCAATATCAATATGTCGCTTAAAGATTCTCCCGGCGACGCGACGAGGTCCTTAAGGGAGTACTGCGAGAGTATCGGGGTGCCTTATTATGAAGAAAAGACCGATATCGGGGAAATTCTCTTTGAAATACGCAAGGAAAAGAATCCGTGCTCTCTATGCGCCAAGATGCGGCGCGGGGCTCTCTGCGAAAAGTGTCGCGATCTGGGTGCCAACAAGCTAGCTCTCGGGCATCACGCGGACGACGTACTGGAGACTATGTTGTTGTCTTTTCTGTACGAGGGGAGGATATCTTCCTTCGCGCCCAAGTCGTATATGGACAGGACGGGGATAACGGTTATACGTCCGATGATATATATAGAGGAGTGCGACGTAGTCGGAGCCGTCAACAAGCTGGGGCTTAAGCCCGTTAAGAATCCGTGCCCGATGAATCACGAGAGTCAGCGAGAGTATATGAAGAACCTGGTCAAGCAGCTCAATCGAGAAGTCCCCGACAGTAAAGTCAGGATGTTGTCCGCAATAATGCATCCCGAGCGAAACGGGCTGGGAGCGTATAAAAAAACCGACAAGTCGTAAAAAAGTCCCCGAGCGAGGGGACTTTTATTTTACAATTCTCTATTTCAATTATTTAACATCGAACAGCGTGGCGGGGTCTACAATCTCGCCGTCTTTTATCACCTGAAAGTGGACGTGAGAGCCGTCGGCTTTTTCTCTGCCTGCGGTGGTTCCGATCGTGGCGATTTTATCTCCCCTCTTCACTTCGTCTCCCGTTTTGACGGTTACGTTGTCGACGCTGCCGTATACGGTTTTCAGTCCGTTTTCGTGCAAGATTGTAATAACGTATCCGTTAAGTTTGTCTTCCGTCACGCTCTCCACAACGCCGTCGCCGGAAGCGAGCACGTTGGCACCGTCGGCACCTTTATAGTCTATAGCGAGGTGCGTTTCGTACTTCTTGAGGCTGGAATTGAATACGAGGGAATCTTTAGAATAGGGCTTGATAACAACTCCGTCGGTCACGGGGACGATGAAGAGCGCGACTCCGTCGCCTGCGTCGACTTTCTCGTCGGGAGAATCGGGGTCTACGGGAGTCACCGGAGTAGTCGGATCAGACGGCTCGTCGGGAGTGACGGGCGTGGAAGGATCCGAGGGCTCGTCGGGAGTAACGGGTGTAGAGGGGGGCGCGGGGTCGTCGGGAGTTACCGGCGTAGAGGGATTGTCTACGGACGGGTTGGACGGCTCCAGAGTTACGTTGCTGTCGTCGGGATTATCGGTTTCGCTGCCGAGAGTGAGGACCAACGAGAGCGTCACCATGGTTATAATGGCGATTATGCACGTCGCCATAACGAAATAATAGCCGTTTTTCTTAAAAAACGCTACAATCTTTTCTTTTTTCATACAATACCTCCGAAATATTCTGGGGTTATTATTGACCGCCGTACGGGATATATACGAAAATAAGCGGAAGTTTTTCGCTTAATCGAAAAGATATCGGGATTATTCGACAAGACGGCGTTGCACATAACGACGATACGCGCGCATATATTGAATATTAACGAGGTAAAAATGTCTTTATTCAAAAAAAATCTTGTTTTATCGGGAAAGGGAAAATTGGCGTATGCGACGGTAGTCAAAGTCGGAGGGGCGGTAGGCGTCAAGCTGAGCGTAGCGCCCGAGGGGGCGATAACCGCAATCAAACTGGGAAGTGAGGAGTACGTCGTGCCGTGCGCGGCGGAGACGTCGCTGGAGACGGGGGATTTTTCTCCCGAAGACGTCGTTATATACGTCGTAAAAGACTCCGAAGCGATATTGTCCACTACTAAGAAGGACGACGGATTGCTAAAAAAGGCTCTCGAATATCGCGCGGAAGAAGTCGTAGAGCCCGTAGAAAAGGTCGAGTCGGTGAGTACGGACGCGGACGAAGAGCTGAAAGTTTTGAAAACCAAGCCTAAGGGGAATTTTTACATAGGGATAATGGATAAAATCGAAGAAATGATGACCGTATATCCGGCGGACGAAGAACTCAACTCTATTCTAGAGGGAGGGAATTTCGTCAAGATACCCTATGACGACACGGAGCACTATTCCGTAGGGACGCTATCTCAGAGCGGCAAAGTGGCATACGTGGTCTATGCGATCAAGGGAAAATCGAATCTGGCTCCGCCTAAAGAAACCGCCGAAGCTGCGCAATTTTTACCTACCGAGAACGACGACGGATACTGGGTGATAATGCAGGACGCCGACAGCGGCGAAATAGTCAAAGGAGATTGAGAACCTTAGCCAATTCTACGTAAGTCTCGGAGGATAAGTCTTCTCCTCTGACGGAGTCGGAGAGCCCGAGAGACCTTATTGCCGACAATATCTTCTCGGACGGGTAAGAGCCTTTAAGATTGTTATAGAGGGTCTTGCGCCGCATTAAAAACGCCTTCTTTATAAGAGCGAGCGCGGCGTTTTTTTCCTCTTCCTTATATCTGTCGACGGGGGTGATTTTAATGACCGCAGAGTCGACTTTGGGAGACGGATAAAAAAGTTTCCTTGATACAATACGCGTTATTCGGGTTTCCGAAACAAGCTGTACGGAAGCCGAAATGGCACTATATTCACTGTCGCCGGGGACTGCGGTAATGCGCTCGGCGACTTCTTTCTGTACCATAACGGTGAGACTCTTAACGGGAAGCAGCGAGAACAAAAATCTGGTGATGACGGGAGTGGTGACGTAATAAGGGAGATTGGCTACCAACAAAAAGTCTCCTCCTACTATCTCGGTTATCTCGGAGTCTTTCATCTTAAGCACGTCGCGCATGACAACTTCTATATTGTCTCGTCCTTTAAGAGTTTCGGACAGTACGCTCTCCAGATTACGGTCTACTTCGAACGATACGACTTTTTTCGCGCGGTCGGACAACGCGCACGTAAGAGTGCCCGCACCCGTGCCTATCTCGACTACCGTATCCTCTTCTCCTACTCCCGAGTCGGAAGCTATCGCGGAGAGAAGATTTTTATCCGTAATGAAATTCTGTCCGAGCGCCTTATTAAACTTAAATCCCTGAGTATTGAGTAAATCCTTTAATTCCATATTTTTCCTTAAGACACGATTTGACTTAAATATAAAAATCGTATATACTATTCTCGTACAAAAGATTACGCACAAAAGACAAAAAGTCGCTCCGTCGGAGCGGCTTAAAGTTTTTACTTAATCAATTCTCTGACTCTCAAGACCGCGTGGTGAGCTTCTGCGATGACGGCGGCTTTTTTTATCTCTTCCTCTCCTATGGAATCCACCACCGAAAACACTGTCGGGACTCCTTCCGAATACAGCTCGTCGGAGAACTCGAGTAGAGACTCGAAAGCCTTTCCCTCGTCGTGAGGGCGGCAGAGCTCGTCATAGGCGTCGGACGACGTGGCGTTTAACGATATACTGACGACGTCTACGGCGTTTTTTAATACGGAAGCGGTATTTTTACCCGAAATAAGAGAGGCTTGACCGTTGGTATTAAGGCGGACTCTTACGCCTCTGTTCCTTAGCCACACTCCCACTTTCACTATCGCGTCGAGACGGAAGAGAGGCTCGCCGTAACCGCAAAACACGACTTCTTCTATATCGTCGGACAATGCGGAATCGAGTGCAGACAAAACTTCTTCTACGGCCGGTTCCTTTTCCAGCCAGAGAGAATAGCTCTCGTATTCCTTTTTGAATCCTCTCACACAAAAGCGGCAATTGTTGTTGCACCGATTGGTGAGGTTGATATATAAATTGTTTTCTATTCTATATACTATTGTATCCATATCAAATATTAAAGAAACGACGTGCGTTGAGAGTGGTTATCTCGTCGACCTCATCGACGTCCTTGGAGAGAATTTCCGCGACGCGGTCTCTGACGAGGGAGACGTAGCGAGGATAATTGGTCTTGCCTCTGTACGGCACGGGAGTCATATAAGGACAATCCGTCTCTAAAAGCAATCTGTCGAGAGGGGTCGCCCTCACTACGGCAGGTTTTTCGGTGGCGTTTTTGAAGGTTATCGCACCGCCGTAAGCGAAATACGCGCCTAGTTTAGTAAACTCTTTAAGAAGTTCGAGGCTCCCCGAATAACAATGCAGAAGTATTCCGTACTCCAGCTTATCCTTATTATCTTTAAGAAGAGGCAACATATCGCCGTACGCGTCTCTTAAGTGTATGACGACGGGTTTCTTGAGAGAATGGGCGAGGTCTAATTGTCGGACGAAAACTTCCTTCTGCTTGTCTCTAGGAGAGAGGTCGTAGTAATAATCGAGACCTATTTCGCCTATCGCCACACAACGAGGAGACGATGACGCTTCCGCTAAGAATCTCTCTGCGGCGTCGTTGTAGGTCGTGGCGTCGTGGGGATGTATACCGATCGCACAATAGACGTCGGGATACTTTTCAGCCTGCTTAAGAGCCAACTCGGACGACGGAAGATCGTAGCCTACGTTGACGAGGGCGGAAATGCCGTCTGCGGACATACTCCCTACTATCTCTTCTATCTCGGGCGCCAAACGCTCGTCGTTGAGATGTACGTGCGTGTCTATCATTATCTGACCGTAGCTCCGTCCGCGACTAAAGTCTCGGGCGAAACGATGACGACCTTGCCGTCACAATCGGCGCATAATATCATACCCTCCGAGACCACTCCGCAGAGTTTGGCGGGCAAAAGATTGGTGACGACCACTACGCTCTTGCCGACCATATCTTCGGGCGAGTAATATTCCGCTATACCGGATACTATGGTACGAGTTTCGTCGCCGATTTTCACGGTGGACTTCAGAAGTTTTTTCGACTTGGGTATCTTCTCGCAAGCAATTACCTTGCCTACTTTAAGCTCTATCTTCATGAAGTCGTCGAAAGTGATCGGAGCCTTTTTCTCCGCTACGGGAGCGGGGGCCGGGGTCTTTTCTTGAGCCTTGTTGACTTCCTCGGCGTAGGCGAGTTCTTTATTGAGGTCCAGACGATTGAAGAGCGGGTCTATTTTGTTGACGACGGTCTCTTTAATCGCGCCGAAAGTCGTCGTGCTGTCGAAGGTTATGGCGTCTTCCGTCAGATTGAGCGCGCCGAAGACCTTGTCGGGAGTAGACGTCAAGAACGGTCTCAGCATAACGGTGCCTATTCTGATGCACTCCGCGAGGACGTACATAACGGTCTTAAGGCGAGAGAAATTCTTTTCTTTGTTAAGAACCCACGGTGTCGTGTCGTCGATGTATTTATTGGACGCGGAGAAGAGCTTGAATATCTCCTCGAGAGCCTTGGGGGCGTCGAGCTTATCCATAGCCTCGGTCACCGCGGAATACAGCGAAACGGCTCTGTCTATGAGCGCGCGGTCGAGGTCGGTGTAGTCCTCGTCGGAGGGGACTTCCAGCTTGCCTCCGAAATATTGCGTAATCATCGCAAGAGTACGATTGACAAGGTTGCCATAGACGTTGGCAAGATCGGAGTTGATTCTGCTTATCAACATCTCGGTGGAATATACGCCGTCGGACCCGAAAGGAACTTCTCTCAACAGATAATATCTGATAGCGTCCACGGAATAGCGGTCGCAGAGAAATTTGGGATCGGCGATATTGCCTTTAGATTTACTCATCTTGTCTCCGCCGAAGAGGAGCCAACCGTGACCGTAGACTTTCTTAGGCAACGGGATATCCAGAGCCATAAGGAGCGCGGGCCATATAATAGTGTGGAAACGGACTATTTCTTTACCCACCATATGGATGTCGGCGGGCCAGAGCTTGTTAAAGAGGCTCTCGTCGTCCGAGCCGTACCCGAGAGCGGTGATGTAGTTGGAGAGTGCGTCCACCCATACGTAGACAACGTGCTTGGGGTCGAAGGGTACCGGTACGCCCCATTTGAAGGAAGTACGCGAAACGCAGAGATCTTTAAGCCCCGGCTTGATGAAATTGTTGATCATCTCGTTCATACGGGACTTGGGCTCGATGAACTCGGGATGCTCTTCATAGTACTTAAGGAGTCTGTCGGCATACTTGGAGAGACGGAAAAAATAGCTCTCTTCTTTCATCAGCTTGACTTCTCTGCCGCAATCGGGACACTTGCCGTCTTTTAACTGACTCTCCGTCCAAAAAGACTCGCACGGCGTGCAATAGAGCCCCTCGTACTCCGACTTATAGAGGTCGCCGTTGTCAAAAAGTTTCTGCACTATTTTCTGAACCGCCGCCTCGTGATAATCGTCGGTCGTGCGAATGAACTTATCGTAGCTGATATCGAGGAGCTTCCAGAGCTCCTTAATATCGGCGCAAATATCGTCGACGAACTGTTGCGGAGTCTTGCCGGCTTCTTTTGCCTTCTGCTCGACTTTCTGACCGTGCTCGTCGGTACCGGTGAGATAGAAGACGTCGTATCCGGCTAGGCGCTTAAACCTCGCTATCGCGTCGCAGATGACCGTGGTGTAGCAGTGCCCGATATGGAGCTTACCGCTGGCGTAATAAATGGGCGTAGTGATATAAAACTTTTCCTTTTCCATACTTGTGCCTCTTTTTTAGACTAGAGATAATTTTAACATATAAATAATATTATATCAATCGAATTAAACAAAAACAGCCGAGCGCGAGGCTCGGCTGTCGGTTGTAAGGGTACTTATGCGGCTGTCGAAGACGTCTTGTTGATATCGGCTTCCTCTATCTTCGTGATGCCGTCGGACTTATAGACGTTATGCCCGTCGAAGTCTATCGTCTTCCTGTCGACGAAATCGACTGCAATAGTCTGACCGGACTTGAGGTAGATATTCGTAGTCAACTTGAAGTACAGATTGGGGAAGGACGCTACCGCATCGACAAACTGCGCGCTACTGCTTATAAGTAGAGGCGTATTCGCGCTGAGACCATTGTTACTCTCGGTCGCCGTGAATCTGCCTTGCAGAATATAGGTGTTGAGTATATCAAGGTCGACTTCCGAAGTCGTAAGGTAATCACTGACGTAACATAGCGTGTCACCATTGTAATAAGTCATCTCGTAATTAATACCCTTGGTCTCCTTAGGTGTATTCCCGGACAAATCAGTGCCGTGAATGACGACGTCTGAAGCAGTACCGCCGGTCGCCAGTCCTAATATCTCGCCGTTATTGTCAGCCCAAGATTCGACGTTCATAAACTTAACGTCCTTGACCGTACCTACTACTCCCGAGACAAAAATCGTATCGCAGAAGTAGTTATTGATGACGTGGTTCTGCCCGTCAAACACCGCGGCACTTCTGCTGCTACCCCAGTTGATAGAACCCGTCAAGTCGCTCGCGTCGATATCTTGAGACAAACGGACAGATGCGTCGCTCAAGTCCTTATCCTTATCTACAAGCAATTGTAGGTCGGTGATATCCTTAACTACCAGGTAATACTCTTTATCGTCGTCTTTCTTTTCTCCCGACAGTGTGCTGTAGAGGAAAATAGGATGTGCCGTCCTCGTACTCTGACCGAGATATGCGGCTATTTCTTTACCTTCAACGTCTTTATTAACTTTAATTGCGAAATTAGAATTGTTTATCGATGCAATCAAAGTCAGCTTAGAATAATCTTTATCAGGAACATCTACGACCGCAAGAGTATTAGGATCAAGAATCGTCACAGTAAGACTACTACATTCCTTCGTTAAGGCATCTCTTTCACCTTCCGTCAAACGGTTCTTGTTCAATTCTGCTTTAACAGCCTCGGAATTGATATTAAAAGACAACTCTCCACTGGGAGCTTTGAAAGCATCCGAAGAGTCTTTATCCCATATCAGATTGGAATACTCGACGTCGAGCTCGCGATTGGTGATTGTTGCCTCTCTCGAGAAGTTGGCGTCGTTGCCGCTACCTGCGCCTACGGACGCGGACGAGGTCACGGTTATTTTTTGATCGGAAGTATTATAAGCGAACTTGGTCGTGGCTTTAGCTACGAAGTTGCCGCTTTGAGCATCTGAATCAACCGTATAAGTGACTCCGTAGAACGTAATTGTCTCGAAAATAAAACCTCCGGTAGCGGTATGACCGGTATAAGAGCCTACTTCCTCATTACCACTATCCGTAATCTTATTTCCCGTATTATTGCCCGTAGCGGTATAAGTTTTCTCCCCTATAATCATCGTGAAGACGGAGTCGGCATAAGTATAGTTCACTGTAATATCGGTGGTTGCGGTCGCGTAGCCGTCGAAGAGAGTATATTCCTTGCCTCCGATAGTGAGCTTAGAGCCGTTTTCTTCACCGACTGTTACGTTGCCTACTTTAAGAGTCGTACCGTCCTTGTCATAAGACAAATCTTTAATAATGAAAGGATTGACGTAACAATTGTCGGGAATGAGCGCGTAGTTGCGTGCGGTCACGCCGTTGTCACCGTCGTCGAGAGTGGGCAGGACGTAGAAGCGTACCGCGGCGGCGTTGTCTTGCGTAACGTTGGCATAGAGGTTGTAGATCTCGACGATCCGATATTCCTTGCCGTCCGACGTAGTGAATTTATTATCGGACTCACTATAATTATTATCGGACTCACTATAAGTCTTATAGAAAGGCGTATCTTTGAATCTGAGAGCCGGGATAATCTGCATATAAGCGTAATAGAACGCTTTGAGCTTATTCATCTCTTCAGCGGTCTGTTCTATCCAGCTACCGACGACGGGTATATTATCCGCCATATTCAGTTTACCGCCAGTCGCAGAGGAATACAGACTATCGGAATAGTTGACGGTGGTGAGGTAGTAGCGGCAATTGACGGAGACGTTGCTCACTTCTCCTTCCGTAGTCATAGTGCCGACGAGTTTCCCGAACTCGTCGTAGACGTCTTTTGTCGAAGACTCCGCGCCTACCTTATAATAGTAAGCATAACTACCGCCGTCAATCTTCACGTACGAAGCAGTCTCCGTAGTAACCGTATTAGAATTACCCTTCACCACGGTGAAGTACTCTTTATACGAAGTATCTTTGACGAAGCTCATATAGTTGCCGTTGCCGTCGACAAGGACGGACTTAGAATTGTGATTGTCGGAAGTGACTTTATCTGCGGCGGAGACGTCCTTAGAATTATAATCCAGCTCGACGACGATATTTTTTTCGTTATCGTTCTTACCTAAGAAGCCGTCCAAATTATCGTTGTCGATAACCAGTCTCGTAGTGCCGTCGTAAGTCTTGGTCAACACTGCGTCATCTTTAAGAGCAATCTCTTGCGGCACGACGATAATCATTATCTGGTTACCCGAGGCAGACCCCGTAAGGACTCTGGTCATCTTGGCGATATCGGTTTTACCGCCGGAAGCGGACTGATCGAAGTCGACTCCGTCAAACTCCGACACGACGTAACTGCCGACGTTGACCATTTCTTCCGTCATCGTTACCTTGGCGGTGTAGTACTCGTCTATCAATTGATTGGTGTCTTTGTCGACGTAGGATACGTGGACGGTGACGGAAATGGGATCCGTCTCTACCTCTCCGGTGTACTTGTAGACGAATTCACTCGACGGAGCGTCGGACGCGGATATGGAGTAGGTGCCCAGGACGGCGTTGTGCCAACTCTTGGTCCAGTAATTGTCGTCTGTTCTCCCTTGATAATAATATTTGGTTACGTCGGTATTACCTGCCTCGACGCTATCGGCAGTCTTATAAATATCCGTAGAATCGAACCTATTGCCTATAGCCGTAGACCAGACGAGACGAGTTACCGCACCCTGCTCGGTGAGAGTATTGGTGTAATTGGCTCGGTGATAATCCCAGACGAAGTAACCGTTGGGCGCGAGAACCTCTATATTGATGGAAGACGCGTCGGCGGTCTTGATATCGGAAGTACCGTTGTCGACGTGAGGCTGACCGTAATAATACTTTGTCTGAGTCTGCTCGTTGATAAAGGAGAACGTAGTCGTATCGAAAGTGAACAAGTACGTCGGTGACTCTGTCTCGGTAGAGGCAGTCGCGGAAGAGTTAGAGGCGGTTGCTTTAACCGTGTACGTACCGTCTGCCTCTGTCACAGTGGCAATCGTATACGTCACCCCGTTGAGCGTGAAGGTTTCGTCCACGGCAGGCGTGAGAGAAGTCGTCGTTCCGACCACGTTGTCCGTCTTACGCAGATACGAGTCGTATATGACCGTGCCTGCCGTCCAGCCGTCGTACCCGAAGGGATTGAATGCGACCGTAGCGTCGTTGATGAAGACGGTGTTGTAGTAATAGTCGACGTATTCTTTACCATTGTCGGTCACGTAGGTGCTACCGTAGTTATTGGAACCGAAGTAGTAATCTATAAGTCCCGGAGTGGACGTATCGTAATCACTATAACCGACGTTAAGATTGGTGTCGGCAGTGAGTGTAAGAGCTCCGCTAGTACCTTGCAAAGTGCCGTTACCGGTTAAATTGACTGTATTTGGTGTATTAGTTCCGCCATATGTCCCTTTCTCAGTATTATACGTCCTAGTTATACCACCGATAATATTAAAATCTTTACTTGAATCATATGTATTATTCGAAAAAGTATAAGCCTGTCCTATAACGTTTGAACCATTAATCGAATATTCGGAATAATAGCTATAGACATTGCTGAACTTGGCACTTCCGCCTTCATTGTACGTACAACCGGAGATAGCTCCGACGTAGGCTTCGCCTCCAGCGTTGCTTAGGACGATGTTGCCCTTAAACTTATTGATATAACCGTTGATAACGCCTGAATAATCGTTACTAGAAGACTTGGTACGACTGAAGCCTATGCCTCCTCCGACGAACATCCATGCCGTAGTACCGCTGTTGCCGACGTATATCTTAGGTTGTGTGTCGGTATCGGACATCTTCTCCGTACGAGTGCTGATATTCTTGATGGTTACTTTTGAGAGCACTCCGACGAGAGCACCGTAAGCCATATGAGGATGTTTGGTTTGGCTAGTACTATTGGTTGCTCTCTCGATATAGATATCGTAAGAACCTTGTCCCGTCCAAGTCCAGGAAATATTACTGACCTCGGGGCTGGCGTAATAGTAAATGGTACTGTTGACCATACCGTAAGTATTCGTCGACTCACCGTCGATAACACCTGCTATACCGCCTATGGCGTAAGTGCCTTCCGAATTACCGCCGTCCGTACCTTTATAACCGAATTTACCTCTAATCTCCAGCGCGATATTGTATAGAGAGGCTTCAGCTTCCGTCGTCGCGGAAGTGCTGACCACACCTGCTATTATACCGACAGCCCTGCTTGTATTAGACTGTACGGTATTATTGTTATCAATAACACTGGTAATATAATTAGAAGTGTCCTCCACGTAATATCTGTTGGCGGTGTAGACGAAATTGACGTTCTTAATCTGAGAGCCTTTCTCTATATACTGCAAGAATATTCCGCTGGCATAGAAATTATTGCTTTTCTCAATAGTGGTGGTCGAAATAGCTTTCCTCGTATTATCCGCATTGAGAGGAACGTGCATTGCGATATTGCCGCCGTTTTGCGAAACCTGGTTACCGGCGAGTTCTATGGAATACCCTCTGCCGTCGAGGGTTCTGCCGTAAGCAAGACCTACGGGCGCGCCGCCGTATACGACGCCGTCGATACTCTCTATACCCCAGTCGAAGCCTAGGATATTGTCGGTAAGATATGCATTGGCATAGCCCGCCGCGGTGGTATCGGTCATGGAGAGCCAGGCTTGGAGCTCTTCCGCGGTAGAAATCGCGGTGTCGGATTTAATACGGTCTTCCGTTAAGCCGTATTCCGCCGAGGTGACCTGACCGTCGGAGAGTGCCGATGTGGTCATGGAGACGTTACTGGAATCCACGTGCGTGCCGGTGATATCTTTACCGGGGGTGAGAGAGGCGGCTTCTACCGCGCCCGCTATCTTGACCGAATAACGGTCGGCGAGGTAGGCGGAATCTTTAGCCGAGTCGCCGAGGTAGTCGAAGGTGAGTTTACCGGAAGTCGCGTCGAAATGGAAATTGGCGAAGCTGTCCTTATTATAAGCGACGGAGACCGTAGCGAAGCTCTGCGTGCTGTTGACCGCGTAACGGAATATTCTGCCGAGAGCTTTTTGGACTAGGTATCTTACGTCGGAGGAGAGTTGTTTTCTTATTTCTTCTCCCGCCAGATATGCGGTAGACTCCTTATCTCCGTCCGCAGCATTGAAATATGACTGCATATTGTTATACAGAGTCTGTCTGGAGGGAGTTTCCAAGGACATATCGAAGGCACCCGTACTACGAACCTCGTCTATGAAGAGCCCGAAGTAATTGACTCCGTCCACTGTGAAGTCGCCTGCGGCGTTGAGGAACTGCAGTGCGTTGATACTACGATTGAGATTGGACACGGTAACGCGGACTCTGTATCTGCCGTCGTCGCCCATAATACGGTTGACGTAGAGCATATTGGAGGCTTCCGTTATAGTCAGATTGGAAGTATACGTTGCCTTGTTGTCACTCTGAATCAGTCCGGCGACGTAATAGTTGTCCTCGCGGCTGGATGCGTTGAGAGCCTGCGAAGCGTTGACGGTAACGCCGTCCAGACCGATATCGCTCGTTTTCAGTTGACCCAACGTATAAGAAATCTTATACGCTCCTGCGAGAATAGGTCTGTCTCCCGTACCCGTGGCGGTACCGTCGGACTTGGTGCTGAGCTCTGCAGTCTCGCCGATAAGGGTACCCCAGACAGGAAGAATATCTTTGCCGATAGTATCTTCGTCGGTCTCTTCGGAGAAGCCCGCATTGGCGGAGCTAGCCTTAACGGAGCCGTCGAAGGTCGTCGAAGTCGCGTTTTCACTCACGCTCATACCCGTGGCTCGGACGTAGATTGCGCGCTTATACATCGTGGCGTATTTCGAGCCCAGTTCTACCGCCGACCAGCCGGTCGCTTCGTCGTAAACGATACCGCCGTCGAGAGTCAGAACGTCTCCCTGAAGAGCCGCGGGAGTGTATGCGGAAGAATTAAATACTATCCTTCCGTAATCGTTCACGGAGCCTATCGTACGGTTGGACAAATCGCTGACGACGCCCGTACTCTTATTGACTTTGATGCCCTCGTACGAGACGTAATTCTTCTCAAAAGTCAACCTATATTCGGCATCGGTATCTTCATACTCGCCTATAGCGACCAGAGATTCCACTTCTCTTTCGTCGCCGGTGTATACAGGCACGTCGTCCGTTACCGTATAATCGGCGTCGTCATTAATCGTGCCGAACGTATAATAGGACTTATCGGAAAGGAACAGCTTCAGCGTGCCGCCCACGTTGGGGGTGGCGACTTCTTCGGAGCCCGAGTGTACCATAAAGTAAGCATAGTTAACGTCCACGGGAGCGGTGTATAAGGTTAAAGTGCCGTAATCCGTGAATATCGAATTGGTTGCGTAAACACCGCGTTGCCCACCGTCGATATAGACGGGATAAGAACCTTCTGCACTTGCCGTCTTAGAAACGGTCACCTTGGTGCCGTAGACGATAATCGTCAGCGTGCCCTTGTTGAGCTCGCCGTAATGAGAACCGACGACAACCTCATCATAACTAGAACCAGTCCCGTTATCATCCCTACGATACGTTCTGATAACACAAGTATTATCTTTTTTCACTTGCAACGTCAGACTCGTTCCCGTATTGTAAGAACCTATTTCATATCTCTCACCACCGTCGGTATAGCTGTACTTAGGTGCTTTGATGCCGTAAGAACCGGACGCGAGCACGTCGGGGTGATCGGCGTCGCTTTTACCGGTGCGGTTGAGGTCGGCAGACCAGACCGCCGAGCCGTCGTAAATCTTACCGAAGTTTTCTTCGATATTGACGTAGACGGGGCGTTTAGTGACTGTATAGTAACTCTTAACGTTGAAGTTGAGGATATAATTGCCTACGGAAGCGTCGTCGAGGGCTACTTCCTTAAGGACAAGGTGATGATCGCCTACGGGGGTCAGCATATTAACCATTAAAGAGGGATCCGCGTTGTAGAGGTCTATGGAATAGAGCTCTGAGTCTCTCACGCCCTGCGCGGCGAGGAGCTGCTTTGTGTAATAATTGTAGGTCGTTTTATTATCCGTCGTGACTTCCTTGACGTCGTATATAGCGTAGGAAGTGGGGTTGTAATATATTCCGTTACCGGTGAGGTCCAGCGCGTAGAAGGAAGCCTCTTTCCCGTTCAAGAATTCCTTCGCGTCGGTGGTGCCTTTCACTATATCCGACGATATCGTCGCGAGGAATGTATTGTCCGTAGGAGTATCGCCGTAAACTGAAGACAATTGATTGTCGGTGACTATATCGAGGGACGCGTAGTACTTGATATGGACTCTGACTATCATATTGTAAGCCTCGTCCATCTCATCCATATCGTCGCCCTCGGGGACGTTGACGGAAGCGAGACGGCTCCACTTGAGAGCGACGTTGCCATTGCCGACTTCTTCCATATCCCACTCGGTGCCGTTGAAGCTGGACAGCACTACGGTGCGGTCGATTTTTTCTTTGCCGTTTTCGTCAAAAGAAATCTTAAAGGTCTCTATCTCCGCTATGCCGTACCAAGTCTCGGTACTATTGTCAGTATTAGTATTAAGTACGGTAGTCATCTCGATACTCGTCCAAGAAGAAGAATCGTTCTCGGAAGAAGCGTCGAGAGTGTAATAGAAATAGCCGAAACTACCGATAGAATAACTATCGATAGAATAACTATCGATAGAATCACCGTACTTGAACGTTTTGGCTGTATAATCCAAATCGGTTATATCGCGGGCTGAGCCTAAAGAGCCGTCTTTGAAGACTTCATAAAGTTTACCGTCCGAACCAAGTTTCCAGGATATACCGTTTTCGGAATGATTCGGAGCAGACGCATTCCAATAGACGTTGGCGTAAGCGGATACGGCAGTCTTGTCGGAGTCGTTTTTGTTAAGTTGATATGCGATATACTTTTTGATGTCGTCGGGATCGTTGAGGACTGTGTCGGCTTTCGATTCTTTTCCTTCTATATCGATTACGGTCTCGAAGGAGACGTTGTAGGCGCGCTTGTCTATCTTGACGTTGAAGTATCCTTCCGATACGGCTTCTTCATACTCGCCGCCGTCTTTTATACGGGTCAGAGAGGAGCCGCAGCTATTTTGAGTGAAGTCTACCAGATACTTGTCCGTACCTATATAGAAGATACTGATGGACGTGCCGCTACTGATGACCGTACCGACTATATCGGAGTCGAATCTTACTTCCTGAGAAGTAGGATTGACGGTGTAAGTTTTGGTCCTGCCGCCTACGCCGTGATACTCGAAAGTATACACGCCGCTCGTGTTCGAGTAACTCGCGGTGTAATAATCGTAGTCCTTAGAACCGGCTTCGGGATTATAGAATTTATCGTCGCTACGTTCGTACACGGTGGTGCTATCGTGGACGTTTTGTTGAGCGTTGTCGACTTCCTTGGACTGTACGGAAGAGAGGTCGGCTTTATCGAAAGAGTTGTAGTAGAGATTGCCGCCGGAAGAGTACACCGCAGTCGCTTTGTCTCCTGTACCCGACTCGATCTTAATCTCCAGACTGTATATTCCGGAGCGGTCTATAACCCAGACGTTGTCGCCGATAACGATGTAGCCGTTGTTTTCGCTAGCCTGGAGAGCTATCCAGCCGTAGTTGACGTCGGAGCCCGTGTAGCACGCCGCCACGCCTACGCCGTTTTCGGAGCCATAATCCGATACGCTACTCGCCGCAGCGTAACCCGAGACGACGTTGTCAACGACGGGATTGTGCGTATAACCGTTGCCTCTGACTACTATGCCGAGAGTGGAAATGAGGTCGTAATTGGTCACGGAATAGTTGACGAGAGCCGCCACCAGAGCCGCATACGCCTCGTATTCTCCGCCCGTATTGACCGTCGCGGAGACAGGCCCCGCCGTAGTAGTGACGGTATTATTCTTAATCGTACCGCAATCGTTGACCGCGGTTATACCGCCCATGACCACGTTAGCGTTGGAATTGCTTCCTTCCGGCGCTACGGTCAAAGACGATATTTCTAGCGTACATCCTTCAATGAAGCCTCTGTTGACAGCCGTCAGTCCGCCTACTACAGCGGTGTACTCGTAACTGTTACGAGCAGTCTTATCGGTCTCCGACAAAGTCATCGTCACGCCTGACAGAGTGCCGTTGTTGATGGCAATGAAGGATGAATAGACTGTGTTTTGGCTGAAAGTATTGCTTACGCCGCTCACATTGACTTTAAGATTGATTATGGCGCCGTTGTTCTCGTACAGGAACCTAGACGATACCGAAGTAAACGTCATCGCGTTGAACATAACGTCCAGAGTCTTGCTCCTGACTGCCGAATAATTATTAATCGTGATAGTCATGCCGTTGCCGTCCAGGACTCTGCCCTCGTTGAGAGAGAGAACGGTGGCTTTTTCGCCCTCACCTAGAGCCGACACGGAGATATCGGCGGTCAATTTAGCGTATTTATACGCGTATTTAGCGTATTTATACGCGTCCGTGGTGTCCGCGGTCATAGAGAGCCATTCTTTCAACTTGTCCCACGAGCCTATTTCCGTATAACCGTCCTTGGAGTCGGTCTTAGCGGAAGATGATTCGAAGAGGACGGGTTCTTCAGACGGAATACGCGAGGTGTATATACGTCTATAATATAGACGTGCGAGAGAATTACCCTCGCCCCTACCGGAGAGGAGCATAATGACGTCTTTATTGGTCCAAACGTTTTCTTCAGCCTCGGTACGAGTATCCTTTTCCTCGGGGCGCACCGCTATCTCGAGATTGTTGGCGGAATAGGCGTCGTTGGTCTCGAAGTAGAGCGTCTTGACGACGGTGTTGCCGTCATAGTCGGTCGCACGTAAATAGTACGCCTTGCCTGCCTCTATGGTCAACGTCAAGGAAATGTCCCCGTACTTGCCCGAGTCGTTGACGATAACTCTGGTATCCGACCCGAACTGCGGCGAAACCGAGCTCAGCTCCAGCGACTTGAGTCCCGAGACGTAGAGGGAATTGACTCCGTTGCTCCACCCCGCACTGCTCGCCGCTTCTCTTGCGACCAGCTGGACGACCTTGGTACCGGCATTGGTCCAGCCGCCGTACAGAGACTCCTTAGCCAATATCTGGTCGGCGGCATCTGTGGAATAGTTGATACCGTCTACCGACGTTATGTAAATGTCTGGCGGTGTTAGATCCGTGCCGTATAGGGCTGCGTCGTTCCTTACCCAGCCGCCCGACCAGGTCTTACCGCCATACGAAATACTCGACAAATAATACTTCTCCAGTCCGTACTTATCCAGACACGTCTCGAAGGTAGCCTTGTACGTATTGTATAGGTTATAAGACGTATTGTTGGCGGAATAGGTCGAGACGACTTTCAGTCCGCCGTTCTTTACGGTCAGCTCCTTTATTATGCCCGTATCGTAAGACGTCGTGGGTGCCATTTTGACCGAGACGGAAGATACATCTATCTTAGACTTATTACTCGACTCTAATGTAAATCTGATATTGCCGTCGGCAAGACGATGTACGTCGGACGCATATATGGTCTGATCGCCGGCTACGTCGAGATTGACTTGATCGTCGTCCGCCGTAGTAACGGTATCCTCTGTAGGAGTCTGTTTCTTAAGAGTAATAGAAATATTAGCAAGCCTGGCTTTAACCAAAGGATGTGTCCACGAAGATGGAATATCTCCTGCCGACACCATAAATACAACCCTAAACGATGAATATCCTCTTATTTCGTTGGACTGTATAAGAGTACCAGTACCTTCATTAATATTAAAACCATAATGAACACCGCTCCTCCAACTACCGTAAGACGGAGGTGCATAGTATCTGCTCTGTCTTTGAGAAGATATTCCCATACTGTCAGCCCAATCTCCGATTTTCTGATATCTTGAAGTATAATTCACACCGCTCAGACCGCTCTGATCATATGCGTCGTCTATACCGTATATCATTACCGACAGAGTAGCGGGACCGTAGAACCAACTGTTCCAGGAATATTCTCCCCAAGACTTGAATATACCGCTGACGTCATAATAGTAAGTACCGTTTTTCAGTCCTTCCGCCACCGCTTTATCCGTAGTGGTAATATCGAACCATACCAAGCTGTTATACATGCCTTGTTGACTACCGCCATTGGTAGAATGGTCATATTGTATACCGTATTCTGAAGCATTATCAACTTCCGAAGGACCGTAATAACGGCGAGTCAGAATATTATTACCGCTGACACCGCTCTTGACAGCTTCTCCCATAGACTTGTAGAAGCTATAACTATCACTATCGGCATAAGAGGCCGGCTTTGACTCTGAATTGACTATCGCTACCGCTGTGCCTAACGAAGCATTATAATTAGGATAATAATCAAGATTCCAATTAGTATGACCGTCGTTCTTGAAATCACCGCCTACCGATATGCTCCTCATATTTGACCAGCTACCGAGTGACACTGAATAATTCTCTGACCTTACCTCTATCCACCCGTTATAAGAAGACACGTCTTTTGAGGAATAATTGGCTCCGTCTATATCGAAGCTCTCTATGCCGAAAGCCCAGCCTGACTCTCTGCCGTCGTTAGCGGAATTATTGACAAAAGTCACGCTAGCCGTGAGCGTAACGCTCGCATCGGTTATCGTTGCACCCGTCCAGCTCGCGGAAGACCATTCCGAAGAGTTGTTCTGATAAGTAAAATACGCATTGTTTTTGATAATATCCGCAGTTAGTTTTCCGCTAAGAGCGCTCCTGTAAGCAGAGTCTATCGCAAGCGTAACGGTGACCGTAGTCGCCGAGCCGCTGTTGACGGAAGTGAACGTTTTTCCGTTGAAAGTCACGCTAGACACGCTGAAGATATCCTTTTCTGCGGGTAGTATGCGGAAAGAGCCCGACGCGCCGTCGCCGAGGTAGTAATTCTTCCAGGCAGACCCAGACTGAGAGGGGTCGAAGTACACGTAGAAGCCGCTATAAGTGCCGACGTCGGTGCCTTTAATCGCATTGTCGCCGGTATGGGACACGCCTGTAGAGACAGATTCGTCGCCCGGGAGCAGATTGAGCTTACGATACAAGGTCATCGTATGAGCGGAGCCGTCGTACACGTACGCGCCTCTATTCTCGTCATAAGAGGAGTCCGCATATGCCGAGGGAAGAGCCGTTTTCTCTACGCCAAGCATCTCGGCTGCCGCCTTTGAACCGTTGTATATCCACTCTATCTTGAGTTCTTTTTGATAGACGGTCAGATTGCCGTAGATGTAGGTTATGTTGAGGTTATAGTCGACGTACTCGGACGGCGCTATGGCGTTACGCCAGGCGGTTATCGTGCCGTCTCCGTCGTAACGGACGTCGAGATACTTGACAGTTACTCCGTCCTGAGTGTAGCTCTTGAGTATCGAACGGTATTCTTCCGTATTGACCGACCAATAGAAGCCGTTGTCGATAAGGCTCTGTTTGAAGACGTCCTTACTCATCGCGTCGGGAAGTGCCGAAATAGTATACGCGTCGCTGCGAAGAGCCCCTGCGGCGAGGAGATTGGTACCGTACTCCACGCTCTGGTCGTCCGCTACTATGGAAACGAAAGCCTTGGTTATGTAGGGTACGTTTTCGTCATTAACGTCTATCGCCGTGGAAACCGCGCTGTTGTTAGCGGCGGTAGAGTTGTTAGCCGCACCGATCAGCTCGGATAACTTATCCAATCTAGCCGTATCGGAACTACTGAATGAATAGAAGTCGAAGCCGAACATCGCCCCCAGCGAGGTCCAGTCGGAACCCGTGGTTTTGAATGCTTTAGAAGCGCCGTTATAGACGGTGGCGTACGCCATACCGGCGTAACTCTTATCGTTATTAAGGCTAGCAAAAATATCCGTGCCTATCTTGAAGTTGCCGGACAACGAGTAGCCTATGTATCTGTACTCGCCCGCGTTGATCGCGCCGCCGGTGGTTATCGCTCCTATACCGGCTCCGTCGGAAGAAGTCGCGCTCGCGTTCTCGGCATTGATGAAGGTATACTCATTCTCGACGTTGTTACGCACGTACACGTACGCGACGTCCATATATAGAGACGCTTCCGTTTTAAGAGCCTCAATGACCGTATCATAAGAAACAGACTTACCGTAAGTCGAGAATTGAGTCTTGAGTGCTCCGTCGGGGTCCACGCTGGGGTCCACGCTCACAAGAGACGACGTGGCGAAGTATTGCTTGGCGGCGGTGTATTCACGCGACTGCGCGCCTTGTAGCTCGCTGACCTCGGTCTTAATCAACACCGACTTGATCTCGTATCTCGCGACGGAAGAGTAGTCAATGCTCTCTATAGTGAAGTTGCTCACATTGTCGCTACCGTCGCTCATCAAATCTTGACTTAACGCAATCTTGACGTCATAGAAACCTACGTCCTTGAAGTTTTCTTGCCCGATGAAGCTAGTCGGCTCGACGTATTTAAGTCTACCGCTCATATTGAGTGTCGATACGGTCGTGGAAAACTCTCCCTCGTAGACTGTCTTACTACTCTCTTGGAGCTTACCGACCACGTCGGTCAGAGTGACAACGTTGTCTTGTCCGTCGTAGATTTTAGAAACCTCATTGTCGGTCTTAGTTAAATTCAGAGTAATAGGTGCCGGCGTGATTTTCCAGTCGTGTGTTATCTCGTACAAGCTATCGCCAAAAGCATAGTTGCCATCCGACGAAAGTTTCAGAGTTAAAATATAATCACCGGCGCCAGTTGCTCTATAATTGCTAGGGTTTATTGCTGCAAATGCTTCTTGCTGCTTACCGGCGGGATAAGTACCTACCTTATAATTGACAGCATGCCATTGACCGTCATATACAATGTCATCGCCTGTATATGTAATGTTATCTAGCTTGAATTGGTGGATGTAACCGCTGACTCCGTCGACGGACTTAGTCACTACGTCGTCCGACATATATTCGAATTGCACCAGGAAGGTCTTCGCATTGTCGTCTACGGCTATGTAGTAGCTGTTGTTGATTATGTAATACTTGACGTACCGACTTCCGTCGTATATCGTCATCGGCGAGGCATTGAGACTGACCGTATAGGCGGACTTGCCGGTGATGAGCGCCGACGCATTATCCTTAGTCGTGGTAGTTTGATAAGGCGCATTGGCGTCGGTACCGGAAAATTTGATTCCGTTGAGCTCGATACGATCGCCATCCGAAGTTAAATAAAAACCTTGATGAGATCCGTCTGTATCCACGCTACCGTAAGAGGAATGGACGGAAAAGATATTATGCTCGGTCGGTTTAACTACTATCAGCCCGAAGTGCGTATCGTCGGATATAACGTTGTATCCTGCCATAAGGGGAGCATCGGACGTTATCTCGGTCGCATCGACGCCGTTCTCGATAACCGCCGCCCCCGTCCCGTCGTGACCGAATACAGCCTCCGCGACGTTGTCCGCGGACAATCCGAGTTTATTCACCGCATAAGCGTATCTGCTCGTCACCTTAATGCCGCTCAACGAGGAGTCTATCTTATAATAAGAATTGCTCGTACGGAGAGTATAAGCGAAACTATTACCGCTCGCGGAATATCCGTACGCCGCATGAGGGTCATGTCCGTTACTGTCGCCGAAACTGTATCTTGCACGGATATGATGAGAGGATGAAGAGCTACTGCCAATCTGTAATATAATACTGTTGTAGACGTAACGACTAGCCTCTTGCGCGCTCAGTCTGTTACCGGCTATCGACAGAGACGTGGACGCCATATATCCGCCGTCGGCACTTCTGACGATTCTTCCGAACGAAGCACAATCGTACGTTGACATATCATTTTTGCTATTGGCATTCATATCTACGTACTGCAAAGTCGCAGATACACCGGAGCCCTTATGAATACGCGCCGCTATGCTTGCATTGGTTGTACCGTTCTGATTGACACCGTATATACCATATCTACTTTCAGCATCGGATATTGTCATATTGTAATCTTGCAGATAGACGTAACGCATAAGATTTGTATCGCTATGATTACTAATCGTATCGCCTTGTCTATCACAAGAAGTCGTAAAGCTTCCTAGTAGCGTAGTAGTAGTCCATCCTCCTTGAGTAGTTTTTATTGTACCGCTACCGGTTATAAAGAACTTCTGTAAATTCCATAACGCGTCGGAAGCGTTACCTCCAGCAACCAGTCCTACTATACCGCCGACGGTAACCCAACCTTTATCACTTCCGCTTACATATGCTGCCGCCGTAATGGTACCGTTGTTTTCAAAGTAAATATTAGTGATAGTATTGCCATTTTCTACTCTACCTACAAATCCCGCATGAGCACCTTGTTTCTTATAGGATGTGTTGTCGTTTATAAACGAAGCGCCTTCTTTAATAATAAGAGAGCAATTATCGATTATTCCGCTTTCTGTAAGTATACCCGCAAATATACCCGAACCATAGTTATCATTCTCCGACTTTAGGTTCAGAGTACCTTCCATAACAACGTTTAGATCGTAAATCGCACCATAAAGCCAGGACGTTAAAACTCCCATAGCTCTTCCGTGACTGCCGGTATATGTTACGTCTCTATCGTTAACAAGCGTTATCGTATGACCGTTACCGTACAGAATACCTGAAAAAGAACTCGACTGCTGAGTAATAGTCGTAAGATCTACGATTATATCTTCCGCAAGATAATAGTTAGACGTACCGCTTAGAGGGAATATACAAGACGTAGTCGTGCAATTAGCCTGCGTTATCGCCGTACCGTCGGTATGATAGCCGTGGAAGTTGATAGAATGTGCATAGCCGGAGTTGGCTAGGGAGACGAGGTCTACTTTTCCCGATTCCAGATCGGGGGTAACGTCGATAGTGGTTGAGGAAGATCCTGCCGATATGACTATTTTATCCGTATAGACGTAGACTTGTTTAGTATACTTGGTATGAGCATACAAGGTAGACGAAGTTGCGGGCGAGTCGGGGTTATCGTCCAGATCGGGACCCGCGGACACGCTACCGACTCGAGCGACGTTGTCCCATTCCAGCATAAGTATGCCGTCTGGAGAAGAGTAATCGAAGAAGCCTCTTGCTCTTACGTAAGAGTGGTTGCTATTCTGTACGAAGTACGCTCCCGATACGGTTATCCCCGAGGGGGAGCCGACCAGCCCCATACCTACGCCGCTATAAACATGGTTGTAGACATACGTACCGGAGTCGGCTTTACCATCCGTCCAATTAGACGACTGAAGAGTTGCGGAACCGCCGCCGATATAGGTGCCCAGCCCTTGATAAGACAAGCCTGCCGCGGAGTAGCCCACTACCGCACCGAGGTAAGAAGCCCCCGAGAGCTGATAACTACCATAAAATCCGCCATAGCAGTAGTCCACAGTCCCTGCATTATAGCCTACTATTCCACCGACGTATATTATACCGGCAGCGGCTGTAGAATTAAACAATCCGTCACCGTATATAGAGCAATATTCTACAGTGCCCTCATTATAACCGACCAAACCGCCTGTGTAGCACGTTCTACCGGAAGATTGGTTTGATGAACCCCAGTGTTCTATCTGAGCACCTGTGCCTAAATATGCGCCTGCATAGCCTACGTAGCCCTTATTATATGCCGTAACCAGACCGAAGAAAGCCGAGCCGCCGTTAGTAGAATGGGGATTGCCGGGTTCTCCGGCGAAAATAGCTCCGTCTTCTACTATGACGGAGACGTTCTCTATAACACCGAGGTTATAACTGACCAGAGCAGAGAAGCAATTGTTGGTTGCCGTAGGTGAAGTGAATTTATTCCTACCGCTGAAGACGACTTTTAAGTTCTTCACTATACCCTCGTTGGTACCGATTATCATCGAGTCGTATGCCGTATCGGTACGAGTACCGTTAGAAGTGCCGGGAGTTGTAGCATTGAAGATAATAGAGTATCCGTTACCGTCCAAGGTGCGTTCGGCGGCGAAGGTCGTCGCTATAACCGTCGTAGATGAAGTATATTCTATATCCTGCGTAAGGTAGGCGGAGTATATGGAGCTATATGCGCCGGTGCCGTTGAGGAATGCCGCCAGTTCATCAGCCGACGATATCGACCCCGTGCCCTCTTCTTTAACGTCATACACCTTACCGTAATCCATAACAGAGGGGGAAGAGTGATCCAACTGAACAATCTCTTCCGATACTCTCAAGGTAAGTGTATTGCCATTACCGATCATATATAGCCCCGTGTCCGTACCTGAAACCTCTCCCGAACTATTTGCTTTGTTACCGAAAGTTCCGTTCTCGGGCTTCGGATCTAAATAATAAAGTTTATCCAGCGTTAAATCCGCAGAACAACCAAAGATTTTTCCTATATATATTTCACCGGCATTAAGACCATAGCTGAATTTACCTGTAAATGCGTATGTAAAACTAGAATAACTCGTAGTACCGAAGACCATAAAAGTGTCTGTATTGGCAGAGTGTCCGCCTCTATTCCCACCGACGATACCGCCATAGAATTTCCACGCATTGGTAGAGGTGTTGTTGGCTTCGCTTTGAATCGTTCCGTTACCGTATATACCGACATTAGAAAGAGAACCGTTGAGATTAAATCCTACTACGCCGCCTACACCGCAATGGCTACTAGTGCCGTGAGTCTTAACATACAATAATCCGTTGTGAGTAACGAAAGAATCTTGAATAATACCGGTCCCGCTTCCGCTTCTTCCGTTAACTCCGACCAGACCGCCAGCAGCAGCATCTTCTCCGGAATAGTCGGTTTTAACCGCGCCGGAGTTACTTATAATGACCTCGCAACCGTCTATCGTGCCGAGATTATAACCGACCAGACCGCCTACTGCTCTCGCCGAAGCATTCAAAGTCGTATTGATAATCAATTTTACGTTACTAATTGTGCCCAGATTGACGGCGAAGAGTCCACCTGCAAAAGCGGATGAATCATAAGCACCCGTTTTAAGAGAAGCGTTTCCTACACTAAGAGTGATAGTATGACCGTTGCCGTCGAAACCGTATTTCAATATCGCACCGCCCAATTCTCCGACTTGAGCAGAAGTTAAAGTAATATCAGACATTAATTTATACGTACCGCTAAGATTAGAAATTTTCAATGTATCGACTAAACTTTCCGCATCGGAAATTTCTACATAAGGTATTACTACCTGTGTACCCCAATTAGAAGACGATGACGACCTTCCGCAAAGGCTAACCCCGTCTTTTATCTGAATCGTTGTCTCTCCGACATTTGAAGTAGTTGCAGAAAGAGTATTTTGAAAACCTTGCAAGTACAAACTGCCGCTTATTGTAACAGAGCCACTACTCAGAGTATCTCCGACAACCGCTCCGGCATAGTTTTCACCGCTACCCGTATATGCCGACGTAACTATACTACCGTGAAAACCTAAAGTTAAATCGCTGAAAGAGTTTGTGCCGAGTGTTTCAAACGTGCCGCCAGCACGCATGGCTCCGAATAAAACGCCATACCACTTGTAAGTCACTTGCGCACTACCGCTATTGGATTGTTTAATATTTCCGTCACCATATACTGCGCAATTAGACACGGAACCCGATGTCAACATTCCTACGAGACCACCGATGGAATAACATTGCTCCGCACCGCTTGAGGCGATATTTATTTCTCCGTCCAGAGTAACGGAAGAATTAGTAATAGTACCACCGCTTCTACCGGATGCCGTCGAACCGTTGATACCTACCAGACCGCCCAGAGCCGTCGTTATTGACGAAACCATCGATACGGTCCCATCTATCGTGACATGGACATTCTCTATCGTACCCATATTGATACCCGCGACAATTCCGAAGCCTTTTATAGAGGTACCGCTAGCTATAGACAATGTCGTCCCCGATTCTACGACAATATTGAGATTCTTTATAGTACCAGCATTTAAACCAAACAATGCACCTGAATAATTGGTGCTATTCATTACGCATCGGTAAGATATTTCTGCAGACCCCGATATATATATCGTGTGTCCCGCACCGTCAAGAGTTCCCGTATACCACGTTCCTCCGATACTCGCGATATCGGAAGCAGTCAAGGTTATATCCTCGGTCAATGTATGGGAAGTACTAACAGCCACATTGTTATTCTTTAAGTCTGAGATAAAGTTATTGGTTGCAGTCGAATAAAAGACCGACGGATTCTCTATGCTCGAATTTATTTCGGAATTACCACCGTCGGGATTGGATGGGGATGCCCAATTGACGCCGAAGGTGAGCGTCAATGTAAGTATAGCGACCGCGGCAATGGCTAGCAGCGCGGAGAAGATACGTTTTTTGTTGCGATAGCGTCTGTGAAAATTCATACGGCACCTAAAATATATTTTCTCGAGCCGCGGGGCGGGTGGGCGGAGGCTCGAGAAGGCAAGATTGAGATATTCTTTCGTTTTTGCCCGCTGGGATTCACCGAGATTCGGCGACGAGCTATTTAATAATATATAATAATAATGCGTGCGTCGGCGCGCAGAGGCGCGTTTTATTTTTTAATAACTTTATATTCAAGAAAATTTCACTTGCGCACACGAAAATTTCACATACCGAGATTGTCGCAGACGAAAATTTTACTATAATTTATAAAAAAGTCGCCCTTATGAGAGCGACGGACAGCAGATTTTCACTAAGACTATTTTATCGAGAGCTATTCAAAAGAGACGTTTTCGCTCTTAATTCCGCGCTCCGTGAGGCGAGCGAGAACGGAAGCTTTTTCCGAGTCGAGATAACCTATGAGGCGGACTCGGATATCCGACTCCGTGAAGGTGCAACGGATGTCGGGGATGCCGACGTTGCTACGGACGAGGGTCAGTGTACAGGCGTGGTAATCACGCATATAATCGTAACTATATCCAAGCATAAATTTCCCTAGGAAAAACCCCTTATATCGCGGAATATTATCGCCCATGGCGTAGTCGGACGAGACGGACGACTCGAGGAATGGCGTATCGGAAAACGCGTCGAGACCGACGTCGGAGAGGTCAAGAGCGTAGAGGTTGTCTTTATCGGTAGCGACGGTCTTAAGGGACGAGGAAGCGAAGGCTTCCGTACCGATAGTTTTCAGACCGTTTTCGCCTGTTTTTAAGACAATTTTCGTTAAGGCTTTACAGCCCGAGAATGCCCACTTACCTATAGCGGAGACGTTGTTGAAGTCGACGGAGACGATAGTCGCGTTCGCTTTGAAGGCGCCGTCGGATACCGCGGTAATATCGTCGGGAAAAACGATGTTTTCGTACGGCAAATCGGGGTAATAGAGACCTAGAGCGGTACTGCCTTCCGCGACGAGGGGCAAGGGGTGGTCGGGGTCGGTACCGTCTGCAAGAATCCAACGCGAATAGAGGCTGAAGTCGTATGTGCCCACGGCAAGGGGGAAAGAGACTTTTTCCGTGCAATCTTCGTCTAGAAACCATTGATTATCGTACCAATAACCGTCGGGCGCCCAGTCGACGATATCCACGTCGTCCGAGGTCATATTACCCGATATGGGGGCTGTTGCGGTGAAGCGGAGTTCTTCCTCTATAAAGAAAGAAACGGTCACTTTCGTCGGGTCTTTTCTCCCGAGCACGTTGACGGTTATGGTTGCCGTCGAAGTTCCGCAGAATGCGGTGATTTTGGCGGAGCCGTATTTAAGTCCTCTGACTCTACTGCCGACTACTTCCACTATCGAGGAGTCCGAGCTGGAGAGCGTGTAGGAGGCATTATCGGGAGAAACGGACACGGGCAAAAAGACGGGCTCGTCGCCCTCGGCTATAGTAATAGATGTCTCGGTAAACTCTATAGTCGCGCTATGACAGGCCGAAAGTACGCTCACCGTTAAAATTAGAAAAATTACTAGGAAAAACGCTTTCTTTTTCATAAAGATTATTGCTTACGACGTTTTAACGTCGCCGTCAGGACGTATATGAAGAGTGAGAGTGCCGCCGCGCCGGAGAGCACGGACACAACGATTATCGACGTCGAATCGACGGGGACTATCGAGTATATGCCGTCTATGAATTCCACCTCATAGTCGGGGTTGTCGGAACGTGCGGTCAAAACATAATCGCCGACGGATTCGCCCTCTTCTCTCGTCCATACTATACCGATGGTAGAGAGGGAATCGGCCGAAGCCGTGGAGCCTTCTACTATTTCGTAATAAGGGGAGACGGGGTATCTGCCGACGATCTGGGTGACGTCTTTTATTTTAATTTTTAGGGGTCTGGGGGCGATAGAGACGGTAACGGTGAGCATTACCTCGGGGCTGAAAAGTTCTCCGTCCCAGGCGGTGACGACGAGCGTTACGGTAGCGCTGTCGGAGACTCTGCGGACGGCGTAACAATCGGAATTGCCTCCGTCCGACCAATTATAGAGGCAAGTTACGGGGTCGGGAGAGGAATGAGAAACCACAGGCGACATAAGATGCGTATAACCGTCGTAGGTCGCATCGTATCCGTCAAGAGTAACCTCGGGCGCGTCGAGCGTCCATATCGCCGAGAGGGTTACGTCGGAGGTTATATCTTCTCCGCCCAAGACGAAAACGTCGCCGTCCTTTTTAAGCTCCGTCTCTTCCGAAGCGTAAGCAACGAAAGTGTATCCCGACGTAGCGAGGGGCGAGAGGAGTGTGTCCGTCATATAAGTATGCGTAGTCGTAGAGCCTACGGCGTGCTTGACGTTAAGATAGGTAATCGTGTACGTGAGCGGCGTGAAGACCGCGTACAGTTCCGTGTCCGACGTAGGCGAAAAAGACGCACCTACGGACAAAATATCGTCGGAATATGCCCAGCCGTCCAGAGCGTGACCTCTTAAATACGTGTCGCCGGGGAGGGCGGGCAGGGAGGCGACTCCGCCTTTCAATACGTATACGGACGACGGAAGTATACCGACAAGACGCGTCGATTCCGTTTCGACAAAATTCGACAAAAACGACACCGAGAACTTTTCTTCCATATACAGACGTTGTTCTTCCTCGTCATACGCCATTCCGAAACACTCGGAAGAGTTCTCTCCGCGCAACGAAAACAGCGATGGTGTTTCCGCACCCGAGACGAGCGTATATCCGAGAACGGAGCGTTTTTTCTCGTCATAACCGCTCGATTCTCTCGTCAGGTCTGTATAAGACGAGGTCCCGTCATAACGGTATCCTATCTCCGTCTCACGGTTATAACCGTCGGCAATCACTCGGGAAGTTGCCTCCGAGTCGTTGTTGCCTAGTATCAAAACGGAGTCCGCCTCGGCTTTATCTTTCAACACGAGCGTGCCTCCGTCCACGGCTATAGAATAGTCGTCGTCGGACAAAGAATCGGGAGACGTGCGGAACTTGCCGTACAGATTGATAGTAGCGCCGTCCTCGACCCTGATTGCACCCGAAGAAAACGCCGAGGAAACCGTAAGAGCGCCGTACGTATACAAATTGTACGTGCCGTGCTTTAAGGTCAGCGGATATGTGATTTCCGATATTCTTAGAGTTATTTTACAAGGCAGATTATTATCCCGAGAGGTTTCCAAGGCGGTCATGAGATCGGAGAGATTGGAGAAGTAATTGCCTGGCGCGATTACGCCGTCTTCAGACAGGCTATAACCCGAGGGCGATTGAGCGACGACGTATTCATACTTCTTGTCCTGCCACTGCGCGACGTAAGTCGTATCCGACTTAATTACCACTTCCGCTCCGTCCGAAACGACGTCTCCGAGACCGTCCTTTTTCCAACCGACGAAGAGTTTCCCTTGAGGATATTTCAGTCCCAGTGAAGACGAGGCTTTCAATTTGAGCGCGCCGCCCTTGACCATATAAGACGAGTGAGACAAGAGCTCCTCGCCGTCTCGATACTTGACGGAATATAGAGTCAAAGATGCTTCATTGTCCCCCGGACGCAAATTCAGTTCTGTTTTGACGTCCGTATTTTCTAAAGTCAGATACACGGAGTACGTCATATCGTAATTTTGCCGTTTCGCCGATATAACAGCCCTGCCGTCCGAGTCGGTAACGCCCTCATAACGTGGGACGTCCCCGGAATACAACTTCACGGTTATTCCTTCTATAGGAGTGCCGGAAGTGCTCTTAAGCACCACCGAAACGTTGCCGAAAGAATCTTCTTCCGCATAAGCCGCGGGAAATGTAGACGAAAAAGACGCCGCAACGAGCATCGTCATCATAACAACGATAATAACCGCAAAAAAACACTTTCTCAATATCATACGTATTGATTATAACATATATCGAGAGCAATTAGGAGATATTATCGTGAAAATCTTAAAAAATTTATACCGATATACAAATAAGCCCGACGGATATCGTCGGGCTCGTTACGTTTTGATATTAAGCTATTGATTTTAATCTATTAAACCGTTTATCTTACCGCTACCATAGACGTTATCACCTATATAAAATATAAAAGTATTTTCGAATATTCCGACGCACTTGTTTTCATCCCCGTATACGGAATAGACACATTCATCGTCGTTAAATAAATATTCTTTCATTTCCTCTATAAAAACGCCTACGGTCGAATCGTTTCCGAAAGAAAACTCGGGGCTTGACGCATATACACATTCCATCATAGAGCAAAAACCTCTATAGCAGTCCTTTTGAGATTCTTCGTCATAAACACAGAGCTTATCCCAAATAGTATTTCTTTTATCTTCATCCTTAAAAAATTCTTCCAAAGTCACTTCGGATTCTTTCAGGACGTCGTACATATAAGAATTAGCAAAATAGCCACCCTTACCAAAATCACCGTCTTCCTCGTACTTCTCATTGTAATAAACTCTGTACGGATCATTGCTAAACGCAGAACTGAATACTTCCGCAAAAAGATTGGCGAGGTATTCCCTTGTAACAATCACCGTCCCCCAATGATCCCAATCTCCGTTTCTCCAGGCGTCAAATTGTTCATCTTCGATCATCAAGGCCAACGCTTGGGCGTCTTTATCCGCTTTAGCCGCCGCAGTCAGCTTAGACTCGTCCAGTCTAGAGGAAGAGCCGCCGTTACTCCCCGAGCCGTCTCCCCGATTAAATAAGTCGCACGATGTGAGTGAAAAGCTCATAACGACTATAAAAGCCGCTATTATGAGCGTAGCAAAAAAATTCTTCTTCATTTTGTCCTGTCTCCTTTAGTTTT
>CAZTFQ010000015.1:0-44132 GCA_964613035.1 uncultured Christensenellaceae bacterium | reverse complement strand
ACCTATACTTGTAACACTGTCAGGGATGGTTATACTTTTTAGTCCGCTACAATAGGAGAAGGCAGAATCACCTATACTCGTAACACTATTGGGGATAGTTATACTGGTAAGTCCGCTACAATCGTAGAATGCACAATTTGCGATACCGAGAGTACCTTTTTTAATTGTAATAGAAGTATTCTTTGGCATAGTACCTTTATAATCATAAGCAACTTTGCCTGTATATACCAATCCGTCGGGTTGATTATTATACCAAGCGGTATTATAGAAAGCAAAGCTATCTATACTAGTAACACTGTCAGATATGGTTATGCTAGTCAGTCCGCTACAATCTCTGAAGGCATAACTACCTATACTTGTAACACTGTCGGGGATGGTTATATTAGTGAGTCCGCTACAATCTCTGAAGGCAGATTCACCTATACTGGTAACACTGTCGGGGATGGTTATATTAGTGAGTCCGCTACAATCTCTGAAGGCAGATTCACCTATACTGGTAATATTATCTGGTATAGTTACATTTGTTAGACTACTGCAACCGTCAAAGGCATACCTGCCAATACTCGTAACACTACCGTCCGTAGGAATGATGCTATTCTTACATCCAGCTATAAGAGTCTTAGAAGCAGTCTTTATAAGACAATTACCGTTACTATGATATACACTGTTGTTCTTTGCAACGATTATGTTTTCTAGACGATAAAAATCGTTGAAGGTATTTTTTTCTATATTCGTAACGCTACTTCCAATAGTTATGCTTGTAAGGCCTCTGCAACCGTTAAAAGTATTATCACCAATACTCGTAATACCATTACCAATAGTTATACTAGTGAGCCCGTCACAGCCATAGAAGGCACCATTACCTATACTAGTAACACTGTCGGGAATTGTTATGCTAGTGAGTCCGCTACAATCGTAGAATGCATAATCTGCTATACCTAGTGTGCCGTCTTCTAGAGCAATAGAAGTGTTTTTCGGCATAACCCCTTTATATTTATAAGCAATTTTATTTATATATATGACTCCGTCAGGTTGATTTTTATACCATAATGTTGAGGGGAAATTTTTATCGGGAATCTCATTGTTATTAAGTATTGATAAATCAAATATATATTGTTTTGGAATGAATGATAAAGCCGAAGAAGGGATTATAGCTGATATTATGTTTTCACATCCACGGAAACAAGATTTCGATGACAATACAACGTCATTGTATATTATAAGGTTTGTTAGATTTATACAATTTGCGAATGCGGTTTCATGAATAATACTATTTTTTATTATTAGAGTATCAAGGTTGCGGCAACCTGAAAACGCAGACCTTCCGATAACACTAACGTTATCGTCGATTGTTATGTTTGTAAGATTGGTACATCCGGAAAAAGCATAGTCAGGTATAGTGCCGCTGGTGATAATTAAATTAATTATGTTATCCTTATATATGGAGTCTATTGCTATAGCAGGAATAATTGATTCGTTTATATTAATACATCCGGAAAAAGATCCGTTGCCTATGTAGACAACGCTGTCAGGGATAGTTATGCTCGTTATATTTTGACAATTTCTAAATACGTTGGCTTTTATCTTTTTAACTCCGTCAGGAATTATTAATTTATCAATAAGTTTTTTGTTTTTGTAGAGGCTATGTGCAAAATATAATGGATTAGAAGCATAATTTTCAAATTCAATATCACACCATTGCGCTATATCGATTACATTAACGCATTTGAGATTGATGCATTTATCAAAAGCATTGAGCCCTATCTTTTTAACATTACTGCCTATAGTAATATTATTAAGTTCAGAGCAATTATAAAAGGCATTTTCTCCTATATTGGCAACTTTATTGCCGATAATGACAGTTTCTAATTTGTTATGATTTGCATAAGCCTCAGAATTGAGGTCACCGCTTATTATTGTAACAGAAGTTAGATTGTCTTTAGGAATATAATTAATGGCGGTGGATGGTGCCGAAAGAGTTGTTATATTAGAACATCCTTGAAAAGCAGAATTATCAATATTTGTTACAGTATCAGGGATGCTTAATTCGTTGAGGTTATCGCAACCATAAAAAGCTTGATATCCAATTTTTGTAACAAAACTTGGAATAACTATTTTGTTGAAAGATTGCTCGTGTAATCCTATCAATACATAGTCGTCACTCTGTTTTTCAATAATTAGAATAGGATGTTCTAAGGTTATGTTACCACAAGTTAAACATATATTATTTTCATAGTTATGTCCCAGAGCTTCATAAAGAATTGTTCCGCACCTTGTACAGACGGATTCTTGCGTGCAGGTGGCATTATGATTGGGGATATGACCAAGTGCGGATTCTATGATCGCGCCACATTCTATACAAATTGAGTCTTCAATGCATGTTGCGGGATGATTGGGGATGTGTACACACGGTGAGCTTGGTTGAACAGTACCGCTGACAGGTTCATTAGGTGATGTTGGACCACTATCCGATGGATTAGGTGCACCGGAAGGGATATCGGAGGGATTTGAAATGTCTTCACCCGGAACGATAGGCTGTGTGCTGGAATTATTAGTGTCTGGCAGTCCGTCACAGGCAACGACTATGAGAGTCATCGCGATGATAAGGACGATAGCTAAGATGAGTTTTTTATTCATATTCAGTCCTCCTAAAATAACTGAAAATATAATTTTCAAGAAGATTATAAAAAACGAACATACCATCAACATACAAATATCGGACTTTTTAAAAATGAAAGATACGTGAAAATTGTGAAACTTTATTTCACACAACTTCCGATTGAGTTTTCGACCGATTTTTTTGATTACGAGGATATTAAATTGTTTGCTATTTAATCGTTACGGGGGTATAATGAAAGCTCATTATAGAGGCAAAAGATGAACAGCGAGAGTAAGACAGACAAGAAAGATATGACAAGCGGTAGCTTGTGGAACAAGATTTTGCTTTTTGCGTTGCCGGTTGCAGCCACCGCGATCTTAGGGCAATTGTTTAATTTGGCAGACGTATTGGTCGTAGGCAATTTTACTGGAGATCTCAAGACGGTCGCTGTCGCCGCGGTCGGAGCCAACGGACCCGTTATAGGTCTTATAGTTAACTTTTTTACGGGGATTTCCCTAGGTAGCAACGTCGTTATATCCAGAGCCGTAGGCAAGGGGGACACCGACACAGTTACGCGTGCCGTGCATACGTCCATAGCATTGGCGGTAGTAGGCGGTATATTGATGACCGTGCTCGGAGAGCTGATCGCTCCCGAGATACTCAAGCTCCTCAACGTCCCCGACAACGTTTTCCCGTATGCTCTCGATTATCTCAGAATATATCTGGGCGGTCTACCCGTCATCTTGTTGTACAATTTCGAGGCGGCTATTTTCAGAAGTATCGGTAAGACGCGTCTTCCGCTCCTTGCTCTGACGTTGTCGGGCGTCATCAACGTCTTGCTTAATTTACTGTTCGTCATAGTATTCGACCTTAACGTAAAAGGGGTCGCTATAGCCACGGTAGTATCCAATGCGATCAGCGCGGTGCTTTTATCGATAATGCTCCTCAAGACAGATTCTGTCATAAAAGTCAGACTGAAAAATATACGTTTCGATAAAGAATCCCTCTCGTCGATTATTAAGATAGGTCTGCCGTCCGGCGGACAAAACGCGGTCTTTTCCATATCCAATATCGTCATTCAGTCGGCTATTAATTCTCTGGGCGACACCGTTATGGCGGCGTCGAGCGCGGCATTTAACATTGAAATAATGTCATATTACGTTATCAATTCCTTCGCTCAGGCATGCACGACGTTTACCGGACAAAACAACGGCGCGGGCAAGCATAAACGTTGTCTTAAGTCTTATTCCTGGTGCCTTATAGAGAGCGCAATCGCTACGGTATTGTCTATGGGGCTTATATTGCTTATCGGTAAGCCGCTGCTCTCGTTGTTCGATAACGACCCCGCAGTCATAGAGATAGGCTATACCAGACTCGTCATAATGCTGGCTTCCAATATCTTCTGTATGCTGTATGAAGTAACGGCAGGATATTTGCGCGGATACGGCATTTCCTTCACTCCGGCGGTCATTACGATCATATGCGTGTGCGTGTTGAGGATACTGTGGATCAATTTCGTTTTTCCTCTCTACAATACGTTCACGATTATTATGATAGCGTATCCCGTGAGCCTGTTTTTAACTTCCGTCGGGATGATTATAGCGCTGGCTGTTTTCCGTCCGTCTAAGAAAAACGCCAAGCGTCTCCGGTCGGATTCTGTCGAGCCGATGATTGTGGAAGGACCGCAGGACCGCTAAACTCGAGCTATTGACAAATCTTTATCTTTTGGTACAATAATATCGTAGAAAGTTTCGCCGAAGCGAGATTTTATAAGCCCTCGTTCGGTTAAGTTTTGTTATACATATTGCCGAATTAATCGCGGCATGAACGGAGGTTTTTATGCACGAGATTACAAAAAGGGGAAGATTGCTCTTCAACGGTGAATTGCGTGAGCCCGGTTATTCGAAAAGAATGCTCCTCGAATATGACAGAAAAGATATCCGCGCGTGCCCTTTGCGTATCAAAGAATGGGACTATTATCTGATAACCAACGGCAAGTACGCCGTTGCCTTGACGATAGCGGATAACTCGTACATGGGTATGGACAGTATCAGCTTGCTGGATTTCGGCGAGAATTCTTGGGAACAGACCACCAGCCCTATGCAGTTTTTTACCTTCGGTCGGAAAAATTTCCCCTCCTCGTCCGATAACGGTAACGTGTATTCTTCGTGCAAAAAACATCGTATGTCGTTTGAAATCGTCGATGGAAAGAGAATTTTGGACTTCTTTATGAAAGATTTTCGCGATGGAAAACCGATAGAAGGTCGGATAGAACTCGATATGCTTGACGACGAGTCTATGGTAATTGCCACCCCGTACGCCGATGATAAAAAAGCCTTTTATTACAACCAAAAGATTAATTGTATGCCCGCTTCCGGTAAAGTCGTTTTCGACGATAAAGAATACGTTTTCGATAAGACGGATTCTTTCGGCGTGCTGGACTGGGGGCGCGGCGTCTGGACGTATAAAAACACTTGGTATTGGGGCAGTGCCTCCGGCTTAATCGACGGAGAGAGGTTCGGCTTCAATCTCGGATACGGATTCGGAGATACTTCGGCGGCTTCCGAAAATATGCTTTTTTATAAGGGCAAGGCTCATAAATTAAGCAACGTTACGTTCAATATTCCCGTCGTAGACGGGCGTGAAGATTATATGTCGCCTTGGACTTTTACGTCCGACGACGGAAGATTCGAGACGACGTTTTTGCCGATCATCGATCGCGCGTCTAAGACGGATCTTAAATTGCTCTGCAGCGATCAACATCAGGTCTTCGGCAGATTCAACGGAAAAGCCGTCCTGGACGACGGAACGGTTATCGAGCTGAAAGACTTTTTCGGATTCGCGGAAAAAGTTTTCAATAAGTGGTGAGATGTATCTTTCTACGTACAAAAAACTTAATCTGGCGAGAATTGTAATTTTTACGACGGTATACGTAATATATACCGTCGTTAACGTCGTCTTAGGCAGAGGCATAAAAATCGTGTCGGAATTGATGCTGGTCGCGTCTCTCGTCAACGCGGCGTTTTCGTTGGCAATACTGTTTTCGGACGACGAAGATAAAAATAAAATATTAAAAAAACGTCGGAAAAAGATAAAGAAAATATTAAAACTGGTTGCCAACGTTCTTAAATTGTTTATTTTAATAGGCTCCGTTATTTTCTATTTCGACGAAAAAGATCTCGCGTCGCTGTGCTGGACGATAGCCATTATCGCAATATCCGTATTAGGCTACGCACTCGATTTGCTCAAGGTCGTAATCGTACGTACTACCGAAGGTGCTAAAATCAGCTTGGGATATAGTCTGGAACGCGTTAAAAAACGCTTCGGAATCTCTAAGAAGTGGAAGTCCGCGATAATAGACGGCAAAAAATGCGAGTTTATGATAGGGGAAGAGGCGCCTTTTTATGCAAGACTATTGTTGCGTAGAGCAGGGATAGAAGACGGTACGGTCGTTAATTATAAGGGAACGTATCTATATTTCGAGTCTCCGTCGTCTATAAGAGAATTGAGCGGATTCGACGAATATAAAGACGATTATCGATATATTCGCGCTCACGTTAAAGATATTTCCGATACGTTTTCCGATGAGGAAAAATCTCTATATTAGCCGTCGTGTTGTTGCCAAGTCGGCGCGATTTTTGATATACTGTAGAAAAACTCAATAAGGACTGTTATGAAAAAAATTCCTTTCGTTTCACTTGATAAGATACTTGAAATAAAAAAGACCTACGATACTCCGTTTTATCTCTATGACGAAAAGGGCATCGTCGACAACGCCGAGCGGGTAATATCCGCGTTTTCCTGGAATAAGGGATACAAAGAGTATTTTGCCGTCAAGGCTACCCCTAATCCCGAGATATTGAAAATTCTCCGCGCGCAAGGCTGCGGAGTGGATTGCTCGTCCTTGACGGAGCTTATGATGGCGGAAAAACTCGGGTTCAGAGGGGACGAAATAATGTTTTCTTCCAACGAAACTCGCGGAGAAGAATACGTTCTCGCAAGAGAACTGGACGCCATAATCAATTTGGACGATATTACTCATATCGATTATCTGCAAGAGGTAGCGTCCGTTCCGAAAAAGATTTGTTTGAGATACAACCCCGGCGGAGATTTTAAAATCGGCACGTTTATTATGGGCAACCCCGCGGATGCCAAATACGGTTTGACTAAGCCTCAGATGCTCGAGGCGGTGAAACGCCTTATGGACTTAGGCGTGGAAGAATTCGGAGTCCACGCGTTCCTTGCGTCCAATACTCTGGGCAACGAGTACTATCCCGAGCTCGCCAAGGTTATTTTTGAGCTTATAGTCGAGTTAAAAGACGCGACCGGGGCAGACTTTACCTTCGCAAATCTTTCCGGAGGAATAGGAGTGGCTTATCGTGAAGATCAACAGGGCAACGACGTTAAGATTATCGGCGACGGCGTAAAACGCGTCTATGACGAAACGTTGAAAAAACGCGGAATAGAATTGAAAATTTTTACCGAGCTGGGTAGATTTATGCTCGCTCCCTACGGTGCGCTTATTACGACCGCCATTCACGAAAAACATATCTATAAAGAATATATCGGCGTGGACGCTTGCGCTGCCAATCTGATGCGCCCCGCGATATACGGAGCATATCATCATATCACCGTCCTCGGAAAAGAAAACGCGCCTCGTACGGAAGTGTACGACGTGGTAGGTTCTTTGTGCGAAAACAGCGACAAGTTCGCTATAGACAGACCTTTGCCTAAAATCGATCGCGGAGACGTCCTCTTCATCCACGATGCCGGCGCGCACGGCTTTTCCATGGGTTATAATTACAACGGTAAGCTGCGCAGTGCGGAATTGCTCTTAAAGAAAGACGGGTCGGTCAAAATGATCCGAAGAAAAGAGACTCCTTCGGACTATTTCGCGACCTTTGATTTTATGGATGAATTCAAGTAATTATGTAGCTATAGCTACTATTACTGTGTATCTACAATCTTTTTAACTATCGGACGTAATATTTTAGGGCAAGTAACGCATATAATTTTCATCGGACCTCCTTACCTCAGTATATGAAGTTGAGCGGTAAGAGGTGAAAAGAACAAAAAAAAGACCGTCGCTCGACGGTCGATTTTTTTGATAAAAGAGACGATTATTGCTCGTCTTTTTTCATGGTACGCAGGCAACGCGTGCAAACGTATTGTCTTTCGGCACCGTGCTCGGTCTCGATTTGGACTTTTTGGACGTTGGCGCCCCAGGATTTTCTGGATTTGATGTTACTATGACTTACTTTATTTCCGCTCATACGGCCCTTACCGCAAACATAACATACTTTAGACATACTTATACCTCCTTGAGTTACGCAAGCATTTTATCATTTATTTTGCTTTAACGCAACACTTTTTAGATAAAAAAATAAATTTTACTTGAAAGTTTTCTTATTATAAGGTAATATAAGTATATAAACGGTGTCATCGTCATTTATGAGGAGAGTATATGTCGCTTTCGACCGCCACGAAATATGGAAAAATTACAATTTCAGGCGACGTTATTGCCAAACTTGCTTCGAGAGTCGCGTCCGAGTGTTACGGGGTCGCGTCTCTCGTTCCTATACATTTGAGCGATAGTATACTGATGCTGTTTAATAAAGAACCCGCTACGAAGGGTATTAAATTGGTTACTACCGATAATCGCGTTTATATAGATGTTTACGTTGTCCTAAAAGAAGGCGTTAATAAAGACGCCGTTAAAGAATCGTTGGAATCGACGATTGCTTATAACGTGGAAAAATTCTCCGGAATGCGCGTAAAATCGGTCACGGCTCACGTAGTAGGTGAAAAAATTTAGCGGTAGAATAAGATACTAATCTCTATCGCCGAAAACTTACGAGGTTAGTTATGTTGAATATAATAGACAGAGATTTGCTTCTCCGTATGATCAGAGGCGGATACGCATATCTCAACTTAAATAAAGAAAAACTTAACGCGCTCAACGTTTTCCCCGTCCCGGACGGAGACACGGGCGTTAATATGGGGCTCACTATGGGCTCTGCAATTAAATTTTTGGACGATTTGGACGATAACGCTACCATTGCCGACATTTCTACGGCGTTTTCCAAGGGCTCGTTAAAAGGCGCCCGCGGTAACAGCGGTGTTATTTTATCGCAGATTTTGAAAGGAATCGGCGAAACTTTTATCGATAATTCCGATATCACGACCAAAGTTTTCGCTCAGGCTCTTAAGAACGGATCCGATAAAGCCTACGACGCGGTTATTAAGCCTAAAGAAGGCACTATTCTCACTGTTATAAGAATGGTGGGGGACTTTGCCGTAAAAACGTCCGGCAGAGTCTCGGACTTCGTTAAATTCTTCGACAAGGTTATCGTTAAAGCCAACGAGGTCCTTGCGGAGACTCCCAATCTTCTTCCCGTACTAAAACAAGCCGGCGTGGTCGACGCAGGCGGTCAAGGTCTCGTGTTCTTGTTAGAAGGCATGAGGAAAGCCATGATCGGAGAAGAAATTGTATCCATAGATACAGAAGTTGAGATTAAACCTCAAGCTCCCGTTCAGCAGGCATTCATTGCCGACGTCCATAATCTCGACGATATCACTTTCGCGTATTGTACGGAATTTTTCGTTATCAATTTAAGAGAAAACGCGATGACTTCCGATATCGACCGACTTAGAGACCGTCTTATGGAGATAGGCGATTGCGTTATCGTGGTCGGCGATCTCGAGATGGTTAAAGTCCACGTCCATACCAATCAACCCAATCTCGCGCTTCAGTACGGTCTTCAACTGGGCGAGCTCGATAAATTGAAAATCGAGAATATGCTTGAGCAAAACCGTGAGATTAAGCGTATGCAAGAGAGTCTCCCTAAGAAAAAAATGGGTATAGTCGCCGTATCCTGCGGAGACGGTTTGACGGAGCTCTTTAAGGAACTCGGCGTAGATAAAGTCGTCGCCGGCGGGCAGACAATGAATACCTCCGTGACGGATTTGGTAGAAGCGGTCAACGGCGTCAACGCGGAGACGGTCTTCGTTTTACCCGATAACAAAAACATAATACTCGCTGCGGAACAGGCAATAGGTCTTGCTACGCGTAACGTAGTCGTCATAGCCACGACTTCCGTCCCGGAAGGAATTTCCGCGTCGATTGCGTTCGATCCCGACGGAGACGTAGAGACTAATACTTATGAAATGCAAAAAGCCGCCTCCAGAGTCAAGACCGGTCAGATTACCACCGCGGTCCGAGACGTCAATCTGGACGGATTCGATCTTAAAGAAGGCGACGTGATCGGTATCGAGAAGAATATCATTGCTCAGGGCTCGTCTCCCGAAGAAGTCGCTTATCAAGTGGTAGATAAACTTATCGGCGACGATAGCACCGTTGTCACGCTATATTACGGTGAAGATTCCACGTCAGATGTAGCGGACGCTCTTGCGGAAAGATTACAGAATGATTTTTCCGACGTGGACGTCATGGCGGTCAGAGGCGGTCAGCCGTATTATCCTTATCTTATAGCGGTAGAATAATGCTCAGAGATATTAAGGGCGTCGGCGAGAAGATTGAAAAATCTCTCAATGCGATAGGAATAGAAAGCGAGGACGATCTCGCTTTTTTCGCGCCTGCGGAATATTTGGATTTGTCTTCACCGACCGTGCTTTTCGAAGCGGGCGTCGGAGATTTCGTTTTGTTGAAACTCAATCTTACCGAGGTGAAACCTTTCGTAAAAAAAGGCAAACTCAATTTTACGATAGCCTACGGAATGTCGACGGACGGATTTAAGATAAAACTCGTTTTTTATAATTTGCCCTACGTCTCTAAAGTCTTAAAAAGAGGCGAGACCGTTACGGTGTACGGTAAGCTGTCCTACGACGACGGATACAGACTCGTCAATCCCGCTTTCGAAAAGACCGTAGAAATAAAAAATCTCCGCGGGATACGCCCGTTGTATCGCGCGAGAGGTAAGTTGCCTCAGTCTACGCTGTCGTCGATAATTAAAAATTTATTGGCAATCTATAATCCTACCAGCTTTGTTTCTGTAGCCATAGAAACAAAATATAACTTATTGCCTTTGCACGAAGCTCTCCTGAAAGCTCATTGCCCATCGTCCGTCGAGGAGGGTAAAGCCGCAAGGAGAAGATTATATATAGAACAAGCCGTGAGGACGATTCGTCGTTATAACGAAGAACGTTCTTCCGTGCCAAGGATTAAGTCCAACGACTATTGCGATTTTGATATCGAGTTACGACGAGTAACGGAATCCGTTCCGTTTTCGTTGACGCCTTCTCAACAGGCGGCGATAACGTCTATTATCGAGAAGTTGAAGAGTGACGCGCCTCTCAATGCCCTTTTGGAAGGCGACGTCGGCAGCGGCAAGACGATAGTCGCCTTGATACTCGCTTACTTTGCCAAGCTTAACGGATATCAGACCGCGATTTTGTCCCCCACGACGATACTTGCCTCTCAGCATCACGAGACCGCTACGGAATTGTTCGGTTCTCTCGGATTGAAGACGGCTCTATTGACGGCGTCTCTCTCTTCCGCCGAGAAAAAAATCGTCTCGGAGTCTATTAAAAACGGCGACGTAGACGTCGTGATAGGCACTCAATCTTTATTGTCTCAAAAAATAGAATGGAAAAATCTTTCCTTTCTCGTCATAGACGAGCAGCATAAGTTCGGTATTAAGGATAGGGAAAAGCTTGCCGAGAGATTTTCGGATATCGATACTCTCAGCCTGACTGCGACGCCTATCCCCAGATCGCTCTCTTTGATTTATTTCGGATGTACGGACGTCTATTTCATCGAAGGGCACTCCGAGCGCAGCGTAAAAACTTACGTCGTCGGTAGAGACAAGGAATTAGGTCTTTTTAATTATGTCTCTAAAAAGGCTCTCGGCGGAGATAAGATATTCATTGTCGCTCCCGCCATAGAAGATATGGAAGGAGCGGTTTTGTCCGGAGTGAAGGACGTCTATAAAGAAGCGTGTTCCCTCGACGGAGTACGTGCGGGGTGTCTTCATGGCAGATTGTCCGACTCGGAAAAAGAAGACGTTATCAAGAATTTTAAAGACGGCTCTATCAACGTTCTCGTTTCTACCAGCATAGTGGAAGTAGGCATAGACGTGCCGGAAGCAGGCGTGCTCGTCGTTATGCACGCTGACAGGTTCGGTCTTGCCGCCCTTCATCAGCTCAGAGGAAGAATCGGACGACAGGGACAGAACTCGGAATGCTTTTTATATACGGAAAAAGATGGGGAAGCAAAAGAGCGCCTTCGTATATTTTCCACACTCTCTCGCGGTGCGGATATAGCCGCTCTCGATTACGACAATCGCGGTGCGGGAGAAATATTCGGTCTGAGACAGTCCGGTTCCGATAAAACTCTGCCTCCCCTCACGATGGAAGAATTAAAACTCGCCGCGGAGATAGAAGGAGTCGTCGTCAGATAATAGCCGTTTAGACGCCGATTCTCGTAACGATTTTTAGAAAAGAGACATATAATATTTATAAATGAAAAAAAATCGTTGCAAAAAAATGATTTACTTGTTATAATGCTAATACAAATGGAGACGGCACCATAGCCAAGTGGTAAGGCACAGGTCTGCAAAACCTTTATTCCCCGGTTCGAATCTGGGTGGTGCCTCCAGAAGTTACCCCGACTTCGTTCGGGGTAAAAATTTTTTGCCGATGTGGCGGAATAGGCAGACGCAAGGGACTTAAAATCCCTCGGTGGCAACACCGTATCGGTTCGACCCCGATCATCGGCACCATACAAGAATAAAACGAACCTTGAGGAATCAAAGTTCGTTTTGTTTTTTTACAAGAGATTATTTTGTTAGTCGTTTTTATCAAAAGTAATATTTTTCTACACCGTTTTTTTGAGGTATTTGTAAAGTTTGTTTTAATTTTTGATGTGCATGTGATTGCTAGTTCATCGCGTCGAGATATTCTCCGTACGATATAGCCGAAGCTTCGTCTACGAAGTACCCCCGAGGATCGGTGTAGCTACCGCTGTTAGAGGAGATGAATCCGTCCTCGAGTTCCTTTATCAAAAAGTAATCCGCCGTCGGGTCATCTTGATATATTATTCCTATGTCTTTACCTTTGACAAACCCGTACTTTTTGTAATAATCGTAGTCGCCCTCTATAGCGATAGCAAGTATCGACGCCGCACGGACTAGAGTGAAAGAGTGCCTTAAAAGAGCTTCCCCGTATCCTTGCTTTTGAAACTTCGGTAATACCGAGAATGGACCGAACGTCGCAATTTGCACGCTTTTTCCTGAAGATTTTTTAATTTCCGCTTTAGCGTACATTACGTGAGCTATAATTCTTCCGTCCGTTTCTAGGACTAGGGATAATTCCGGTATAAAGTCGGGATCGTTGCGGAATTGATGCAAGACGTAGTGCTCAAGACACCCCGGTCGATATACATTGAAAAACGCTTCTCTCGTAAGCTTTTCCACGGTAATATAATCTTCGCTCCTCTCGGGGCGAATAACATAATTTTTATTCATTTTTTTTAACCTCCGGTATTTAATGTTTTTAATATCCGAGAGGCTGGATTGACCGTAGCCTCTCGGCTTCAGACGGTCTCCGGATGGTTGAGTTTTTTCAAACAAGCACTCCGTTTTTTTTCTTATATCATAACAGACTTTATGGTCTTTGACAATACGAAAAGAGAATTAAGCCGATACCTATGCCGATTTTTCAAAAAATTACAGTAAAATTTTCAAAAATATTTTATGTTTAATTTGAGAAGAATATTAAATTACAGTGAAATTTTTCTTTTACATTGTGAAATACTTTTGAAAACATAACTACTATATTTGACTTCACTATATTTAGTATTAATATTGCTTACGTGAGCACAATCGCTTGTGAAATTTTTTAGGAGCGGAGAATGAAGAAGCAATACTTCTTGGTCATGTCTACGATTATTCTCGTCGTGATTTTACTGGGCGTATCTTTCGCGTGGTATTCTTCCAATACTCGTGTCTCCGCAGGTCCCGTAACCGTAACCGCAGCTAAGCCCGACGCTTCCGACGTCAGCTTCGTTTATAGCGATAAAGATTACTCGGACGGACGACTCTATATTTCCGACGTGCGAGTTTTGACGGATCCTTACGGTAGGAGTAAGTATCAAGGCGAGACGGGCGTCTACACGAGCGGAGAAAAAAGCGGCTCGGTCGTCGATAGTTATTCGAATAGCAAAGATTACGTTTACACGACGTATTATTCCGTTACCCTCAACAATTCCGCCACAACCGATAAACAGGTTACTTTCAAAATCAACGCAGTTAATATTTATAAAGCAATCTCTAAGTCGGAGAAACCCTTCGTGATAGACGGTATAGACTCCGATAATTACAATTATGAGCTAAAAGACGGTACTTTGATCTTGACCGAGAAAAATTCTTCGGGTACGACCGAGACGCTTGAATACAGTGTCAACGGTGCGTTTATCTATTCCGATAAGAGCGGTTCTCCCGTTAAAGTAGGACATCTCGGAAAGGAAGAAAAGGGAGAAAACGATCAATTTCAACTCGGGTATACTATTCTTTCCGACGAGGACGAGTATATTGTCGATAATAAGATAAATCCTGAGTATGAATTTCCCGCAGAGGAGACGTGGTCGACTACGGAGCCGTTGACAATTTCTCCCACGGCTACTTCGGGTGCCGCGTCTTCTACGGAAGTTATTATCGCCATTAGATATTCTGCCGACGATAATTCCGCTTTTAAGTACTCCTCGACGGATTATATGGGCGCATGGTTCAACTTCGAGATAGAAGTGACGGAGGATAAATAATATGAACAAGCGCTCCGTCTGTCTATTTTCCGTATCTATACTTCTTATCGCAGTGATTGCCGTTATGTCGATTACCTTTTTCGGTTCCGGCGAGAGCTTCTCGTTTTGGGAAGCGGACAGCATCGGAAAAACGGAAACTTCTTCCGATCAGGTCTACTTTTTGACAAAAAAAGACTCTTCATCGGGTACGTCCGTTCCGTCGGGCTCCGTAGACAGAGGTTCTTATAATCCTTGCCTTAAGTATCTGGATTTTACCCTTCATAACGGCAATGATACGATAGATCTTATGAACTATTCGAGAAGTTTCTCTGACGGTATCTTGACTTTCGACACAACGTCTAGTGGGGCTACCTTGACTCTGCAAGACGGTGCTTACGTGGAAATTACCGGTTATCGCGGCAATATTTCGGCTCTGTATATCCCGTCTAAGATTAAGATAAACAATACAGATGTCAGCGTTACCGCGATATCGGGCATCACTTCGACTTCTTCGACTTCCGCTATTACGGTGATAGAAATACCTTCGACCATAACGTCTATCGGTAGAGGATGTTTTTCTGGACTTAAGCTCACAAGACTTGCATTCGTCGGCGATTGCGGACAAGAATTAAATATAGGTGCGCGTGCGTTCGCGCGCAGTGTTACGTCAGATACGGAAGTATGGATCGCAGGAACGAAGAAAAAATCGCTTCCTTCTAATTTTAAATGCGGAGCTAATGCTTTTGCGGGGTGGAACTGATGGCAAGTAACGGTAAAAACGGTAAGTTGACAATGTTTTTAATAGCCGTCTTGTTAGTCGTGCTGACATTCAGCGTGTCGACTTTTGCTTGGTATACCCTCAGCGATAACAATAAGAGTAATATCCATGTTCAGACTTACGACTCTTATTCTATCAATCTGTCCGACATAGCAGTAGATCCCGTGTTGGATTACGGCGGATCCGTCGCCAAGGACGACTTACAGAGTAACGGAGAAAAAGTCGTCTACGGAGCCGAGGGTGCAGAGCAGTACAACACATTCGACGGACGCGTCGCGTACGTGATAGCCAAGATTCCGATAAACGTAACCAATTTCGCCGGAGAAGCTCAAGAATGGAACATAACGATTAACGATTTTGACGTTCTCGACGGTGAGAGTAGCGGAACTTCCGATAATAACGTGCTCACGCGTATCAAGTCCGATATTATGCTTCAGTTTATCTCTTTTGACGAAAGCGATTCTGATAAAATTACAGGCATTCATTATGCCGAGACTACCGATACTTCGCCGTCGCCGAGCGAATGGAAGAACGTCTCCGATAAGCCGACGTGCGCGATATCGATAGACAAAAACGGCGATACGGCAGTCTACGTTGCGGTGGCATTTGCCGTAACCGACGACGCTATCGACGAAGCATATCTCGGAATGAGTATAAAAATCATTGCCTCCGCAAGCAAGAAGAGCGCGTAATAGATGCATCGGAGCATAAGATTGCTCTTGCATTGCGAAAAATAAAAGTAAAATTTTATGTAGTTTTGTGTAAACTGTGTGAAATTAGTATACACAAGTATTGCACATTATTTACTTATGATTTACAATAACATAATGATAATGATAAGTCTATCCCGCGATAATTATCGTCGGATAGAGCAACAATCCAAGAAGAGGGGCTAGATGTCGGAAAAAAATTATAAAATTTCAGCTAATACGGACGATTCTCCGATCGCGCTTACGTTCCGTCCCGTCAAGGATGTGATTACGGGGAGGATTCTCTTTTTGGATTCTTTCCTTATGTGTAACGACGAGGAGCTCGGTTTGATGTCTCCTGGCGGATATTTCTTTGCCGCGGAAAACAGCGAGCGCATCGAGACTCTCAATTTCATAGCCATAGATCTCGTTGCGGAAGCTTTGGACAGAGCAAAAATAGATTACGACCTCGATCCGTCTTTTTCTCTTCTGTTATCGTCCAGATTTTTGACGTGCGACGAGAAGTTCGCCGAGCTGTGCGCCAAGCTGGAGAGTATGGAATTGCCTTATGGGCGCATTATATTGACTTTCTCGGCGGTGACCCTTTTGAGAGTGGGAAATTCCGCGGATACTTATCTTAAGATTTTAAGAAAAAGAGGCTTCAGAATAGCCGTGACGGATTTCACCGTGGATACTGCGGAATTTAATCTTCTGTGCGACTATCATTTCGATTATCTCCGCATAGACGCAGACTTTGTGGAAGATTCTTATGCCTATTCCAGAAAAAACTCCGCTATTTCGATGCTCAGAATATATTCAGAGAAGGAGTCCGTCGCATTGGTCGCCAACGGCGTCGACCACCCCGACAAAATAGACGCGATCAGACGCGCCGGTATATATGCGATGTCGGGTGCCGCGATAGCCAGGGGTTGTTCCGATATAGGTAAAATCTTCGAGAAAAAAGTCGTCGACAGAGACGCCTATTGTCAGACTATAGAAAAAGAAGAAAAGGGCATCGTAGCCGATTATCGCAATAGACCTAAAGATCTCGAGATAGGCGGCGAATATGCCGACGATTATAAAAAACAGTCCGATTACGACGAGTACGACCGTAATTACGACGAGTCCGCGATAGATTCCCCCGCCGACGACAAAAATTTGATTACGCTGAGTAAATCGTTTACCGCCCGATTGATTCAGTCGGGGCATAAGGTCGGGATGTTTTATACCGCATTGAAAAATGCCGTCCATTCTTACCGCAACGTGATTTCTACCGTGGGGTGGAATTTCGAGCTCATTTCGGGGCGAGGCTCCGACTACATGAGAATAGCCGTAGCGGACAAAAATTGCCTTGTGGTTTATTACAATCTCCCCGTGACCGAATATTTCCAATCGGGTGACGAGGACGTCACCGGAGACGACATATACGGCTCTACGCCTCTGAAAATTTTCGTGAGCGATAAGGAAGATTTGGTCAGAGCGCTTAAATTGGCTGTTAATCTTTTGGAGTCTAAAGGCGCAACTTTTTTCGAGACCCAAAACGTCGATTACAGACTGCCGTACGAGTCTACGGAAGAGCTCATCGCGAGAGGACTCATTAAGGAATATTCTTCCGCGCTCCCCGAGAAAAAAGCTAAAAAATCGAAAAATATAAAAATCAAATCCGCTGACGTGCAAAACGATAAAGCCGACGAGAGCGATATCTCAGAGGAAGAAGTCGTCGCGGAAGACGATGACGTCGTCGTAGAAGATCTACTCGTAGCTCCCGAAGAACCGGTCGAGGCGGATGAAACGATAGAAGAAGTCGTCGCCGAAGAAATATCGGAAGAGAAACAATCCGGCGAGGCTGAAGAGACGGAGGAATCGAAACAATCCGACGATGAAAAAACGGTTAACGCGGAACAAGTCGACGAGGAGCAAGAGCCGATTGCTACCGAGCTCTCAGAAGAGGTCGAAGATTCCGTCGAATCGGACGACGTCGTTGAACTTGTAGAAATTACGGAAATCGAAACCGTCGGAGAAACAGAAGAAGTCGTTAATATCGACGACGTTACGGAATAGATATGAAAAAATCAACGTCGGGTTTTAGAAAAGAGGATATGAAGTTATCTAACGGTACTGTCAGATTATCTACCGTCATAGGCATAATCGTATTGGTTATGGCATTGACTACGGCGACGTTCGCCTGGTTTTCTACGTCCGCTTCCATTACGGCAGGGATCGGTTCTTTTACCGCGACCACGGAAGGAGAAGGAGATATAAGTCTCTATTGGGGCGACGTCGCAGACAACGTTTTGGTGACTAAATTGGGCTCTTCGAGTAATAATTTAGCTCAAGCCGACGGTATGATCCCGATGATTCCCAATTATTCCTTCGAGCCGACCTCCGGCGTCACTTACGAAGAGTTCATCGCACAATTCATAACGGCGTCCATAGGCAACGAGGGCTCCGGGCAAGGAGACGTTTTCGTAACGGGCTCGAGCGAGGCGTCGCCGTATACAGTCCTTTCTACGGAGAGTCCTTCCGACGGTACTCCGTATGACGTCATCACTTGCGTCAGCGAAAGTGAAGAATTCGTCAACAATAATGCCTTGATTAGTATTAAAGCGGACTTTTCCGCCGTCAATAAGACCCTCAATCATCAGAAACTCAGAGTCGCGGTTTTCGGTCAGAAGTCCGATTCCGAGTTCTATTATCTCGGTACGCTGGGTGCGATAACCACTTACGACGAGACCAATTACAGCATCGTCGCTCACGGTCAGATAGTTAAAGGCAACGATATTTCTTCCGTTAAACCTATCGTTAGTACTTCGGAGAGCGGAGTCTGGAAAACATCCGCAAGTATCAGATTTAACACCGATAAAGATTTTCATTATACGGAGCTTAGCGACGGCAACAGAGTAATGAGCGTTGCGTTTAAGTTCGTCGTTTGGTATGACGGCAACCTTTTAAGAGACGACAACGGCGGCGGCGCAGGCGAGAGTGCCAACGTGTCCCTCACTTTCAGCGTAACCAACGGCATCGGTTGACGATTTAATTGAAAATGCTAAGAGATTAAAAAAAACTTGCAAGCAAGTTTTTTTATGCACGATATATTATAATAGTTTTAGGTTGTGAATAAAAATCGCAATAATGAAGGTAACGCTAAGGTTGATTTTTAACAAGACGATACGGCGGACGTCGGAATCGTTTTTAAGTATTCGACGTCGGCATCGACCATTTCTCGTATAGAAAAAGCCAGACTCATTAAGAAGTACGGATACGTATAATGGAACGTGTTGCCGAAGAATGCCGATACGCAATAGGTGAAGCTTGCGGTAAGACAGACTAGAGCGGTCGACGTGAGCTTTTTTCTTTTGGATAGAGCGTAGAAGAACGTGTACATTATTGCCGCCAGATACAGAACAAGCGTAGGTATTCCGACTCCCGACGCAATCTGGAGATACTCGTTGTGAGGCATATCGTACGGGAACAGATCTTTTGAGTAGTAGACGTCCAGTCCTTTTCCTTGCCACGGATATTTTTTGATAGCGTCCAGCGCTCCCAGCCATAGTTTCATTCTTCCGCTGCCTGCCTGACCGCCGGATTCCGACGTCGCGCCGGATTGCGCTACGTCTCCTATATCGCTAAGAAGATCGAGATATTCTACGATAATGGTAGAAAACGACGTCAATTCGGATACCAGCATCACCGCTACGGATATGACTATCGGCAGTATCAGCTTATATAAAAATTTTCTACCGCTAAGAAAATACGTGATATAGATAAAAAACAATCCTAATAAATACGCGATGTTGGAGCCCAGCGTATGCGATACGAGAAGCGCGGTAAAGGTAACGATCAGCGCAAGCGAAGACAATATCGTATAGAGACGTTTTTCGGAATATATTATTCCGCACGCCGATATTATCGCAGTGAAAGACGCGTAATATCCCCAGTGATTGCTGTTATTGAACAGTCCGTTGAGTATTTTTCTGGCGAGCACGGTATTGTCGGCTCCCGCATTGAATATTTTTAGCACAATTAGTACTAAACTAGTCGTTACGGATACCGATATAACCGTTATGAGAACCGCTTTTCGCACTTTCGGGTCGGTGGTAAAGAATGCCGACAGGAAAAACAACGCATACATATATACGGTTAGCAGACCTTCTTTGTTATAACTGTTACCTATCAATAAGGTCTTGTCGCAGCCTCTTACGAAGGTCGCTACGGTAGTATATATCAGCGCGAATAACATTAGCGATAGCGGCATAAGGACGCTTAATTTGATTTTGACGTGGCTTTCGCGAAGATGTTTCAATCGATAGAATATCGTCGGAGGAAGCATTAGCAATAAAAACGCCGATATGGCAGCCAAGACGTAATAATTGATTTTCAGATACAGTACGATGCCTTTGCCCGACAGAGCTCCGATCAGTACGAATGCGAGATAAGGAACGAGTGCCGCGGAAAACACAATCAACGCCATAGATTGAATTTTGCAAAAGGTCTTAGATGCCTGTTCCGTCGATAACGGCGTCGATGCGTCGTTTTTATTTATACGTTCTTCCGTTTTCATCACTTTTACAGTTTAGCATTATCGGTAAAAATAGTCAATAATCATATTCCGTACTCGATAATAATCGAAAAAGGCTCTCCGAAATTATAAAACTACCCGACCGTGAGAAAAAAAACTCAAATTTAGGTATTGATATTATTCAATCGCTATGTTATAATCTATAAGTAATATTATAGCGCACGCGTTGCGCGCGTCGGTTGGAGCGACTATGGCAAAGAAGTCTAACAACTCTGAAGAGATCAAGGAACCTAAGCAGAAAAAGGGGAAGGCTCCTAAGATCGAAGAGCCCGAATACGTTTCGGAAGCTATTGCAAAAAAAGTCAGGAATAAAGAGCGTACTCAAAAGGTGAGCAAAATTATGCTCGTTTTGTTACTGCTCTCTTTTATAGTTACCGGTATCATTTGGGGATCGTTGGAATTGCTCAATTATAATTCGCATTCCGGCTTTATGTTTAAGCTCGGTGACGTCGCTGCAGGTCAGGGCATAGGAGTCTATAAAGACATTGTCAACGAGATTAAATTGGACAAAGAAGAACTCAATTCCGCAAAACAAGCTCCCCTCAGAGACTCCCGTCTCGAAGATATCGATTTCGACGATATCTCTACAGAGTATCTCGATGCCGAGGGCAATGTAAAACATTCCGATTACAACTCTTATTCTCTGTATATTCGTAACGACGGCAGTATATCGACCGACATCAACGTCTTCTTGGAGATGCCTGTCGAAACTCAACACGTTGCGGATGCCGCAAGAATCAGACTTATCGTCCGAAAAGTCTCCGCAGACGGCTCGATAGGAGTCGACGCGATATTGGATAATTGCTACGCCAGACTCAATCAAGACGGAGAATCCGATACCGTCGTATCCGATCCTTCTCAATATACGGGAGCGGAAAATCAAGAGCTGGCAAGGACCTCGACCGTCCCGTTCTACGACGACGCGAAAGGTGCCGACGTCACTACGATCGTCAACGAGACCCTAGGCGTGGATCTTCAACCGGGAGAGAGCTTGCTCTTCAGCGTCTTCGTGTGGTTCGACGGTACCGACCCCGAATGTACGGACGCGATTCTCGGGGGAAGTTTTTCTCTGTCAATGACCATCGACGTGGCTAAAAACGAGACGGCGGCATAACCGAGTATAAATCTTATCGATTTTACATATTGACAAAAGGTGAAAAATGTGTGAAAATAGACTCATCGGATTTTCACAATCAGACTTACGGGAGTGTATATGGCTAAAAAGGAAAAAGTGAATAACAAAAAACAACAAGTGCCTTTTAAGGAGCTTGCCCCTAAGGATAAAGCAAAAAAAGTTTTAGGAATAGTAGGATCGGTCGGACAAATAATATTGGTAGTATTCGCATTGATTTTGTCCGTCGTCGTTATAGTTTATTCTTATGACAGAGAACAAAAAGAACTCCCCTCCGCGTTCGGTATATCGTTCCTTACTGTAGAATCCGTCTCTATGGATTATGATACGGACCAGGCGGTGCTTACTTATGCCGAGCTCGATTCCAGAGGAATCTCTCACGATAATCGATTCAAAAAACACGACTTGATTATAGTGAAAGAATACGACGGTCGCTCCGAGCTGAAGGTGGGCGACGTGGTGACGTTTTGGGATAGTTCCATTCCTTACGAGGACGCTTCCGGTAACCGAGGCTGGTTTAATACGCACAGAATAGTAGAAGTGCGAGAAGACGGCTACGTCACCAGAGGCGACAACAATGCCGCGGACGATACCGTTGTCAGAAGTCGTGACGATATTAAGGCTGTTTGGAACGGATCCAAAATCGCAGGTTGGGGTTCCGTTATAGATTGGATTAAAGATAGCACGCATTTTCTTCTCGTTATAGTTCTGCCTCTGGCTGTGCTGTTCTTCTTCAACGTCTTTATGTTTATCAGAGAAGTCGTACGACATAAGGTAGACAAAACCAGTAAGCAACTCGCCGAGGATAAAGAGGCTCTCGTAGAAGCTGCCAAACAGGCGGCTATAGCCGAATATCTCGCCAAGCAAGCGGAACTGGAACAAGCTAAAACCGAAATATCGGAAAACGCGGACTCCGAGCCCACCGTCTCGGACGACGACAATAATAATTAGAGGTAGATTATGAGTACTGCGCTTTTGCAAAAAGTCGTTAGCTCTTTCTTCGGAGAAGAGGGATTTTTAGGGATTTTTCTTTCAATAATCCATATGTTCAATATAGCCAACTATATTGAAATCTTCCAAGCCGACAGCGACGCCAACGCAGGCGAAAAAGCCGTCGCGATTATAGTGTTGCTTCTCGTTGTAGTGGCTCTCGTGGCGATTATATGGTTTATAGTCCTGTTGATAAGAAGATTGTTCAGAAGAAAAAGCGGCAGTGTGCTTAATCAAGACCTTATAGACGAAATTTCCGTCTTGAAAAAGCAGATCGTAAAAATGAGTCAGGAGAAAGATAAAATTCTCGGACTTAAAGTCGGCGGTATCGCCGGTATCTCTACGGAAGAAGAATCGGAAGGGGAAGAAGAATCCGATTCCAAGCTGAAAGAAGGCGAGAGCCGTTTCTATAAGCTCACCGAAGTCGATCAATATTATCTCTCAGAGGACTATACCCCCAGAGAATACGACAACAGCTTCGATTTGCAGGCTTATTGCGAGCGTTTTCGCTACTACGCAGCCAACAACCCCGATCGTCCGTGGCGTCATCTGTATTACGAGGAAAAGATCGTCAGACTGTTCTTCGCGTCGATGGCTACTACCAGACTCATAATTCTACAAGGTATATCCGGTACAGGTAAAACGTCTCTCCCCGAATGTATGGGACACTTCCTCGACAACCCCACCACGATAGCTTCCGTCCAGCCCTCTTGGCGTGACAGAACGGAACTTTTCGGATATTTCAACGAATTTACCAAGCGTTTTAACGAGACGGAAGTCCTCAAGAAGATGTACGAAGCTACCTGGAACGAAGACGTCTACATAACCGTCCTGGACGAAATGAACATAGCTCGTGTCGAGTATTACTTCGCGGAAATGCTTTCTATTTTGGAAATGCCTTCACGTGATCAGTGGGTCATCGACCTTGTTCCTTCCGGTTGGGCGTCCGACCCCAAGCACGTCGAGAAAGGCAGATTCCGCCTTCCCGCCAATATGTGGTTTGTCGGCACCGCCAACAACGACGACTCTACGTTCGCTATCTCCGATAAGGTTTACGACAGAGGTATGCCTATCAACATCAACAGCAAGGCGGCTCCTTTCGAGTGCCCCGTTACGGAAAAGCTCCCCATTAACTACAAGCATCTGGAGTCCCTCTTCGCCAAGGCTCAGGAAGAACATAAAGTCAGTCAAGAGAACCTCGATAAATTCGAAGCGATGGACGATTACGTGATACAGCACTTCAGACTTGCGTTCGGTAATCGTATCGTTAAGCAGCTCAGAGAATTCGTCCCCGTGTACGTCGCTTGCGGCGGTACGGAAATAGACGGACTCGACTACGTGCTGTGTAATAAAATTCTTCGTAAATTCGAATCTCTTAACTTGGGCTTCATTCGTGACGAAATCGACGCTTATATACAGTATTTGAGCGATAACTTCGGCGAAGAAAACATGACCGAGTGTAAAGAGTACTTAACCAGACTGAAAAAACTCTTCTAATATATAATAAGGTAAGGAAATGGCTGATATTTCTAAGAATAAATATCAAGAATATGCCGATAAAATCGTCTCTCTGCTAAAAGACGATCAGTTTTACGAGGGATATCGCAACCGTGTTAAAGCCGGTCGCAATTCCTTTGAATTACTGAGAAGACGTCATAAGCAGATTATCGATATGACTTGGGTCAATAATATCGAGGAGTGTATCGTCAGTCTCGATAATATCGTTCGTAACCCGAGGAAGTTTATCGTGCAGGAAGAAGATATCGTAGATATATCGCTGGCACGTTCCATTTCGACGGAATCGGTAAAACATCTCGCGCAACATACCAATTTAATCGCGCAGGTCGATAAAAACGGAGACGTAACTCCCAATAAAATTCTCAATACTTCCAAGGAAGAGAGCTTTGAGATTTACGAAAACCGTTTTATCTATACCCTTCTTCGTAACGTTAAAAACTTTATAAATATTCGCTTTGATAAAATTAAAGCGGCTTGCGCGTTAAAAGACAGCTTACAGTTGTCCGTTAACAGCAACTTCGTCGTATCCAATCATCAACTGTCGGTTAAGTTGGATTGCGTGGCGCAGATGTCGTTCGACGATCTGATGAAGACTAACAACGAGGAGCTTTCGGATATAGAAAGAGTCGCAAAACTCGACCGCATCATATCTGACTTTTTGGCTTCTCCGTTTGCCAAACAAATGGTCTCATGCGCTCCCGTTCGCCCGCCGATTCAACGTACCAACGTTATCTTAAAGAACCCCGACTTCAAAAAAGCTCTTCTTTTGTGGCAGTTTATCGAAAACTATCGCGAAGACGGCTTCAAGCTTGTCGACGAGGTTTCTTCGTCTCAATTGGACGATCGTCAATCGATTGACAATCTTACGGATATCATTACGCTCAACTCCTTCATTTTCGAGACCCTCGCCAACGGTCAAGAGGTCCAGGTCGGCGATGAAGGATATATGGAAGAACTGACCGTCCTTTCTCAACCGGAAATAACTCTCCCCGAAGCTATGCCGGAAGAACAGCCCGAAGAGGAGCAGCCGGAAGAACAACCCGAGGAAGAACAGAAAGAACCCGAGCAAGAGGAAATCGAAGAGCAGCTCGAAGAAGAAGTCGAGGAGCCGGAACAAGAAGAATCGGAACAAGACTTCCAAGCGGACGAAGAGGAAGAAAAAGAATTTATCGGCGACGATAATCTTTATCCTTATGAAGTCAAGAAGCTCTATAAGCGTCCAGAAGACGACAGAGTTTCGCCGGAAGAAGTCAAAGCGATCAATTCCGCTCTCGACAGAGTTTTGGATAAGTATAAGCAATCACGTACTGAATATCAAATAGAGCAAGCCCTCCGTAACCGCGAAAAGAGAAAATCTCTCGAGTCCGTATCCGCCGACAGAATAAGACGAGAAAGAGCCGACGAGCTCGACAGAATATCTATGATCAAGGATATCACTAAGCTTCGCACGGTGTCGGGCGAGCTCGACAAACAATATAAGATTCTTAGAGAGCTGGAGTCCATAAGAGAAGATTTACACGTAGAAATCGCTTTGGAAAAAGGTCAACAACGTCTCGACGATCTCCGTGAAGAAGACGAGCAGCTTTCTTCTCGCATCGCCGTTGTCAAGGAGAGAATAGAGTCTCTCAACAACGAGCGTATATTGCTTGCTTCCAAGAAAGCCCTCGGCGTAGCATCGGAGACCGCAATCGAGAATGAGGAAGAACCCGTTATCGAGACCGATTTGATTGAAATTCCTGTTGTAGAAGAGTCCGTTGACGATGAAATCAAGTCGTATGAAATTTCCACCGATTCTATATCGACGGAATCGGAAGAAGAAGTTAAAAAAGAGTCCGTGGAACTTGAATTCGACGAAGAAGGTCGCCTGATAGAGCCGGAGGAAGACGTAATACTCGAGAACTCCGCCGAGGAAGAGGAAGATCCCTCTTACGAAGCAATCTTGTCCGAGATTCTTCCCGAGGATATTCACGTATCTGAAGATATCGACTACGTCGACGAGTATGACTCGGAAAACGTTTCCGACGAAGACATCCTGCGCAACGTGTTGGGAGAGACTCTTAACGACACCGACGTCGTAGAAGCCGTCACCGAGGATGACGACGTCGACGAAGACGAATTCGAGGACAAGTTCTTATTGGCAAGACGTATGATTAATACTCGTTACGTCCGCAACAGAACGAGAGGCGTCGACGAATCGGACGAAGCATTGCGTATTCTGGATGCTATCTATAACAGTCCCAAGGCGGATATAAATGATTAAGACGAAGTCTCGTCGAGTCAAAAAAGAGAAAAGTAAAGTAAGAAAGATTTTTGATAAAACCTGCGAAATACTTTCGGGTATCTTGTTGGTTTTTCTTATTGCGCTGATCGCGATCGCGTTGGTCCAAAAAGTAACCGGGCAACAATCGCAGCTGTTCGGCTATTCGATTACCAAGATTTTAACCAATTCCATGGAGCCGAAAATTATGACCGACGACGTGATTTTGGAAAAACTTTATAAGCAAGAAGAACTCTTCGTCGGCGATATAATCACTTTCAGAGCACCTAAAGAGAGCTCTATATACGTAGAGGGTATGAATTATACCATAACTCACCGTATAGAATCTATAGAAAAAACCTCCGACGGCGGATATATCATTAAGACCAAGGGCGATCATAATACGAGAGAGGACGATTTTACCGTTACGGAAAAGGACGTCGTGTCGGTTTACGTCGCGACGCTCCCTATAACGACTTTCGTTTTCAAAATAATTGCCAATTTCTGGGGATTCTTGTTTTTGATAGTGCTTCCCTTGGTGTTTATATTGATTTTTCAGATTATTAAGCTCATTAAACTGAAGAATATGCCGTCGGAATCTTCTGAAAGCCTGTCCGAGGAAGAAAAAATAACGTTTACGGAAGAAGAAATCAAGCGATTCATAGAAGAAGAGAAAAATAAAAAAGAATAATAATTCTTTTCTCGCCCCCCCATACGAAAAAAATCGTTGTAAATCTTCATATTCCGTCGAGTTTTAGACTTGACGAATTATTCCTATTAAAATATAATATATTTAGCTAACAAAAACAGTATCGGAGGAGTGTTATGTTATTGGATTTCGCGCAAGACGCACTTAAATTTATCGACGAAAATAAAATTTTACTCATAGTCATCGCGGTTGCGATCGTTTTGCTTATCGCCATTTCCGTTTTCGGCAGCATTAAGAATAAAGCCGACAAGAAAAAAGAGTCCGAAGAAAAGTCCGACGACTCTAAAGAAGAATCTAATGACGGAAATTTTTCTTCCGAGCAACCCGAAGAAGCTCTCGAAGCGCCCGCGGAAGAGGCCTTGATAGAAGAGACTCCCGAAGAAGAGGCAATAGCCGCAGAGGAAGTTCTCGCAGAAGAATCTGTTGAAGAAAAGCCCGAGACGACGGAAGAAGTCGTTGAAGAACAACAACCCTTAGAAGAAATTGTTGCAGACCAACCCGCGGAAGAAGTTCCTGCAGAAGAAGTTAAATCGGAAGAACAATCCGAAACAGCCGCATCCGTAGAACAACCCGCATCCGCAGAGCAGCCCGCTGAAGAAGAGGCTCCCAAAGGTCTCCCCGGTACGGTCGAGATTTATAAGGGTAAAAACGATTTTTACTTTAACTTCCGCGCCAGCAACAATATCCTTATCGGAAGAAGCCAGGGCTATACGACCAAGGCTAGCTGTAAAAACAGCGCCGAGGCGGTAATGAATATGGCTAAAATCGCCACGACCCACGATTCGACGAAAGAGGAAAACTCTTCCAAATATCGTCCCGCATTCGGAAAGTCCGTCTTCCAGCTCTATATTGACAGAGAAGGAAAATATCGCTGGAGATTGTATGCGAAAAATCAGCAAAACATCCTCGCGTCCAAAGGCTATACGACCAAGGCTAACGCCAAGTCGGCTATACAATCGTTGAAAAAGATCGCCGCCAATTACGTCTTGGTGGACTTGACTAAGCAATCGTAGTAATGCTCGAGAAGTTTTCTATCGGCGTAACGTACGAGATAGACGGTCAGAAATATATCAATAAAACTCTCGACAACGATTTTTATGAGATCGTCGTCGAGCAATTTCAAGGCGAGCATCTTCGCCTTTTATTGCTTCCGAGAAAAAAATTGAAACTTGTTTCCGTTAAATTGTCGTATAATTATCATTACGACAGCGATTCGGTCATTTTCGGTAACGGATATCAGTCGTGGACTTTTTCGGAAGAGAAATCTTTAACCGATCGAGAATACGGTCTAAGAGGAATTTCCAAGTTCCCTCTTGTAAAAAAATTCGCGGCTATATACGGTGATTATAATTTTTATAAATATCCAGATACGGCAGGAGTGTTCCACGGCTGGACATACGGCTACGTCAGAGAAGGAGACCTCTTCGCTTTATACGGGTCGTTGTCGGAAAAGGAAGGCTTCACGCTGTTTACTTTCGATACCGTCGCGGGTGAATTGACCATAACGAAAGAGCTGGAAGGATTAGAGACGGATTCGCCTTTTATGCTGTTAGACGTCATAAGACTGGACGGAACAGAGTCGGAAGTCTTCGACGCATATTTCGACGCGATGAATCTCCGAAAAAAAGACGAGCGATATACAGGCTATACGTCGTGGTATAATTACTTCGGAGATATCGACGAGAATATTATTTTAAGAGACTTGGACTCTATGCACAGACTCCTCGGCGACAGTGCAGATCTCTTCCAAATAGACGACGGTTGGCAGACCAAAGTCGGCGATTGGTTGAGCGTCGACGAGAAAAAATTCCCCCACGGAATGAAATACCTTGCCGATAAAATTCACGAGAAGGGTTATAAGGCAGGCTTATGGCTGGCACCTTTTTTAGCCGATAGGAAGAGCGTTCTTTTTTCAGAGCATCCCGAGTGGCTCGTCTATGACGATAATATGACGGAACCGGTATTCGGCAACTTCGGTTGGGGCGGAGCTTATAGCGTCAACATTTATAATCCTCAAGCGCGTTCTTATATAGAAAAGTGTCTCTCTACCGTTTTGGACGACTGGGGATTCGATATGGTCAAACTCGACTTTTTATATGCGGAGTGCATTATACCTCGCTCAGGAAAAAATCGCGGAATGATTATGTCCGACGCTATGGATTTATTGAGAGAAGCGGTAGGGAAAAAGATTCTTCTCGCGTGCGGTTCTCCCGTAGGTACCACCTTCGGCAACGCCGATATAATGAGGACGGGCGCGGACGTCGATATATCCTATATTAAGAAAAAATCTCTTAAGAATATCCGTTGGAACAACGAGGTTTATTCTACCTACAGCTCTATCGTCAATACGATTAACAGGCGCGGATTATCGGGCAGAGCCTTTTTGAACGACCCCGACGTTTTCTTGCTTAGGGACACCAACTGTGATTATTCGGAAGCCCAAAAGCGCACTTTGGCTATTATCAACTGGATGTTCGGAGACGTATTGTTCGTTTCGGACAACGTAGACGAATATACCGAAGAACATAAATTATTGATAAAGAAACTTTTCTCTACGCCTAAGCCAGAACTAAAAAAAGTCGATTTTTCCGACGATTGTCTTAAGACGGAATTTATATCGGAAGGAGTGTCGTATCAGTTCGAAGCACGACTCTCCGACGGTTATAACTCGGTGACCAAATTATGAAATACAAGAAGATTGTCCGTATTCAAAAAAACGAATATTGGTACGGCGGTTATGTTGCCGACGGAACGTCGATGCCTTTTTCGCGTTTCGGCATGAAATATATCAATCTTCAACGCTCTTTTTCCAATTGTCACAGCAATAAAATTTTGTTGTCTTCAAGGGGACGATACATTTTTTCTGAAAGTGGATTTAAGGCAATTAAATTGCATTCCGCGATGCTTATAATCTCCGACTCCCCGATAGTTTCGGAGAGCGGCTACGGCACGTTGAAAGGTTCTTATATAGAGTCTATGAGAAAGGTGTTTCCATTCCCCGAGAGAACCCCCGATATGCTCTTGGTCGACAGACCTCAATATTCTACTTGGATGGCGCTTGGCTCGAGTCTCGACGATACCTCATTGACCGATTACGCAGAGAGCATTCTCAAGTCGGGCTTAGGCTCTGGAGAATTGATTATCGACGACGGCTGGCAGAACGATTACGGCGATTGGACTTTCGATAAAAATAAATTCAAAGACCCCAAAGCAACGATTGCGGAGCTGAAAAAACTCGGCTTTAAGCCTATACTCTGGGTGGTTCCGTTCGTTTCGCCTACCTGCAGAAGTTTTAATTATCTCAAAGACACGGGCGCGTTGATTTACGATAAAAAGGGTAACGTCGCTTTTCGCAAGTGGTGGAACGGTCGCGCGGCTCTTCTCGATATGTCTTCTCCGGCGGCTACGTCTTGGTTAAAAAATTCTCTGGACGAGTTAATTACCGAGTACGGCATAGAAGGCTTCAAATTCGACGCAGGCGATTCATTTTATTATTCCGAGTCCGATCTTACGCACGTCGACGGCGCAGTCTGCGACGAGCAGACGCGGTTGTACGTTAAATTTGCAGAACAGTATTCTGTCAACGAGTTGAGAGTCAGTACTCTCAACGGCGGCGCAGCGATTATCGCAAGACTGGCGGATAAGTCGCATATGTGGAATTCCGTGTTAGGTCTTAGAAGTCTGGTTCCCCAAGCCCTTGCGTGCGGAATCATCGGTCTGCCGTTCGTATGCCCCGATATGGTAGGAGGAGGGCAGATATTAAGCGCCAAGTCCGTCGACGCATATGACAAAGAGCTCGTTCTGCGTTGGGCGGAAGCGTCCGTTTTGATGCCCGTTGTTCAGTTTTCCATTCCGTTTTGGCAATCGGAAGACAAGTCTTTTGTAGAAGAACTAAAAGCTATTTTCGCAACTAGAAAAGAATTTTCCGAAGTTTTGAAACAGCTCTATATTCACGCCGCTACTACCGGAGAACCGATAATCAGATATATGGAATACGAATATCCGCACTGCGGATTGGAGGCTGTCAACGACCAGTTTTTACTCGGATCCGATTATATAATCGCCCCCGTTACGGATAAGAAAAAATCGTTTCGCTCGGTGTATTTGCCTATCGATTCCGTATGGAAATCGTTGCTTACGGGCATAGAATATTACGGCGGAAAACCCGTAGAAATCAAGTGCGAAAAGAATCAATTGATAATTCTGAAAAAAGTTCGTTAATCGCTCCCCAGTTTTTTAATGAATTCCACGACTTCCGCAGGGGCAAGTTCGGGCTCTCGTATTATTACGCTGCTCGGTCGAAAAAATATCGTAGAAAAAATCAAATCGCATTCTTTCTCCGAAAACACCCCGAACGGATCCGTACTTATTCCGCCCGCTACGATAGAGAGGTCTTCCGTTATTTCTACGTTTCGCTTTACAGGCGCTTCCAACGTGAGCATGAATCGGGTCAATTCGTATAGTTCGGATATACTGTCGCATTGAGAATACAACCGCGTGACGAGTTTGCCCAATTCTTTCCACTCGGCGGTCAGCTCTCCCAGTCCGAAATTCACCATACCGTCGATGCTGAGTTCTCTCAATTTATTTATTTTTTCGTAAATAATATCTTTTTCCTCGGATAATCTGAATGACGTAACCGTCGCGGACAGTGCCGCAAGAAAAATTTTTTCTTCAATTGTATTTAATTCTTCCATTATGATTTTCGATTTATAATATACGATAACGTTTTCCGCAATCGCTTTTTTTACGTTTTTGGTATCGCTTCCCTCGGGAATTTCCAAAAACAATCTTTTTCCCTTGGTCACCACGCTGTCTTCGAGTCGTAATTCTTTAGCAAGACGTCTGAAAGATTTTTCATCGGCGATAGCCGTTCCCACAATTTTTAATTTCATATGATTAGTATATGTTTTAACAGCCTTTTAATGAGATGCGGATTTGATTGCTTTTCCGCCTTTCGTCAAAAACCGTTTTTTAAAAAATTATAAAAACGTCGAATAAATCAGCGACACATTATATTGACTGAAAGTCAATAATGTGCTACAATATCTTGTATTTTGGGAATTGTTTAGACAGTTGGAGGAAAAATGTCCGAATATAATGCGAAAAATCTGGTGGCTCTGGAAGGCTTGGACGCGGTAAGATTGCGCCCCGGTATGTATATCGGTACGACCGGATCCAAGGGTATGCACCATTTGTTGTGGGAAATCGTCGACAATGCGATAGACGAAGCCAGCAACGGCTACGCCGATGCGGTTGAAGTAACCATTCACCCCGATAACTCCATATCCGTGTACGACAACGGTAGGGGTATCCCCGTAGACGTCCACCCCAAGTTGAAAATAACCGGTGTGGAAATGGTCTTTACCAGACTGCATGCCGGCGGTAAATTCGATAATGCCGAATATAAGTTTTCCGGCGGTCTGCACGGCGTGGGCGCATCCGTTGTCAATGCCCTCTCGGAATGGCTCACGGTAGACGTTTATCGCAATAAAAAACATTATCGTCAAGAATTCCACTCTCCCGAAGTTTCTAAAGGAAAAATCAAGTCAGGTATCCCGAAGACTCCTCTTCAGGAGCTCGAATCGACTAAATTGCGCGGTTCTAAAATTACGTTTTTGCCCGATAAGAGAGTGTTCGGAAGAGAATTGTACGACTTTTCCACTATCTCCGAGAGACTTAAAGAATTGGCATATCTCAATCGAGGCATAGCTATTACGCTCGTAGACGAAAGGACCGTTTCGGAAGAAGGCGAGGTCTTAAAAGAGACCTATATGTATAAGGGCGGTATAGAAGATTTTCTTAAGCACCTCAACGGAGCGAAAACTCTCCTGTCCCCCAAGATGATATATCTCAGCGGCGAAGCCGATAATTTTATGCTGGAGTTGGCTATCCAGTACACCGACTATACCGCCAGCGAAGTAATATCGTCGTTTGTCAACAACATCCCTACCCCGGAAGGCGGCACCCATGAGACGGGACTTAAATCCGCGCTCACCAGATGCTTCAACGATTACGCCAGAGACAGAAAACTCTTGAAAGAAAAAGACCAGAATCTTCTCGGCGACGATTTCCGTGCTGGTATGACGGCTATTCTGTCCATAAAGATGCAGAATATTCAGTTCGAAGGACAGACCAAGACCAAGCTCGGCAATCCGGAAGTCAAGCCCATCGTAGAAGGAATTGTCGTAGAAGAGCTGACAAAATTTCTGTCTATGCCTAAGAATAAGGACATAGCGGAGATTATCGTAAAAAACGCTATCAATTCCGCCAAGGAGCGTGAAGCCGTCCGACAAGCCAAAGCCCGTCAAAAGTCGCTCAACGATAAGAGCGGCGCCGTGCTTATAGGTAAGTTTGCCGCCTGTAGCGGACGTAAACCGGAAGAAAACGAACTCTTTATCGTAGAAGGAGATTCCGCGGGCGGTTCGGCTAAACAGGGCAGAGACCGTCGTTTTCAGGCGATACTTCCTCTCCGCGGAAAAATCATCAACTCGGAAAAATGCAACATTAACAAGCTTTTTGAAAACGAGGAAATAAAAACAATCATCAACGCTCTCGGCGCCGATTGCGACCCCGATTTCAAAATCGATAATCTGAAGTTTCACAAGGTTATCATTTTAGCCGATGCCGACGTCGACGGATATCATATCAGATCGTTGCTGTTGACTTTCTTCTACAGATATATGCGCCCGTTGCTTACTCACGGTCACGTGTACGTAGGTATGCCGCCGTTATATAAAGTTTCGAAAAAAGACGACGTCAGATACGCCTACGACGACGAAGAATTGGATAAAATAGTAGACGAAATGAAATCCGGATACAAAATCCAGAGATATAAGGGTTTAGGCGAAATGAATCCCGACCAGCTGAAAGAGACCACTCTTGACCCCAAACGCCGTACTCTTATGAGAGTTACGCTCGAAGACGCCGCGCAAGCGGAACTTATGGTCTCTACCCTGATGGGTGAAAACGCCGCCGCGAGAAAGGAATACATTTTCGCCAACGCCAATTTTAACAAACGCGATGAATTTGCCGAGAAATACGGAGATTAAAGATGGCTAGAAAAAAGAACGACCAGATTTCTTTCAATTTGGATATGGACGGAAATCTCGAAAACGTAATCGAAAAACCTATCGAAAAGATTCTCCCGGAATCGATGATGCCCTATTCCGAGAGCGTTATCGTAGACAGAGCTTTGCCTAGAGTGGAAGACGGTCTTAAGCCCGTCCAGCGACGCATTCTTTATTCGATGTACGAGCTGGGGATGTTTCCCGATAAGGAATATAAAAAATCCGCCAGAATCGTAGGCGACTGTCTCGGTAAATATCACCCCCACGGAGACTCCTCCGTCTATGAAGCGATAGTAAGAATGGCGCAGGACTTCTCTATGCGTAATTGCCTCGTCGACGGACAGGGCAACTTCGGTAGTATCGACGGCGACTCCGCCGCGGCTATGAGATATACCGAGGTTAAGATGACGCCTCTTGCGACGGAACTGTTGAGAGAACTGGACCTCGGTACGGTAGAGTGGCAAAAAAACTTCGACGATACTTTGGACGAGCCGGTCGTTTTGCCGGGTAGGTTTCCCAATCTTCTCGTTAACGGCGCGGTCGGAATAGCAATAGGAGTCGCGACCAATATTCCCACTCATAATCTGTGCGAAGTCATCGACGCGGTCGTCGAGATGATCGACAATCCTAAAGTAACTCTTAAAGAGTTGCTGACGATAGTCAAGGGACCCGACTTCCCGACGGGCGGATATTTAATTACAGGCGATCAGCTCGAGAACGTCTACGCTACCGGAAAAGGCACTTTTATTATCAGAGCGAAAGCCGATATAGAAAACGGCGACAACGACAAGCAAAACATCGTTATTACCGAGATACCGTATCAGGTCGATAAATCCAAGCTTCAACAGTCCATTTTCGCGCTCAAAGAGAACAATAAAGATAAGTTGGGCGGAATAACGGAAATTGCCGACGAAAGCGATTCCAGCGGTATAAGAATAGTAATTAAATTGAAGAAGGGCGAAGACCCCGTCAAAATACTCGACTTCTTGTATAAGAAGACCGATTTACAGAAAAACTTCGGCGTCAATATGATGGCGATTGCCGGCGGTAAGCCTCAGCAACTCGGATTGATAGACATACTCAAGTATTATATCAAACATCAGCGTAACGTTATTTTGAAGAGGACCCAGCATCTCCTTTCTTCCGCAAGGAAAAGAGAGAATATCCTAAAAGGCTTCGTAACGGTATTCCCTTATATCCGAGAGCTGGTCGATATCGTGCTCGACAGCAAGTCGAGGACGGAAAGTAAAGCGAGGATCAAGGAGAGGTTCGAGCTCAACGACGCACAGGCGGACGCCATTCTCGATACCAAGATAGCTTTCCTCAACAGACTCGACGTCGACAAATATTATAAAGAACTGGAAGAGCTCGAAAAGAATATCGCGCAGATGGAAAAAATCGTCGGCAGTCAAAAAGAACAGCTGGCGGTGGTTAAACGCGAAATTCTCGAAATTAAAAATAAATATAGAACGAAACGTCGTACCACCGTGGTATCCAGCGTGGACGAAGTCGCCATTAAAGCATACGACCCGACAGTCAGGACTGCTAAGAGAGGTTTCGTCGCGGTTACCGCCGACGGCGGAGTTAAATTCCTTACCACCAATGCTTTTTATAAGGACGATCGTTCCGCAGAATCCGCCGATGCGAGAAGTCTCGTAAGAAGTCTCGTGTTCGCGGAGCCTACTTCGAGAGTAGTCGTGTTCGGCGATAAGGGTAATGCTTACAGAGTGGATACCAATCTCCTTGCGGAAAAACGTTGGACGGAAAAGGGACAGAGACTGTCGGAGCTCTTCGCGTCCGCAGAAAAAGACGAGTCTGCAGTATCCGTCCTCGTATCCGACGGCAACGACGATGACGTCGTTTGCTATGCGTATACTCTCAACGGTATGATAAAAGCCAGCCGTATGAGCGAGTATATCGTCAATAAAGACGTCTATCAGTATCTTCTCCTTAAGGACGATACAGACCGAGTGTTGTCCGTAGAAAAGAATATCGGCACGTCCACCATAGTCATGGTCTCTTCCGACGGACAAATACTCAACGCGATGAAAGACGAGATCCCCGTACAGGGCAGGAAGTCTTCCGGCGTCATAGGAATGAAACTGGAAGTCGGAGAAAACTTGATATTTGCGGGACAATGTCTTGCGGAATACGAGACGGACGATGAACTCGTATCTGTGGGAGAACTCCTTGTCGTTACATCTTCCGGTACCGCACGTAAGAGCTTTACGCGTAGCTACAGACCCCTTCAACGCGGCAGAAAAGGCGTCAAAGCATTGGATTTGGCGTCAAAAGACAAGGCTGTTTTCGCTACGGTCGTTTTAGAAGATTTCGATATAGCGTTGCTTGCCGACGACGGGAGTATAGAAGTCGTGAATACGGAAAACATTCGCCTTAACGACCGCTCGATGAGAGCCAATGCGATTGTTTTCGGAAAAAAGATATTAAAAGGCGTGGTTCATAAAGAGGATGTCAATGGTTAAACCTTTAGTTGCGGTAGTAGGTCGCCCGAATGTCGGGAAATCGACTTTTTTCAATAAAATGGCAGGCAAGCGCATAAGTATCGTCAACGATATGCGCGGCGTTACGCGCGATAGAATTTATGCGGACGTCGAATGGTGCGGAAAACAGTTCACTCTGATAGATACCGGCGGTATAGAACTGAAAAGCGATGATAAAATGTGGCGCTTCATAAGACAACAGGCAGAGATCGCAATAGACCTTGCGGACGTAATACTCTTTTTCGTAGACGGTAAGGAAGGCGTTATGCCCGACGATTACGACGTCGCTAAATTTTTACGCAACAGCGGAAAAAACGTCGTATTGGCTGTCAATAAAATCGATAACGATAAAATGGAAGACAACGTATACGACTTTTATCAGCTGGGCCTTGGTACCCCCATACCCGTATCGTCGGAGCTCGGCAGGAATACCGGAGATTTGCTTGACGAGATAGTTAAGTTTTTACCCGAGCAAGACGTCGTCGAAGACGAAGAAAATCGCCCTGTGAAAATAGCCGTCGTCGGTAAACCTAATGCCGGTAAATCGAGTATAGTCAACAGAATCCTCGGCTACGACCGAGTTATAGTCAGCGACGTGGCAGGCACGACCAGAGACGCTATCGACACTCCTTTCAGATACAACGGCAGAGATTTCGTGATAGTGGATACTGCCGGAATAAGAAAAAAGAGCAGAGTGGAAGAAGACGTCGAGTATTACAGCGTCCTGAGGTCTATAAGAGCTATCGACAACGCCGATATAGTTTTCGTAGTCATAGACGCCAATACGGAGATATCCGAGCAGGACGTGAAAATCGCCGCCATGGCTCATGAGGCTGGCAAGCCGTCCGTTATCGTTATGAATAAATGGGATCTGGTGGAAAAAGATACCAATACTATCTATAAGTTTAAGAATAAGCTTAAAGAAGAGCTTAAATTCATGGATTATTTCGTCCCCGTATTCATATCCGCGCTGACAGGACAACGCCTGACCAACATCCTTGACGAAGGACTGAAATCTTTAGAAAGGGCTTCCGCAAGAATAAGTACGGGGACCTTAAACGAGATTATTACGGAAGCAGTTGCAGTCAACGAGCCTCCGATGTTTAAAGGAAAAAGGCTCAAGATTTATTATTCTACGCAAGCCTCCGTTTGTCCGCCCACGTTCGTTATGTTCGTCAACGACGTCAATTGTATGCACTTTTCTTACAGAAGATATCTCGAAAATTGTATACGAAAAGCAGTTGACTTTTCCGGCACGCCGATTAAAATTGTGATTAAACCTAAACAAGGCAAGGACGACTAGCCTATGAATTATTCACAAATGTCAAAAGAAGAGCTGAGATCACTACTGGAAAAGGAAACTCGTCGATACGAGAGTTATAAAAGCGAAAATCTCAATCTTGACTTATCCAGAGGTAAGCCTTGTAAAGAACAGCTCGACCTATCGATGGATTATTTCGACGTTTTGACCAAGACTACCTCTTTTCAAATGACTCCCGATTACAGGAATTACGGACTGATAGACGGTATACCGGAGATTAAAGATATTTTCGGAGAGCTCATCAACGTCACCGGAGATGAGATTATCGTGTCGGGTAACTCCAGCCTTAATCTGATGTACGATACGGTTCAGAGAGGATTGCAATTCGGCTTTTCCGATATGCCGCCGCAGTCGAAAACGGATAATAGAAAATGGCTCTGCCCCGCCCCCGGGTACGACAGACATTTTAAGGTTACCGAGATGCTCGGTTATCAATTGATTACCGTTCCGATGAAGGACGACGGACCCGATATGGACGTCGTAGAAGAGTATATAAAAGACGACTCCGTCAAAGGAATCTGGTGCGTGCCCAAGTATTCCAATCCTCAAGGTATAGTCTATAGCGAACAGGTGGTGGACCGCTTCGCAAGGCTGTCGCCCGCGGCTAAAGATTTCAGAGTCTATTGGGACAACGCCTATATGGTACATTGCGTCGAAGAATCCGATATCCCGTTAAAAGACGTCTTCAAAGAAGCAAAAAAACACGGCAACGAAGATATGTTTTTTATGTTCGGCTCTACTTCGAAAATTACTTTTGCGGGTAGCGGAGTGGCGTTCATCGCTGGGTCGGTATCCAATATGAATTACCTCAGAAATCTGATGTCCGTGCAGACCATAGGTCCGGACAAACTCGCACAATACGCTCACGCGTTACACTTCAAAAATGCTTACGGCGTGAAGTTTCTTATGAAAAAACACGCAGAAATTCTTCGTCCGAAGTTTAATAAAGTTTTGTCCGTAATGAGAGAGGAATTCGCCGACACGGGCATCGCGAAATGGATGGAGCCTGCCGGCGGTTACTTCATATCTTGCGATTTGATGCCCGGTACGGCAAAAGAGACGCTGGAGCTCGCAAAAGAAATCGGCGTTAAGTTTACCCCTGCGGGCAGTACGTATCCCTACGGAGTCGACCCTAATGATTCCAACGTCCGACTGGCACCCAGCTTCCCTCCTATAGACGAGCTGGAAAAAGCTATGAGGGTCTTTTGCATATCGGCTAAGATAACTTCCCTGAAACGACTTTTGGGAATTTAGCGAAAAAAACGACGTTGTATGACGTCTTTTTTTATTTCGATTGCATATCGCCTCCTCCTTGGCAATAGTCTAGTATAAAGATTTAGGAGGATTTATGCAAAACGGTATATATCAAGACATCGCTACGAGAACTGGCGGAGATATTTATATAGGCGTCGTCGGACCAGTCAGGACAGGAAAATCGACTTTTATAAAAAAGTTCATGGAAAAGCTGATTATTCCGATGATTTCAGATAAAAGAATCCGTGCAAGAATGCAGGATGAGATGCCACAGTCCGCAGACGGAAAAACGATTATGACCACAGAACCCAAGTTCGTCCCCGAAAAAGCCGTCGGTTTGAAATTCGGCGACGTCGGCGCCAGAGTCAGATTGATAGATTGCGTGGGATATCTCATCGACGAGTCTTTAGGAGCAACTGAAGACGGTCGTCCCAGAATGGTAAAGACTCCTTGGAGCGCAACGGAAATTCCTTTCGAAGAAGCCGGCGAAATAGGCACGGAAAAGGTCATTAAAGATCACTCCACGATAGGGATCGTAGTCACCACCGACGGCAGTATCACGGATATCGACAGAAGTTCTTACGTTGCCGCCGAAGAACGCGCCATATCGGAATTGCAGTCTATTGGCAAGCCTTTCGTCGTAATTCTTAATTCCAAGACTCCCGCTTCGGAAGAGACGGAAGGTTTACGTGCTCGATTGGAAGATAAGTACGGCGTCAGAGTCATCGCCATGAATATAGAAGAGAGTAAAGAAAAAGACTTCGGCAACGTGATGACCGCGATACTGCTGGAGTTTCCCGTCACGAGAGTCGACGTGGTCGCTCCCAAGTGGATGAGAACGCTTTCTCTTTCGACCCAAGTTATCGAGGATATTACGAAAAAGCTAAAAGAAGCGGATGTTTCCAAACTTAAAGATTACGTTAAGTTGGAAAAGATTCTTTCCGACGTCGAGGATATAAAAGATAACTACGACGTCGACGTGGACGCGGGCAAGGGCATCGTTCGCCTTGTAATAGAACCCGTCCCGGAATTCTTCTATAAGGTTTTGTCGGGCTGGAGCGGTACGGATATCGCCGACGAATTCAACCTGATGTCGTACGTCAAGAGACTCTCCGGATGTGAAAAAGATTACGAGAGCATCCGACGCGCAATGACGGAAGTGGATGAAAGCGGCTACGGAATCATTATCCCGTCCGAAGAAAAAATATCGCTGGAAGAACCCGAAATCATAAAGAAGGGCAACCGATTCGCCGTGACGCTCAGAGCCAATGCTCCTACGTATCACGTTATCAAAGTGGACGTCGGTACGGAGATGAGCCCGGCTCTTGCGGACGGTCAACAGAACGAAGACGTGGCTAAATATCTCGTTACGGAATACGAAAACGATAAAGACAAGCTCTGGGAAGCCAATATGTTCGGTAAATCTCTATCCACTCTCGTCAAAGAAGATTTGCTTGCCAAAGTCGAAAATATGCCTCAGGATGCAAGAGGAAAAATGAAAAAGACCGTTACCAGAATAGTCAACGAGGGCAGAGGCGGCGTTTTGTGCATCTTACTGTGAAACATTGACCGATAACGATATGGGAGTAGCGATACTCCCTTTTCTTTATACTTCGGATAAAATTTACTATTGCCTTATTCGTTTTATTCTGGTATAATATCATAGAATTATGCTTATATGAGTTTGACTTGCTATTTTTAGAATAAATACATACGGAGTTCTTATGTCGGATAGAGCAAAAGAAATTTTAACTCAGCTTACTCTCGAAGAAAAGGCAGCCCTCACGTCGGGCGTTAGTTTTTGGGAGACGACCCCTATAAAAAGACTCGGTCTCGAGAGCGTAAAAATGACCGACGGTCCTCACGGACTGCGCGTCGAGATAGCTAAAGCCAATTTCGGTAATATTATGCAAAAGTCCGCCCCGTCCACTTGCTTCCCGTCTGCGGTCGGCGTTGCCAGTACCTGGGACAGACGTCTTGCATACGAAATGGGCAGTGCCCTTGCCGACGAGGCTAAGGAACTGGGCGTTTCCACCGTCCTCGGCCCCGGAATCAATATGAAGAGGAATCCTCTTTGCGGAAGGAATTTCGAGTATTTTTCGGAAGATCCGTATCTTGCCGGCGAGATGGGGGCGGCTTACGTAGAAGGATGTCAATCCAACGGAGTCGGAACCTCTCTTAAACATTTTGCCGTCAACAATCAGGAATGGAGACGTATGGTCGTTTCGTCCGAAGTCGACGAAAGAGCCTTGAGAGAGATATATTTGGCAGCCTTTGAAAAAATCGTCAAAAAAGCTCGTCCCTGGACCGTAATGTGCTCGTATAATCCCGTCAACGGTATCCACCTTGCGGACAACCGTCGGTTTTTGACGGAAATATTAAGAGAAGAATGGGGCTATGACGGTATGGTAGTCTCCGACTGGGGCGCGGTCAACGACAGAGTGCAGGACGTGCGTGCCGGTATGGACCTCCAGATGCCGGGTTGCGACGGTATTACGGACAAAATGATCGTCGATGCCGTCAACAACGGAGAGCTCGAGGAAAAGGAGCTCGACGTCATCGTTGAAAGAATCGTCGATTACGTCTTGAAGTGTATGGACGAGAGAAAATCCGTCGTCAATCATCATGCGGATTTTGATAAAAATCACGCGATTGCCCGAGAAATATCCGCGAGCGGCAGCGTTCTTTTGAAAAACGACGACAATATTTTGCCGTTGCACTCGGGTACGGAATTTTTGGTATTAGGTAAGTTTGCGAAAAAACCTCGCTATCAAGGCACCGGCTCCTCTCAAATCAATTCCAAGCGTCTTGTCGGGTTTATAGACGAGCTGGACAACAGAAAGATACCTTACGATTATACGCAGGGATTTTCCGAAAGCTCTCTTAACTTCAGAGATTTGAAAAACGCCGCTTTGAAAAAAGCCGAGGATAAGGATATAGTAGTCGTATTCGCAGGTCTTACCGAAAACGACGAGGTCGAAGCAGGAGACAGAATGTCGATGAAACTTTCCGACGAACAAAACGAGCTGATCTCCGCACTGGCGGATATCGGTAAGAACGTCGTCGTCGTGTTGTCGGGAGGTTCTTCCTGCGAGATGCCATGGATAGATAAAGTCAAAGCCGTTTTGCAGACCAATCTATCGGGAGAAGCCGGCGGGGAAGCCACCGCGGATATCCTGTTCGGTAGAGTCAATCCTTCCGGAAAGCTGACCGAAACTTATCCCTATAAATATGAAGATTTAATGGCTGGCAAGTATTTCAAATACGGTCCTAAAGCCGTTGAATATAAAGAGAGCATCTATATCGGCTACAGATATTACGATAAAGCAAAAAAAGCCGTTATGTTTCCTTTCGGATACGGTTTGTCGTATACGACTTTTGAATATAAAGATCTTAAAATATCCTCTTCCGATACCGATTTGTCACAATCTCTCGAGGTGGAAGTCACAATAAAAAACGTCGGCGACAGATTCGGAAAAGAAGTCGTTCAGCTATACGTGCGCGATACGGAATCGACCGTCTTCATGCCCGATAAGGAATTGAAAGGATTCGAAAAAGTCTCTCTGGACCCCGGTGAGGAAAAAAGACTGACCTTCAGCCTCGATAGACGCGCTTTCTCTTTTTACAACACTGCAATATCGGATTGGTCGATAGAATCGGGTGAATTCGAGATACTCGTCGGCGCGTCGTCTAGAGATATTCGCTTGTCCGGCAAGGTTAACGTCCGTGCTGAAAAGGTCGCTATGCCCGATTATTCGGCTTGCAGAGTTTATTATGATTTAGAAAACGTACAAGATATTCCCGACGAGCAGTGGGTAGCTCTTAAGGGGGCTCCCCTTGCGGATAATTCTCCTACGAAAAACGGTCATTACGATATGAATTCCACCGTTGGAGAATTGGATCTTAACTGGTTCGCAAGACTCTTTAAGAGAATATTTCTCTTCTTCGCCAAACGCGCAATCCCCAAAGATTCTCCGCAGGCAATGTATCATATGACGATAGAAGGCTCTCTTTCAATGCCTATCCGCAATTTCTACGGAATGAGCGGAGGAATTGTACCTTACGAAACGGCCCAAGGCATCCTGACCGCGCTCAACGGTCACGTCTTCAAGGGGTTGTTCAAGGCATTGACCGCATTTATATTCAAGGACAGACGTCATACTAAGGAAAAAACTTATGTCAAATAGATTATCGGAAGTGGTTATCGCTTCCAACAATGCTCATAAAATATCGGAAATCAAAGCTGTCTTGGACGGATATTTCGAAAGTTTTCATTCCCTTAAGGAAAAGAACATCGATATAGAAATCGAAGAAAACGGTTCGACCTTCTTTGACAACGCTCTGATTAAGGCTCGCACGATCGCGGAGCTCACTGGGCTTCCTGCACTCGGCGACGATACGGGGCTTATGGTGGACGCTCTGGACGGAGCTCCGGGGGTGTATTCCGCAAGGTTCGCGGGGCCCGAGCACGACGATAAAAAGAACGTCGATCTCCTCTTAAAAAAGCTCGACGGAGTAAAAGACAGAACCGCACGGTTTAAGACCGTTGTCGTGTTGTACTTTCCGGACGGCGATTATATTACGGCAGAAGGCGCGGCAGAAGGTAAAATAACCCTCTCCGAGCACGGTCACAACGGCTTCGGGTACGATCCGGTGTTTTTCTCCGACGATCTCGGCAAGACTTTCGCAGAATCGACTTCGGAAGAAAAAAACGCCGTCAGCCACCGAGGCAGGGCTCTTTCTGCGCTAAAAAACAAGTTGAATCGGGACGTTTGAAATTTTTTGGAAAAGTGCCGTTTATTCGTTGACAATAATCTTAGAATTTTATATACTAATTGAGCGTTTGCGGGTGTATCTCAATGGTAGAGTGGCAGCCTTCCAAGCTGTTTACGAGGGTCCGATTCCCTTCACCCGCTCCAGATGATCCATTAGCTCAGTCGGTAGAGCACTTGACTTTTAATCAAGGTGTCCGGAGTT
>CAZTFQ010000014.1:0-50243 GCA_964613035.1 uncultured Christensenellaceae bacterium | reverse complement strand
ATCGAAAGAGGTCAAGTCATTGCCAAACCCGGCACCGTCAAACCTCACACCGAGTTCTCCAGCCAGGTCTACGTCCTTAAGAAAGAAGAAGGCGGCCGTCACACTCCTTTCTTCAACGGATATCGTCCTCAGTTCTACTTCAGAACAACCGACGTTACCGGCACCATCCAGCTTCCTGAAGGCGTCGAAATGGTTATGCCCGGAGATAACATCGAGATGAACATCACCCTTATCACCCCTATCGCAATGGAAGAAGGTCTCCGTTTCGCTATCCGTGAAGGTGGCAGAACCGTAGGATCCGGCGTTGTTGCTAAGATCTTCAAATAATCGATAGACTGGAAAATAAAACTCCATAGTAAGTTTTAATAGTAACGACACCCTTTTGTGGGTGTCGTTTTCTTATTCGATTATCTTGGGTGTGATACCACGTTAGGTTTACGGGTTTCTTCATCGAGTACGAATCATAACTCAAAACTCCTAAGGCAGATATGCCCATAATCGGGTTTAGCTGCTTTTTGTTTTCATATTCATTTTTTCTAGGGTTGTATCAGACGCGCCTATTCTACGCATATATTCAGCCCATTTCTCACTCTGACTTGTGCTACAACGATATCGCGAAAGGCTATAAAAAACGGAAATAATACGATATATAAATCTACAAAACACGACATATTTTGTTATACTTTTACAAATAATGTGTTTAAGGGTGTAAAAAATTATTTTTTTATAAATTATACCCTCTTAACTCGCAATTTGCATTTAATTATGATATACTTATAAAAAAACAAGAGGTGTTTATATGAAGATCGACATACAGCAAGATTTGTATAGCAGAGAAAAATATTTATCTAAAATAAGGGGCTTTTATCACGAGTGTGAAATAATAAAGGTTTTAACCGGAGTTAGACGGTGCGGAAAATCTTCTATTATGAATTTAATTATACGCGAACTTTTGTCGCAAGGCGTTTGCGAAGATAATATTTTATATTTTAATCTCGACAAAAAGCCTTATATAAACATAAATACTCCCGAAAAGCTGGATGCCTTAATTGAAAAGCATAATACTGCGCAAGGTAAGAAATATTTATTTATCGACGAAGTTCAGAATGTTAATAATTTCGAAACGATATTAAACGCATGGCGTGAGGAAGGCGATTTTTCAATCTTCATAACAGGCTCTAATTCTTATTTGTTATCCGGAGAACTCGTTACAAAGTTAACAGGTCGATATGTTGAATTTAATATTTTGCCTCTTTCCTTCGACGAATATCTAAATGCGAAAAAGCATTTTAATAAAATCATATCGCCCGATGATCAAACCGAGCTTCGCAACTATATAACGGAAGGCGGATTCCCGTTTGCAGTAAAATTAGATTCTATTGACGATAAGAGAAATTATGTGAAAAATCTCGTTACGGAAATATACGAAAAGGATATTAAAAAACGAGTAAAAATTAGAAATAAATCGGTCTTCGATTCGGTGATGACTTATATTATCAACAACTTCGGTTCGGCTACAAGCATCACCAATATTGTAGAAGATTTGGCGAAGAACGGTATCAACGTTAAAAGAGAAACCGTAAATAGATATATAGATGCATTGGTAAGCGCAAAAATTCTTATGTCGTGTAATCGTTTCGATATGAAATCGAGAAAATCTCTAACAGGCGAAAAGAAGTTCTATTTATCCGATTTATCCTTTTATTACGCATTGAATACGGATAATAGAATCAATTTCGGTCCGGCATTAGAAAACATAGTTTACACCTATGCTGTCGGTATGGATTATTCTGTGAGCGTAGGAAGAATCGGAAAGCTCGAATGTGATTTTATATTAAGAAATAATCAATCCGACTATTCTTATGTTCAAGTGGCGTATACGATTTTGGCGAGTAGAGATACAGAAGAACGAGAGTATAGAAGTTTGGAAAGTATCACTTGGGATAATTATCCTAAGTATTTACTTACAACGGATACCTTACTTCAAAAGAGAAACGGAATAATTCATGCCAATCTAATAGAATTTATGAGAGAAGAACGAAGGTTTTAACGGGGTAAAAATTCGCTGGTTTTAGCTTGTTTTATGGGGGCATTTCTCCTAATATCTCGCCGTGGGCGAATTAAACCGCCGCAAGGCGATATAACTCGTCGAAAGACAAACCACAACTCATAACTCATAACCGTCTGTATTCGGAGACGATAATTATAATTTTTGTGGAAAATTGTTGACAAAAATCATTCTATGTATTGCGATCTCGGGTTATGGGGTTGTCAATGAAAAGTTATGAGCAAAACGAGTTTTGCGTTATAGTTTGACTTGCAGACAAAGTTATATTAAATGAATCCTTAACTCGCCACAGGCGAATTTCACTCACCAACGGTGAATTTCACTCGTCGTCAGACTAATATAACGAATCCGTTAAGGATTCATTAAGTTGATGATTTTTGTTGACAAAAATCATCCGGGGGGGGGTAGACTAAGGGTAATAAAACTAAAGGAGACAGGACAAAATGAAGAAGAATTTTTTTGCTACGCTCATAATCGTAGTACTTACGCTTATTATGAGCTTCACACTCACATCGTGCGACTTATTTAATCGGGGCAACGGCTCGGGCAGCGAGGACGGTTCACACAGTAACGGCGGAAAGGTTTCGCCCGAGAATCTGGACAACGCGGGTAAAGCCGCTCTGCTCGACGCGATCGCGCAGTCCATTTATAAGCAGGAGAATTTCGTATATGACGAGACCGCTCCGCAGAATGCACCGATAGAGTCGGGCGAAAAAATCGACGAAGAGCGTACCGAATATATCGGTTTAGCAAAGCATTACTACATATGTCTGGCTGCCGTTTTAGAATTGACGGCAGATTTATATTCCGATACTGATACCGCCATAGAGAACAATAAAATACTGAAATTTTTTACGGACTTCAACGGAACCGGAAGCAAGGACGTAGGAATGTTGATGATGCCCGTATTTAAGAGCGGTAACGTTATATCGATAGAGATGGGGGTTTCGGGTCTCGGAGAAGCAGACGGTTATATGTATATGGAAGTCGAATATGATCCCGAGACCTCGGAAGCGGTTGCGTATGTATATAATGAAGGAGTGTATTGTTTTTCAAAATCGGACGGGGATTATTTTTACTCGAGTGCCGATAAGATAGGGGAAGAATATAATCGACTGAAACAAGAATTCGAAGACAAACTTGCAGACGAAGCTAATATAATGATGTTAGATAGTGATTTTCAGAGTTCTGTAAACAGATTTCGCGCTATAACTTATAAGTCGGCACAAGAAAATTTTTACGGCGGTTTCGTCGGATAAAAAGAGTAAGAGAAAGTAAAGAAAAAGAGCCGTATTATGCGGCTCTTTTCTTTACAAAGGATGAATTGAATTTTATTTATTATAACCGTTGGGGTTGAGTGTCTGCCATTTCCAGAGGTCTCTGCACATATCGTCGAGGTTGTAGAGAGCTTCCCAGCCGAGGAGTTCTTTCGCCTTTTTGGGGCTGGCGTAGCAGGACGCGATGTCGCCGGGGCGTCTGGGGGCTATACGATAGGGTATCTCGTGACCGCAGGCTTTGCCGAAGGCTTTGACCATATCGAGGACGGAGTAGCCGGTACCGGTGCCGACGTTGACTGCGTCGCAACCGAATTTTTCGATATTGTCGAGTGCGGCGAGGTGTGCTCTGGCAAGGTCCACTACGTGGATGTAATCTCTGACGCCCGTTCCGTCGGGGGTGTCGTAGTCGTCACCGAAGACGTTGACGTGAGGGAGTCTGCCGATAGCTACTTGCGCGACAAAAGGCATCAGGTTGTTGGGGATACCCTTGGGGTCCTCGCCGATTTTTCCTGACGGATGCGCGCCGACGGGGTTGAAGTAACGTAGCAGGCTGATATGCCAGCTGTTGTCTGCCTTGTATATATCTCTGAATATATCCTCTATCATGAGCTTGGTCGCGCCGTAAGGATTGGTCGTGGAGAGGTGACATTCTTCGTCGAGAGGGAGTCTCTCGGGCGTGCCGTAGACCGTAGCGGAAGAGGAGAAAACCAGTCTCTTCACTTCAAACTCTTCCATAATCTCGATAAGCGCGAGGGTGGACCCGAGATTGTTGTCGTAGTAAAGTAGAGGCTTGGCGCAGCTCTCGCCGACCGCTTTAAGTCCCGCAAAGTGGATGACGGCATCGATGTGTTCTTCCTTGAAGATAGCTCTCAGGGCGTCTTTATCACGTACGTCCGCTTCATAAAAAGCGATTTTTTTGCCGGTGATTTCTTCTACGCGATTGATACTCTCTACGCTGCTGTTACAGAAGTTGTCTACCGCAACGACTTCGTGACCCGCCTCCAAGAGGACGATGTTGGTGTGACTTGCTATGTATCCGGCTCCGCCGGTAACAAGAACTTTCATTTTATTCTCCTTTATTTATAGGCAAAAATGCCTTGATTTTATGAAAACTCCTCGCGTACGTGGGACTGATACAGGACAGCCTCATATTGCCGTCGTCATCATAATCCTCGCGTAACAGGTTCCAACACTCGTTGTTTCGGAAACCTAAAGTCTTTAGCCACGATATAGGCAGCTCTATCCGCGTAGACCATATGCCGTCGGCGATAGAAGTAGAATACGTTACCTCGTGAGAAGGAAGGAAGTCTATTAAGATGTCGCCTTCTCCGTCACGATTGGTTATGACCGCGGCATAGAGCGCGCCGTTGAGATTGACTTCTATCTCCAGATATTTTTTCTTATCGCCGAGAGTCAGGAGTATCTCTACGATGTCTCCCTCATGCAGAGGTTCGTTGTATCCGTGATGCTTGGGGTTGGGGCAATCCTCTTCCAGTCTGAAGTCGACCGTAATCGACTCATCGGTCACGGAATATTCCGCATAACCGTTTTGGGCGGGAGCGAGACCCGTTTCGCAATCCAGCAGAGGAAGACTATAGCGCATATTTTTTTACGATGGCGTCCATCTCGGGGAGAGCTTTTTCCATCAGCTGTACCAGCTTAATTTGAGTGTGCGTGCGGTCGAGGTTGTGTCCGTCGCGGTGTACTTTGAAGTAGACGTCGCCCTCGAGATAGTCGGTGAGGAAGCGCATGCCGCATTCGTACGTCATCAGAATGGCGCCGAAAGCCATATTGTCGACTTCCACGGGGGTGAGCTTGTCTTTGACTTCTCTTATGAAGCCTTTTGCGAAAGCTTCGTAATACTCGAGAGAAAATCCAACCTTGTCGAGGTCGGGTTCGTCTTCCGCTCCGAGTTTAGCTCCGCTTCTGATACTGTCGCCGAAGTCGTACAGGATGCTACCGGGCATAACGGTGTCCAAATCTATGACGGCTACGGGGCGGTCTTCGAAGAGGTCGATGAGCACGTTGTTGATTTTAGTATCGTTGTGCGTAACTCTGAGAGGCATTTCGCCGGAGGCGAGCATATCGACGACTCTGGACGCGTAGTGAGAGCGGCTGCGGAAGAAGTCTATTTCGTCTTTCACGGATGCGGCTCTGCCCATAACGTCGGCTTGTACGGCTTTTTCGAACGTCTCGTATCTCTTGACGGTGTTGTGGAAGTCGGGTATAGCCTCGGTGAGCTGAGTGGCGTCGAAGCCGTCTAGGTTCTTTTGGAATCTGCCGAAGCCTATTCCGGAGAGGTACAGTTGATGAGGATCGGTGGCGTCGGTGATGGACGCGACGTTGCCGATATAGACGTAGCAACGATAGTAGTTGCCGTCGTCGGAGGTGTAATAGGGCTCTCCGTCGTTGGTTTTAAGAAGTAAGAGAGTGGCTCTGCCCGCGTCCTCGCCTCTTTTACGTACGTTGTTGCGGATAAACTCCGTGATCAGCTTCATATTGTTCATCAGTCCGTCCACGTCGGAGAAGACGTGGTGATTGATTTTTTGGAGTATATATTTAAAAGACCCGTACTCGTGCTTGGTCGTGACGAGATACGTGGTGTGAATATGACCCATGCCGCATATTTCGAATTTGTCTACGTTCCCCAGTACGCCGAACTTCTCGGCTATTTCTTTGATATTTTCCATTTTCGCTCCTTAGCGGCGGGTATCAAACCGCCGAATTTATACAATTAAAATATACACCCGATGTAAAGCTTTGTCAATCCTTTACTTTTTCAAATGTTTTATATATAATATCCTCGAATAAACGAAAAAGTGAGAAAAGCGCGTAAATGAAAAAAATATCTCCGGAAAGGACAAAAAAAATCGCTTTTATCTCCGTAATGGTCGCGTTGACCATTGTCTTTTCCTTCGTCCCGATCAGCTTCGGTCCGGTGACGCTCGCGCTGATGATATTGCCGCTCCTTATAACGGCGCTCTGTCAAGACTTCCTGACGACGCTCTCCGTAGGATGCTTCTTGGGTCTTATCAATTATCTGGCGTGGTTCACGACCAAGGCGGCGTCGCCGATAGCGGCGGTTTTTCAAAACCCGCTCGTGTGTATTTTGCCCAGAATCATGATAGGAGTCGTATCGTGGTGCTTCTATAACGGGACGAAAGCGATTATAAGAAAAATCGACCGTCCCCTCTCCTCTAAGGCGGCATTGACTTTGGACACGGCGTCGGGCGCGATAGCCACGGCTCTCGGGGTGTTGACCAACACCGGACTGGTGTCCGCATTCACGCTGTTGTTTTTTTCGGGTACGACGCTCTCTTCTGGTACAGCGATAGACGTTGAATTCATCCTGGCGTGGTTCGGGCTAAACTTCATAATAGAGATAGTGGCGTTTTCGCTGATAGTGCCGCCGATAGCGATTACGCTAAAGAAGGCAAGATTGGCGGGAGCATCGACGTGTCGCGCCAAAAGAGAAGAAAAAACTTCAATAGACGACGAGACCATCGAAAAGGTCGATCCCGACTCGGAAGACGGCGGTATTGACTAAGAGTTACGAGGCATGTTATAATAATAGAAAACGATTGATTAAGGTGAAGAGATGATATTCGTTCTTAACAAAAACATTCATTCCATGGTGGACGACGCCATAATCAAGTCGGCTATCGGTCAGCCGGTCTTTAAGGTATCCAAAGTGAAACACGGATATTTCGTCTACAACAAGGACTCCGAGCAGGTGGCGCAGATTGTCTTCGAGCCTTATACGGCGTCCGTTACCGTCGCCGAGTCGGGTACCGTCGTCGTGAGAAGAAGTCGCGTCTGCGTCGATTACGAGATAGCGGCAAGACAGCTGGCGTCCGACGAGAAAAAGTACGCGGAGTTTCGCGCGGCAGCCGACGGCGAGTACGCAATGGCGGGCAGTTACGAGAACTTCAACTTCGATATCTATTACAACTCACGTTGCGTGATGAACGTTATCCCCGATCGCGAAAACCCCGACCAGATTAAAGTGAGAATCAACGAGGGCGGCAACCTCGTCGTGCTCGTCATGATAGTGCTGTCCATAGCCAAGCTCAACGCCGACCCCAAGAGTAAATATTGATGGAAATATTAGATAAAGAAGACTACGAAATTTCCCGCACGGAAGAGTCCGCAAAAGAGCTCGACAAGACTTTCGTCGCGACGGAATATTTAGACAGAAAAAAGTACGTTAAAGCCAGTATGTACTACCTAAAAGCCTATCTCGGGATCCGGGAAGGCGTCATTTTTGCACTTTTCCTTGCTTTTGCCATAACGTATGCGTGCGTCTTCGTCAACTTTTTGCCGCTGGTTTTCGTGGGCGTGGTCGTAGTGCTGATTGCCTTCACCGTACTCATCACGTATCTTACTACGCGCTCCGGATACAAAATGGAATACGAGGTAAGAGAAATAGCCTATCAAAAGCTGATTTTTAACGGCGAAAAGCTGGTCGCGGAATCTTATAGGAAAGGTTGCGACAAGCTGTACGAGGAGGAATTCCTCGTAACGCGTATCAATAAAATCGCCCTAAAAAAGGACGTACTGTATATATACCCCGTGACGGGTGTGGTGTATTATATAGAGCGAGACGCCGTAGAAGGCGCCACTTTCGACGACCTGGTCGCATTTCTACGACTCATTTTCCCGCCGACGACTTTTAAACTCAGAAAAAAAGTAAAAAAATTCCCCGATACGATTTAACTCGTCGAGGAATACTTTTAAGATTGAGTGAATTTAATTTACATGGCTACGGCGATTGCCGTAGCCATATTGTAATAGGTGTTTTAATCGTACGAAGAAGGAACTTTAATAGATTAAAACAATAAAATTATTAAGTATAATTAAGAGTGTAATAGCTGTGTATAGTTGCATTCGATATTACTATTTCTGTGAAATCAGTATATCCGGGCCACCACCCCATATGTACTAAAAATCTGTCATTTCCGTCATATCCGTATGCTGCTACAACGTGATATTTATCTTTATCGGAATTACGACTTAAAGAAGATTGATTATATGCAGTTAAACTCAGCAATGTAGGATATCCTCCATTAATGTGTTTTTTAGGATTTGCATGCGTATAAAATAATGAACCATATTCGTGAGTAATACGATTTCTTAAAGAAGATGAACACTTATTATTTAAATAGTCTTTCATCGTTTCTCTTAGTTCATATCCAGCCATGGGATATCCCTCATCATCACTTCCTAATCCCAAAACTGTGTGCATACAATTATTAAATAAATAATCATGCATAGTCTGTGTCGTTCCATTCCCATTTTTGAAACTTGCATCTGTTATAAAATTAGAATCAACGAATGTATCAAAATATCCTAATAATATACAAATTCCAACCAAGCCACAAGTGCCAACAGTATTATCTGGAAATTTGGTTAATTCTCTAAAATAATCATCATTATTTATAACTGTGAAGCCGTTTGAGTCGATATGTGTCTTATTTGAATCTGGGGTGCTCGGAAATGAAGCTCTAGTTTTTGATTGCTCCTGATAGTATATAGGGGCAATAGTATATGAAGAATTTGGTATATCATTTTTGATTTCTTTGGTTAAAATGTTTTCTATGCCGTATTCTGTTTCTACATAATACTCTCCGGGACCTATATAATACTTTTTATCATTACTATACTGAGTATAAGGAGAAGAATATGAATAAGAACCCTCAATGAATATGCTTGCGGTATCTTTTAAACTGTAAATTGCATATCCTGTTGGAGATAATTCATATAACTTAAATTGATTGTTTGCAAAATCTGTTAAGATAGTTTCGCCAGATACGGTTTGCCAATCTTTGATAAAATCAGAAACATTTTCTGTTTTATTGACAGTATTGTTCGTATCTTCATTTGAATCTGCAAATACGAGTTGTGATTGCATTGGTAAAAATGATATAATAACAATCATAATCATTAAAATTGTAGCAATCATTAAAAGTTTTTTTCTTATTATTGTGTTCATTGCAACGCTCCTTTTAAAATTTATTTAATTCAATAATGTCTAAATAAAAATATAACAGATATATCCATAAAATACAATAGGGTATATAAAGTCTAGCAATATTACAGCGCGTTTGGTGAAATCGAAAATAATAAAAAATTTACAATTGAGAGAAATCTCTTACTACTATGCGATAATCGGAGAAGGATATTATATCGGAAGCGTTGACTTCTATCATGAAGAGCTTATATATCTTGGCGGAATGAGAGTTTTCGGAGGCAGTCTCCAGATTGATGACGATATCGAGGGTATTCCCGTCGCTTTTCAGACTGTCTATTCCGATGCTCGTTTCTCTGCTGTTAATTTTATAATTGACTATGATTATACTTTTAGATTCAAAATATTCATCCGTATAGACTTCACGATAATATGCTTTGGTCACGGGACTGTTAACGTTTTTATCGATTAAGGTGTCCAAATATCGGTCGAAAGAAATTTTGTCGGTTAATAAGGTAATGCCATCGACGTCGGAATAGAATTGTTCGTCTATATAAGAATGCGTTCCTTTTCCGTCAAAATCGATATCCGTGTCACTATTATTAAACAGATATATTAACCACTCGTTGATTATTCTATATTGTGTACCCATTACAAAGGTTCCGTTGAGTCGGAGAGTTTTCTTTGAGCCGTCAATTAGATTGATTTTTATTTCATGTTGTTGATATTGCCGTGATGTGGTGGAAAAGAACCTTTTAACCTTGATTTTGTTTAAGATATCGATATATTCTTCTATCCGCGCTTCGTCTGCAATATAAAAATAGGATGAATGATCCGAATTGTCGGGCTCTCTTACGATTATTTCAAAATCTCGTACTTGTTCTTTTTCTATAGCGTCTAAGTCGGGAATAATCGCAGTCAGGTCGCGAGGAGCGAATAATATCGAAAAAACGGCTATCGTTATTAAGAGCGACAGAGTTATACCGATAGCAACGATAAGTCTTTTTCTTTTAGAGCCGTGTTCGGTCATATACTTAATCCTCTCTATAAATTTATGATATCATTCTCATTGGCAGATTGTCAAGATCGAGAGGATTTTGACAGAGAAATCGCATTAAGGACGAGATTATTTCACTTAAGTATCATTGTCAATTTTTTCCTATTATGATATACTAATATTTAATTCAATCTTGCGTATTGCAAACAAGGAGCCGAAATGGGAATTTTTAATTTGATTTTCAAGAGAGAAAAGGCGCATCAGATTAAGAAACTGTCCGTTATCGCGGATAAAATCGAGGCGTTGTCCGATAAATACGAGGCGTTGACCGACGATCAGCTAAAAGAAGAGACTGTCAAATTCAAAGAAAGGATAGCCTCGGGCGAGAGTTTGGACTCGCTGTTGCCGGAAGCGTACGCGGTAGTGAGAGAAGCGTCGTCGAGAGTGCTCAATATGAGACACTTCTACGTCCAGCTCATCGGCGGAATCGTCCTGCATCAAGGCAGAATCGCCGAGATGAAGACGGGCGAAGGTAAAACTCTGGTCGAGACGTTGCCCGCATATCTCAACGCGCTTACCGGTAAGGGCGTGCACATAGTCACCGTCAACGATTATCTGGCACAGCGCGACGCGGACTGGATGGGAAAAGTGTTTTCTTTCCTCGGACTCACCGTTGGCGTGTCGCTCAGCGGGATGAGCAAGGAAGAGAAAAAAGCCGCCTATGCCGCCGACATAACTTACTGTACCAACAACGAGCTCGGTTTCGATTACCTCAGAGACAATATGGTCAGGAGTAAGAGCGACAAGACTCTACGAGGGCTCAATTACGTCATAATCGACGAAATAGACTCCATACTTATCGACGAGGCGCGTACTCCTTTAATCATTTCCGGTCAATCTAGCGAAAACTCCGAGCTTTATAAAAAAGTTTCTACGTTCATAAGACGTTTGGATGAAGAAGATTATGAAATAGAGCTCAAAGAAAACCAGATTTCCTTGTCCGAGAGCGGCATAGAAAAAGCGGAATCTTTCTTCAACATCGACAACCTGGGCGACCTCGAAAACGGCGATCTTAACCAAAAGATTCAGATGGGACTACGCGCGCACAAGCTGATGCAGCGCGACAAGGATTATATTATAGATAAAGGACAGGTCCTCATCGTAGACGAGTTTACGGGCAGAATAATGGCGTCCAGACGTTATTCGAACGGTCTGCACCAGTCGATAGAAGCTAAAGAAGGCGTCGTCGTCCGTAACGAAAACCGCACCGTGGCGACGATTACTTTCCAGAATCTGTTCCGTCTCTACAATAAGATATCGGGTATGACCGGTACCGCAATGACGGAGGAGGCGGAGTTTAAGGGAATATATGAATTGGACGTCGTAGAAATTCCGACCAACAAGGCGATGATACGTACCGACGAGGCAGACAAGATATATTTCAATATGGACGCAAAGTACAATGCGGTCATAGAGGATATCAAGGCGACTCACGCCAAAAATCAGCCCATACTGGTGGGTACCGTAGACGTCGACGTGTCCGAATACATCTCGAACAGGCTCAAAAAAATCGGCATTCCGCATAACGTTCTCAATGCGAAAAACAACGCCGACGAGGCTCATATCATAGCGCAGGCAGGTAAGCTGGGCGCGGTCACGATCGCTACCAATATGGCAGGAAGAGGTACCGATATCCTGCTCGGCGGTAACCCGGAAGCCCTTACTAAGGAAAAGATGGCAGAAGAAGGTTACGAGTCCGACGTCATCGAGACGGCGTCCGCACACAACACTTTGACCGACGAAACCTTGTTGGCGGCAAGAGCTCGATTCGAGGAACTGAAAAAAGAGTTTTCCGTAGTAACGGACGCGGAGAAAAAGGAAGTCGTAGCCAACGGAGGCTTGCGCGTCATAGGCGTTACGCGTCACGAGTCCAGACGTATAGACAATCAGCTACGCGGTAGATCGGGTCGTCAGGGCGACCCCGGGTCGAGCTGCTTCTATCTCTCTTTCGACGACAGTCTTATCAAGAGATTCGGCGGCGAGAGAATGAAGTCTCTCGTCGAGACTCTCGGGATAGAGGGCGACACCGTCATTCAGGTTCCGATGCTGTCCAAGCAGATAGAATCCGCTCAGAAGAGATGTGAAGAGCAAAACTATTCCATCCGTCGTTACACTCTCAATTACGACGACGTTATGAACAAGCAGAGAGAACTCATCTACTCTCAGCGCGACGAAGTCCTGGACGGCGTGGACGTGCACGAGCAGATAGAAGGTTTCTTCGAGAGTATCTTGGACGATATTTTCGAAGGATACAGAGACTTCTCGGACGAGGAAGACGGCGAAGAGGCTCTCAATGCGTTCAATCGTGCGCTGGAAGACAGTCTGTTTGTACCCGGCAGTAACCCCGTCAAGATGGAGGATTGTCTCGAGTACGATAAAAAGGAGCTCAGAGAAAAGCTTCTTAACGATATCAAGACCGCCTACGACGCAAAGTGCAAGTTTGCTTCCGAGCACGGCATAGACGTCAAGGAGAGCGAGAGAAGGATGCTTCTCAACGCGGTGGACAAAAACTGGGTCGATCATATCGACGCTATGGATGCGTTGCGCTCGGGCATAGGTTTAAGAAGTTATGCTCAGTTGGATCCCGTTATGGAATACAGACGCGAGGGTATGGATATGTTCGACGCGATGGTTGAAGAAATCAAGCGTATGACGGTCTACACCGTAGTCAGATGGGACGTGGAAAAAGCCGTAGAGATATTGGACGCGTACAGAATAGAAATGGAACGCCGTAGCCGTCGTCCCGCCACTTCTCTAAAAGCGTCCGACAAGAGCGGTCGTAAGATAGGCCCCAATTCTCCCTGTCCCTGCGGCAGCGGCAAGAAATACAAAAACTGTTGCGGTAAATAATTATGCTGGACAAATATCAGACCAACGTAAAAATACAAGAGCTGAAAGATTCCGTCAGAGTATCTAAAGACGCTCTCAAAGTGGACGAAAAACGCGCCAGAATAGCCGAAATAGAGCTTCTCCAAAAAGAAGACGGTTTTTGGAACGACGTTAAGCGCGCCAACGCTCTCTCTAAGGAGCTCTCGGGACTCAACCGCACGGTGAGTAAAATCGACTTACTTAACAGCGAGCTGGACGGCATGGGCGAGCTGGTCGATATGGCGATAGAGCTGGGCGGAGAAGAAGAGGAAGAAGAAATTCGCACTCGGTTTAAGGAGCTGGAGAAGACCATCGAGGAATTATCGGTGGCGGCTCTTTTAAGAGGTCGGTACGACGGCAACGACGCCATACTCACCATACACGCGGGCGCGGGCGGCACGGAAGCTCAGGACTGGGCGGATATGCTCTACAGAATGTATACGAGATTTGCAGAGAGAGAAGGGTATAAGGTCACCGTTCTCGATATTCTCGAGATGGAAGACGCCGGAATCAAGTCGGTCACGATGGAGATAAGCGGAGAAAACGTATACGGGTATCTCAAAGCGGAAAAAGGCGTCCACAGGCTGGTCAGGATATCTCCATTCGATGCCAACAAGAGACGTCATACGTCGTTTGCGTCCGTAGAAGTTATGCCTGTAATAGAGGACGACGGCGGCGTTGTCATCAATCCCGACGATCTCCGTATAGATACCTACAGAAGCGGCGGCAAGGGCGGTCAAAACGTCAATAAAGTTTCGTCGGCCATTCGCATAACGCATATTCCCACCAATATCGTCGTCCAGTGTCAGAACGAGCGTAGTCAGCTTCAGAATAAAGAAATGGCTATGAAAATGCTTATTTCCAAGCTCATCGAGCTACAGGAAAGAGAGCGCGAAGAGCGCGACGCGGAGATAAAAGGCGCGATTAAGAAAATCGAATGGGGCAGTCAGATACGGTCGTATGTTTTTTGTCCTTATACTATGGTCAAAGATCACCGTACGGGGTATGAAGTGGGCGACGTGTACGCCGTTATGGACGGAGATATAGAGGGATTCATCGTAGAATACCTCAAGATGAGCTGATATGAGTTATTACGAAAAAGCGGTCGAGGCTCTCGACCGAGTCAGAAAAAAAGACGGGTTGACTATCCTTGCGATAGAATCCAGTTGCGACGAGACGGCGGTTGCGATAACGAGAGACGGCGAAATAGTCGCGGATATCATATCTTCTCAGATAGATATTCATAAGCGTTTCGGGGGAGTAGTGCCCGAGATAGCGTCCAGAAAACACACCGAGGCGATAGACAATATAGTCAACGAGGCTCTTGTCACTGCGGATATTTCCTTAAAAGACGTCGACGTCGTCGCCGTGACTTACGGAGCGGGGCTTCTGGGGGCGCTTCTTGTCGGAGTAACGTATGCCAAGGCATTGGCTTATTCTCTTAACAAGCCTCTCATAGCGGTCAATCACGTCAGAGGTCACATAGAAGCCAATAAGATAGTCCATAAAGAACTCACGGCGCCTTTCATATCCCTTCTGTGCAGCGGCGGTCATACGGAGATAGCAAGAGTCGACGAGGACGGAGAACGCGTGCTCGGCAGAACGCGCGACGATGCCGTCGGAGAAGCTTTCGACAAGGTAGCGAGGGTTATAGGTCTGTCATATCCCGGCGGTCCGGAGATAGAAAAAGCCGCTCGGAGCGGAAGCGACGATATAGTCTTCACCAAGCCGCTTAAGTCGGAAGACGGATATGATTTTTCTTATTCCGGACTGAAAACGCAAGTTATCAATTACGTGCGTAATCGTGAAGCGAGAGGAGAGACCGTCGACAAAAACGACGTCGCGAGAGGCTTCCAAAAGGTCGCCGTCGGTATGCTGGTCGACAACACGATCAAAGCGTGCCTCGACGAGGACGTGTGCGTTTTGTCGGCAGGCGGCGGAGTCTGTGCCAACGGTTATCTCAGAGATGAGTTGGAGAAAGCGTGCGACGAGCACGGCATAACCTTATATCTGCCCAAAAAACGTTTCTGCACCGACAATGCCGTAATGATTGCCGCCAAGGCGTATTCTATGATAAAAGAAGGCGCGATGCCCGCAGACCTCGATTTGGACGCGGAGCCCAATTTATAAGTCGTCCGCGTCTTGAGTGGGGACTTCGTCAGGCATCACGGGGACGCCCGTATAACTGCCCAGAGGATCCGTCGTAGTCAGAGGATATAGCGGAAGAGCTTTCGCTCTGTGTCTTAAAGATTTGGTTAATTTTAATTTACTTTTCATACGATTAGTATGACGAGATAGGGACAGACAATGCACGAAAAATCACCGGTAAAAGATGGAGAACGTCTCGACGACCTGGAATGCAAGTCGTTGTTCGTCATACAGCGTAAGGGAGGATATACTTTCACTAGCGACGCGGTGCTTCTGGCTAATTCCGTCAGAGCGTACAAGCACGAGACCGTGGTCGATTTGGGGACGGGCTCGGGAGTGATTGCCATACTTATCGCCGCTAAAACTCCCGCCGAGCGTATAATCGGAGTGGAAATACAGAGCTCTCTTGCCGATATGGCGAGGAGAAGCGTCGTCTATAACGGTCTGGAAAACAGAATAGAAATAAAAAATATGGATATGAGACTCGCTCCGGAGCTATTCAAGGGCAACGGCGCCGACGTGGTGGTGACCAATCCGCCTTATTTCAAAAAGGTCGACGGAGATGTTTCCGAGAAGGCTATTGCGCGCTCCGAGATAGCTATTACGCTGGAAGAGGTGATCAAGACCGCCGCTCGTACGCTTAAGTTCGGCGGACGCTTTTATATGATATGTAAGACGGAGAGACTGGCGGACGCGCTGTTCTATATGCGCTGTTACGGCATAGAACCCAAGACTCTCAGAATGGTCGTCCCCAAGCCGGGCAGGACCGCCGATACCTTCATCGCGGAAGGAAGAAAGGACGGAGGAGAAGGGTTTAAACTTCTTCCCGACCTCATAGTCAGAGACGAGAACGGAGAGCTGAGCGAAGAGGCGAGGAGGATGTACGGAAAATGAGTAAGTTATATATAGTAGGCACGCCGATAGGCAATCTGGAAGACATCACTTTGCGCGCTCTTAGAATACTCAAGGAAGTAGACATTATCGCGTCCGAGGACACCCGTCACACGAGGATACTTCTGGACAGATACGATATTCGCAAGCCGCTGATATCTTATTATAAACAGAAAGAAAACGAAGGTTCCGACGAGATTTGCGAGATGATTGCAGAGGGAAAGAACGTCGCGCTGGTGACCGACGCGGGTATGCCCGCAGTGAGCGACCCGGGTGCGGGGCTGGTGAGGAAAGCCCGAGAAAGAGGTCTGGAAACGGAAGTCGTCCCGGGACCTACGGCAGTCTGCTCCGCAGTGGCGTTGTCGGGACTCAAAGGAAACGGATTCTGCTTTTTAGGTTTCCTTCCGGAGAAGAAAAAAGAACGCGACTTGTTACTCGACGGCGTTAAGAATATCGACGTTCCGTTAGTTTTTTACGTAGCGCCTCACGATATCGAGTCTACTCTGTCGTATCTGTACGAGAAGCTCGGTCGCCGCAGAGTATATGCCTGTAAGGAACTCACCAAGTTGCACGAGACGGTCTATGAAGGTTATCTTGGCGAGCTGGCGATAGACAGCCCTAGGGGAGAATTCGTCCTGGTTACGGACGTTAAAGAGGAAACGGAGACTCCCGATATAGAAAAACTTGTAGAGGAAGTCGACGCGCTGGTCTTAGACGGCGTTACAAAAAAGGACGCCCTAAAAATCGTCGCGGAGAAGTATTCCGTCTCGAAGAACGTTCTCTACAACGCCTATCATAATTCCTAAAGAAGTCAATAACGAAAATTTTGTCACCCGTCGCGCGGGTGACTTTTTATTTGAACGCATTGAACGGCAAAAAAAGTTTAGACAATTTCCTAAAAAGGTCTTGAAAATAGGGACGATAAATTATATAATAGTGTCGAGGGAAGTGTTAAATCGATTAAAGCTATATTTTTTAATGTACCCGAGTCGAAACACACAAAAAAGGTAAAAAGCGAGCCCAAGATCGCATTAACACAGAGGAGGACTTATAATATGTTACAATTCAAAACCGTCGCTATTCCTGCGACAACGCTTTTAGTTAAAGGAAAGGATTTATATACAGACGAAACCGCCGCAAAAGTCGTCGCTCCCGTAGGAGAACGTATTGCTGTGGAAGCAAGAAATGGCTGGCAACTTCACAGTTTAGAAGTTCTTCCCGGTACGGTATTTCGTAAAAAAGGTATTCTGGAAGTACTTTTAGGATGGATTCCGATTATCGGAGAGTTGTTTATACCCAAGGAGCCCGACGTTATATTCCCGCAATATTATACTTTAATTTTCCAAAAGGAAGTATAAAGATTAATTGATATTCGGTCCGATTCTTGGGTAATCGGACCGATATTGTTTTGTTTTTTAGCTTATCGTAATCAAATTCAAGCATAATCGCTTACTCTTTTTAAAAATCTCTTACATTATAGTCGAAAGTAAGAGATTTGTCGATGCGGTTACTGAGCTCTATTGATTATGTGAAAACTAGAATTAAATTTCATCGATTAAGTAAAAATAATACCAAAAACAATACCAGTTTTGATAATTAAAAATAATTTAATAGAAAAGACTGTTACGAATCGGGGAGAATTTTTGACGAAAAAGAGGTATATTTAACAGGGAAGGAGTAAAATACGACCGTAATTGCGGTCGTTTTCTCTTGTGAAGAGAACACAAAAAGGTCGTTTTTGTGCTTTTTCGTCTGAGCTTGAATTGCCGCGATTTTTTTAATAAATGCTTTTACAATTGGGAGAAAAGCTGCATCGACAAGATTTTCACTGTTCACTATTACTTCTTACTTCCCAAAATCGACAAAAAGATTTTAGTGAAAAGTGAAGAGTGAAGAAGTAAAAATCGACAAGTCCCCACGGAATCTTGTCGATTTTTGGTACTCCCTGCGGGAATCGAACCCACAACTAGCCCTTAGGAGGGGCTTGTTATATCCATTTAACTAAGGAAGCGTATCGTTACGCGAATAAATATAAGATATTATATATTTATTTTACTATTTAATTAAGATAAAGTCTACGAATTACGGCAAATTGATATTTTTCTCGATAGAGAGCGGTGTTGACATTATTCTGAGCGGAGGGGTATAATAAATACAACGAAACGTTAAGGAGACGGTTATGAGTAGTTTTAAGAATCTCAGGATAGTAGACAATTTTTATCAGACGTCGGCGTTTTTCCCGATGCCGACCGTATTGATAGGTACGCTGGCGGAAGACGGCGAGACGACGTCCTTCGGCGCATATTCGCTGGTAGCGCCGTATTATATAGCCGGTAAAGATTATTATGCGATGTTATTGGAGTGCAGGAACAGTTCCAACACTTGCAAGGGACTGCTCCGTCATAAAAAATGCACGCTCAATTTCATCCCCGACGACAGGAAATATTTCCACGAGGCGGTCCGACTCGGATTCCCGGGAGATACGCCCGAGGAAAAGATGAAAGATTGCATATTCCGCTTAGAAGAGGGCTTGAGGGCGGAAGAGAATCCCTCCGAGCATTACCCCAAGGTTATAGCGGAGTCGTATCAGGTCTTCGAATGTACCTGGGTGGATACTCTGGACAATGCGCAGGACGATGAAGTCAAGGAAGAGTATGCTCCCCCGTATCACGACTTCAACGGCATCACGTCTAAGTTCGGCGCGCATTTTATTCTCAAGGTCGATAAAATATTGATGAAAGAAAAATATCACGACGCCATTATCAACGGAGTCACCGCAGGCGCATTCCCGAGAGTGCCCGTAGATTACGGTTATAGAGACAGCAAAAACTTCTGGTATACTAAATTCCGCCGTCCTATAGCGGAGCCTCTCCCCAATCGCTCCGTAGACCTCGAGTCGGTCAAGTATGCGGCGCACAGAGCGGACGACGTGGTTAAGTTTACAGACGAAGCTCTCGAGGGACTGGTCAAGGTCCCGAGAGTCTTCCTCTCGATGGTCCTTAAAGGTTGCGTCGAGTGGGCGAAAGAAAACGGCGTCACTCTCATAACAAAAGAGCATATGCAGATAATCAACGACAAGCGCGCCAAAGAAAAGGGCAAGAAATAATCTGTCAAACATAGTGATAAAGATTGTAATACAGATTAAATAAATATCCACCAGCTAGGCTGGTGGATATTTATTTAAGCGTTGACGTTATCGGGTGATGTCAGTAACTCTTCCGTGCCAGTTCGGGGGGGGGGGAGGCGAGGATCGCTTTATAGCACAATACCAAGGTCAGTGCGAGGATGATTCCGCCGATGATATCCGTAAACCAATGCACTCCGGAGAGAGTTCTCAATACGACCATTGCTACGGAGAGAAGGGCGGCGGCGACGATGCCGACGACCTTAAGAGGACCGTTGATTTTATGTTCTATCGCGATGAGAGCGGTGCATATGACGGTGATGAACAACATCGTGTGCGACGATGGGAAAGAAGCCGCCAGCTGTCCGTCGTCGAGTATGGGGCGATAGTTGAGAGGAAAAATCTCGAAGCCCGCATATGCGGCGATTGTCAGGACGTATATTACGCCGAGAGCCAGTATCTCTCTGTCGACCAGACGGAGATGCTTGCGCTTGATGAGTTGCACTAGCCCCGCTACGGCAAAAACACCCGCGACGAGAAGTGCGACGTAGCCTAGTATCTCGGTTATCAAATAGCATACGGATGACGGCTTGAGGTTATCGCGGAAGAAGACGTTGAGCGTCGCCAGCCCTATGGAGCTCTTCTCGGGACCGATGGGCTCCACGTCGACGGCGGATATCAATATAATGAATATCGCGAAGATTAAAAGAGTGATAAGCGATAAAAAGACGTACGGATTGTTGATCTTGGTTTTCATAAGTATTCCTTAATAAATTTTAGTTAAGGGTGCCGAGGCGGTGATTTTGGGACCCTAAATACAATGTCAGTAGGTGCGAATACCTTCGTAGTTGACGGAGAAGTCCGCCCGATCCAGGCGTCCTCTCGTTTCGATTGCGTGCATAAAGTCGGCGATGTAGTCGACGGATTTTTCCAGAGCTATTTCGTATAGTTCTATCATATTTTTGTCGGAGAGTGTGGTCTCGTTGCGTACGACGTTGAAGGGGCGGCGGTCTTCGTTGAAGAGGTCCGCTCTGCCGTAGCCCACGGGCGGGCGCAGTAGGGACGAGACGCTCTTTTTCAGATCGAAGGTATCTTCCGCCCAGCTGAAGAATCTTTTCTTGATGCCGTACTTATCTTTCCATAGTATGCCGAAGAAGTTGCTGATTATGAAGGAGAACTCGATTTTGACGACGGGCACGTCGTAGCGGTAGACCTTGTTGATGACCTCTCTGTATAGAGAGCCGATTTCCTTTTTGACTTTATGAGGACCTTCTCCGATGTACAGAGAAGAAAACGATCTGGCGTCGAGACCGTTGCGTTCTTTTAGGACCCACTCGTCCAGGGCGGACTCGATGATGTTGTGGATGTTCATCTGATATTCCGACGGATAGTCTCGTGTCAGACCTTCTTCCGCGAGGAAGTATACGAGAGGGTGTATGGTATGATCCGCGACGTAGTGGGTCATCAGTCCCAGCATATATGCGGTCTGGGTCTCGTTGCGGGTACGGTTGAGATGGATGACGCTCTTCTCGAAAGTTTCGTACACGTGATTGAAGTGCATACGATTGGAGTATCTGGCGGATACGTCGCCGATTTCTCTCAACGTATACAAGAAGTCGGGACCGATGGACCCGAGATTATAAGCGTTGCGATTGCGCTCGATTAGTTTTCTCGTGTTTTCGGGAAGCTTATTGAGGACTTCTCCGGCGAAGAAATAATGCGTGATCAGATTGGGCATAGTTCCTCCTAGAGCAGATAGAAGACCATTGCTTCATACGGTGACAGCACCATATTGGACAAGTATCTCTCGTGTTCATAATTATGTAAAATAAGCTCGCACTTCTCCCAAGCGGCATCCTTGGGGAGATTGAAGGGCACTTCTCTGTTGGTGAAGTTGCATATTACGAAGAGTCTCTCGCCGTGCCACATTCTCTCGTAGCACCATACGTCGTTGTTGGCTGTGAAGTTTTCTTTATAGATGCCGTGCTTGACGATTTCGGAAGACTTGCGGAAAGCGATGACTTCCTTATAGAAGTTGAGAATGGAGTCGGGGTCCGTCTCTGCATCCTGGACGTTGATCATATAATGATCCGGGTTGACCTTAAACCACGGCGTGCCGGTAGTGAATCCGGCGTTTTCGCCGGGGGTCCATTGCATAGGCGTGCGCGCCTGGTCGCGACCTATTTTGTCGTAGCAATGCTTGATGAGAGGACGAAACAGCGGCTCGAATATGCCGAAGCTCTTTCGGACGTTCTTGACGAAGACGTCTTCGTATTCGTCGAGAGAGTCGAACTTACAGTTGAGCATACCTATTTCCTGTCCCTGATAGACGTAGGGGGTACCCTGGAGCATATTGAGGGCGATGCAGAGCATTTTGCCTGCTTCTACGCGATATTCTTTGAAGTTGCCTACGTATCTGGAAAGAGATCTGGGCTGATCGTGATTTTCGAGATAGAGAGCGTTCCATCCTCTGCCGCGCATACCGTGTTGCCATTTACGGAAAATTTTCTTGAATTTCGACAGTCTGAATTTAACGGGGAAAATTTGTCCCACGGTGTCAGAGGCGAGATGCTCGAAGGTAAACACTGTGTCCAGCTCTTCTCTTCTTTCGTCGCAGTAGAGGATGCCTTCTTCTATAGTGACTCCGGCGGCTTCGCCCACGGTCATGGTGTCGCCGTGTGAGAAAGCTTTTTCGTTGAGTTCGTGAAGATATTCGTGGATTTTAGGTCCGTGGGTGAAGTGCTCGTCGCCGCGGGAGAAGAAACGAAACTTCCCATTGGGGAAACGGTCGTCTTTAGAAATATAAGTTATGACGTCGCAACGGAACCCGTCCACGCCGAGGTCTATCCAGTACTTGACGATATCGGCGATTTCTTCTCTGACCTTGGGGTTGTTCCAGTTGAGGTCGGGTTGTTTTTTAGAGAAAAGGTGCAGATAATATTCTCCGCTTTTAGGGTCCTTTTCCCACGCGGAGCCGCCGAAGCGAGACGTCCAATTGTTGGGGGGACGTCTGCCGCCCGCGCGACCCTTTTTGAAAATATAGTAGTCTCTGTACGGACTTGACGGGTCGGATAAGGCTTGCTTGAACCATTCGTGCTCGTCCGAGGTGTGATTGGCGACCAGATCCATAATGAGGCGGATGCCTCTCTTATGCATCTCTTCTACGAGTTGTTTGAAGTCGTCCAGAGTGCCGTATTCCGGCAGGATGTCTCTATAATCGGATATATCGTAACCGTTGTCGTCGCAGGGAGACTTATATATAGGGGAGAGCCATACTGCATTGACGCCAAGAGACTTGACGTAGTCGAGTTTTTTTATAATGCCTTGAATATCGCCTATGCCGTCTCCGTCGGAGTCGTAGAAGCTCCTCGGATATATTTGATATATGACGGCGTCCTTATACCATCCGGTTTTTTTCATATAACCTCCGTATGCGGCTAGATAAGTCTATACTCATTGTACCATATATTCGGATAAAAAACCATATAAAATTATATTTGACTTTACATTTGGCTTCGGCGGGAAGAAAAATATTTTTCGATGAAGATTTTTTGGATGTCTCCGTACGTGATTTCTTTGATTTCCACGACGGTGTTTCCGTTATCGTCGGGTACGGTTATTATGTCGAAGGTGCCCGGGTCGGGTACGTACGAGCCGGTGCCTTCCGCCAATCCTGACAACTTAAGATAGATATCGTTGAAAAATTCGCCGACCTCTCTTATGAAAGAACCGTATTTTTTGCTCAACAGAATCTGCGCCGCGTAGTCCTTATAGATATATTCCGAGTATCCCGTGCGGACGGATTGATACTCGTCCGAATCGAAGCCGTATATCTCTCGGACGCCGGAAGAAAGGTAAGAAAACCCGTAATCCAGCGCGGAGTATTCCAGATAAGGGTCGCCCGAATTAAGGCAGACGTAGAAGGCGAGGATGTTGGTTTCGTATTCTCTCATCACTCCCGCGGAGTGCGCCATTTCGTGCGCTATCGTGACGGGAATTCTCGAATAGTGGGTGTTGGCGAGGTTGACGTTGGCTTCCGAGGTGAGAGACAGATATATTCCGCTGATGCCGAATTCCGCGAAGAATTCCTTGGTCGCCACCAGAGATTTGGCGACGATAGGCGTATTGAAATAGTCGTCGTCTATGAGTCGGTCGTAAGCGGCTTTTACCCTGGCTGAGGCATCGGAGAACGATACCTCTTCTATAAGATTGCCGTCGGCATCTCTGGGAAGAGTTTCTGCCAGCTCGTTGTAACGAGACTGATAATATCGGGTCAGCTCGAGCAGTTCTTCGGGGGTGGCGGTGGCTGATTCGTAGGAGTCGGACGGAAGAGCGTCGCGATAATATTCCATACCCGCGGTGGCGGAGTACAAGAAAACGACGACGGTTATTACGGCGGTCAAATCGAACAAGAGTTTGAGCGCGCGTTTGCCGCGCTTGTTTACGAGACAGGATATAAAAGAGACGATGAAAATCATTCCGCCGACTATTGCCGCGACGATTGCTATTTCCGTTAAAGAGAAAGAAAACGCGCCCGATATCGTGCCTATTCCGGTGCGATAAGTTCTGGAGACGGTTCTCGACCACCATTCGGCGACGGACGGGGACATCTTCAGTATAGATATAACGGCGATAAGAGCGACGAACACTCCCGTTGCGACTAGAGGCGGGATTAATTTTTCGGATTTTTTTTCGTTCATACGATTATCATACCATAAAGTTATTGAAATTAGCATAAATTTAAGAGATGAACGTGTTATTTTTCGTATTCGTTACCGCCTCGGCGATTTATCTTACGATTAAGAGCCCTCAATCCGTATTGGAAGTGATGATAGGGGGAGCCGACAGGGCGGTTACTTTCGCGCTGTCTCTCGTCGCGATATATTCCGTCTGGATGACGGTGTTGAAAATTCTCGAAAGAAGCGGCGCGAACAAGATCACCGCCAAGTTTTTGTCGATGCCTATAAGGGGACTGTTCCCGGGAGAGAGCGAAACCGCTCGACAATATTTAAGCGTCAATCTTTCCGCCAATCTGCTCGGTACGGGCGGTGCGGCTACGCCTGCGGGAATAAGAGCGATGGAAGAAATGAAAAGTAGAAAAAACCGCATAATGCTTGTAGTAATAAGCTCTACGTCTATTCAATTGATACCTACCACGATACTGGGGATGCGCGCGAGTTACGGAGCGCGCGAGGATATAATAGTCGCGTCGTTGATAACGACAATGCTGACCACCGCGGTAGGGATTGTTTTGGTTAAGGTTTTCGTGAGAGAATGAATTATGTCGTACCCGTAATAATCGTGTCCGTATTTATTCTCGGACTGATAAAAAAAGTCCCGCTTTTCGATACGGCGATAGATGGGATAAGAGAAGCGATAAAGCTGACCGTGTCGGTGCTGCCGTATCTTATAGCGCTGTTTATTTTGATAGAACTGTTCAGAGAATCGGGACTGTCGGCGTTGATAGCCGACGCGCTTTCTGTGCCGCTGTCCTATCTCGGGATACCGTCGGAGATAACGGAACTGCTGGTGCTCAAGCCGATATCGGGCTCGGGCAGTCTCGTCGCTCTAGAAAACATCTACAAAACGTACGGAGCCGACTCGTACGTCGGAAGAGTCGCCAGCGTGATAAGCGCGTCGTCGGATACCGTCGTCTACGTAACGACCGTTTACTTCTCTACCCTAGAGGACAAGAGGAGCGGAGCCGCCTTGCCGATATCTCTTATAGCGACCTTCGTCGGGACGGTCGCGGCGTGCTTCATCGTGCGATATATTTAATCTAAAAAATCGGGCGTATAGTCGGAAGATTGGCTTTCGGGGTCCTGAATGAAGCCGTTATGGAACCCAAGCGCCCGTGCGTGCTCTACTACGATTTTATATTCCAGAGGGCGTACGCGGTGAGAAAGCAAGGGATGATCGGCGACTTGCTCGGTGGGGGTGTATTGGTTCATCAGCGATATGTAGGTGTCCGTGCCTAGGGTCTCTTTTATATAATCGAGGATGAGAAGACTGTCGTGGAAAGTGGACGGGAGGACCAGATGACGCACGAGGACGCCCTTTTTCATTTTGCCGTTTTCTATGACGTCGACGGGTTGATTCTTTCTCATTTCGACAAGCGCGCGCGAGGCGTAGTAGAAGTAGTCGGGAGCCGCGGAATACTCGTCGGACAGAGCGGGCGAGTGATACTTGAAGTCGGTGAGATAGACGTCGACCGCGTTTTTTAAGGCACGTATCGTTTCGGGCTTCTCGTAGCCGGAAGTGTTCCAGACGATAGGAATATTAGGGCGATATATTTTAAGAGCTTCCAGAATCTCTCTGACGAAGTGCGTCGGCGTGACGAGATTGATGTTGACGGCGCCTTTTTCTTCCAATATGCGCATCCTTTCCGCAAGCTGTTCGGGGGAGAGAATCTGTCCGACCATGGCGCGAGAAATTTTATAATTCTGACAATAACTGCATCGGAGGGAGCACCCGGAAAAGAATATCGCGCCGCTACCCTCTCCGCACTCGCCGGAGATGATCGGTTCTTCCCAATGATGGAGCATGGTTTTGGCTACGACCGCCTTATCGGACGCGCCGCAGGCGCCGATATCGTTTTTTCTGTCAAACCCGCATTCGCGCGGACATAATTTACAATTCATATTCTACCTATAATTATGCCCGTCGCGGTATGTGGCGACGGGCGGATGTATTTTGTAATAGACTTTATTCTTCTACCGTGGACGCCGCCTCTTCCGTAACGACGTCTTCCGAGACGATATCCGCGGAGACGGATTCTTCCGATGAGTCTTCGGCAAGCGCTTCTTCGGGGATCTCCTCGGGCTGTTTGAAGAAGTCGAGTACGTTTTCTTCGCCGGCTTCTATTCTGGCTTCGAGAGAGTTTTTGGTTTCTTCGTCTATCTCGCCGTCGCTGAATCTGTTGCGGACTTCAAGGACGTCCATAATCTTGCGGTGTTTCTTTTCGTCAAGATCCCAGAAGAAGAACGGAATGGCGCACAGAGCCGCGGAAACGGTTCCGATGATGCACATTACTCCGATAATCTTTCCGAGTACGTTCATATCGTAGAGGACGCTGGCGTCGGCGGTGTAGCCGAAGAGCGAGTAGACCGCGGGCGAGACGAACGCCGTTCCGATACCTACCGCGGAAGATATCATAAGCATCGTCTGAGAAGTGAATCCTTCTATGCGGATACCGTCTTTATATTGAGAGTAGTCGTACATCTGTGCCTGCATGGCGGGCTGGAATACGGTCGAGAAGCCGTACATCACGACGATGAGGAAGTTGATGACCAGTAGAATTACGCCCAGCCACACGGCATTGGAAGCGGTCGCGGTGAATGCAAGTATAGCCATAGGCACCGTCGCTATCGCGACGAATAGGTTGGAGAAAATCGCCAGTTTCTTTTTACCCATCCATTTAATGAGGAAGGGAGAGAGAAGTATACCCGGATTGTAGGCAAACCCGATAAGAGTCATCGCTATCGAATAGGCGAAAGCGTTGTTGATCATATAGGTGCATATCCAGGCGGTGAAAGACGTCCCCAGCAGACGGAATACGCCCAAGAGATCCGAAGACATTCTCAGCCAGAAATACTTGTTGTGAGAGAGGAGTTTAAGTCCCTGAATAAGTCCCATCTTTTGCTTGACGTTCTTAGGCAGACGGACTCTTTCTTCCGTGCCGAAAGCGACCAACAGCCCCAGAGCTACCGCTATGGCTTGCGCGACGGGGATAATGTAGAGATATGTCTTGATGTTGTTGAGACCGTTACCGCTCTGTCCGCCGTAGGAGAAGAGGAGATTGGCAAGCGCGGGGAATACGATATTGACTATCGACGGTCCCAGCGAGTATGCGAAGGTCCCGAGAGACATCAGATTGGTACGCTCCTCGGGGCTGGGGGATATGACCTGCATTATAGATTGGAAGCCGATCGTGTAGAACTGGAGTACGATCTGCATCAGATTGTATAAGACGGTGAAAGAAATCAGCACGCCCATATACGTCGCGGTCGGATTGGTTACGGGACGATTGAATGCGATGAGCGCGGGTATCCACGCCGTGCCCGCTACCAGCAAAACCAGCGGCAGGGCGAGAGCGACGAGATAGATTCTGAATTTACCGAATCTCTTGGTCTGAACGTTGTCGATGACGCTCGCTATCAGAGGGGAGCGTATAATGGTGATGATATTGGATATTATACCGATGATGGTGATGTGCCAGACGTTGATGTTGAGCGCCGCCGCCATATATATACCGGCGGTGAGCACGAGATAGGTGGCAGGCAGAGACAATGCGGTGGACGCGCCCATGCCGCCTACGCAGAACGCCACCCATTCCTTAATGGAGAGGAATTTGTTTTTCGGGGGCTTGTCCCAATATTCTTTGACGTAAGAACCTACTTTGGAGACGGTTTGCTTTAAGTTGAACTTGGTTTTGGTTGCAGCTTCTGTCATTTACGTATCCTCCCGATTAAGCTTCTATGCCGACTCTTGTCGGAGAGACGGAGATTTCCGACGCGAAGTCATATTCTCCGCAGATCTCCAGTGCAGCCGCATATCCGAGAGAAAATGCGTCTCTGGCTTGTTTCAGCGAGTCGTTGTTCTTGTTGGCGGGGACCGCGTCCAAATCGTCCGCGTCGAAGTAGAGACGGACGGCGTTCTCTTTTATTCCCAGCACGAGATTCTTGCCGAAGACGTCTTCGGGGGAAGAAGAGAGCAGATACTCGATTATCCCCGAGAAGTCTATTCCCGCGTGTCCCATATTGTAACTGTAGTTGGAGTCGGAAGCGAGGTTGTCGTCCACGTTAAAAGATATCTTTTTGGCGACGACCGCTTTAGACGCGATCAGTTTATTGTCGCTACCCGCTACGGAGAAAACGAAATCGGATTTTTCTACAAGGCTTTTTTGAATGGCGTTTTTGTTCTGATCGTTGTTTTCAAGGTCGGAGCGTAAAGTGGATTCGTACACGTTGACGCTACGTCCCGCGGCGACGGCGGAAGCGACGCCGTGTAGGAAGCCTTCGTGATAATTGCTTACGGACTCGTACATAATATTGCCGTCGTATTCACCGTAAGGCTTTTCGACGATATTGCCGTCGACCTCGGTCAATACGTAGGTGTCGGCGGAGACGTTGCTTGCGTAGAAGCCGACGTTGTCGTATTTACAAGCTGCGAGATATCCGGTGAGGAAACCGAGTTGTTTTTCGTCGATACGTACGTGAGCCACGCCCTGCGGCGCGGAGTATTCTTCGGCGACGTATCTGACGATATTGCCCGCTTTGCCTACGTTCGACGCGTCGATGACGTTTTCGCCTTCTTTCACTATATCGTCGTTGTGATATTCAACTCTGATTTTTTCGGATAAAGCATACTCGGAGTTGTGATCGGTCGAGGATAAGAAAATGAATTTTTGTCCTTTTTCGACGTAAGGAGAAGTGAATTCTTCCGTCAATATTTCCGCAAACGCCGTCGACGGAGTGATGACGTAATCCGCGTTGTAATTCTCCAGAGCGGTCTTGATAGTTTTGCGATATTCCTTCGTTTCGGGGCTCATCGGAGACATCGAGCAAAAAGTGAGGTTGTTCTTTTCGCAATAAGATTTGATCGCGTAAAAGAGTTCTTGATTGTATGCTCCGTCCTCGACGTTCTGCTTGTCCGTCACGAGAATGACGTCGTAGTCGCCCGTACAGGCGGACAATATCGTCACGCTCATGGTCAACAGCAGGGAAACGACAAGCAGCATAACGATTGTGCGTGTGGAATGTTTCATCTGTTCACCGTCCTTAAATGTTCTATCCCGAGATATTTCTTAAGATAATATCTATTATATATTACTATCCGAAAGAATGCAATAGGCAATTTATGCGGGAAAAGAGACCGTTATTAAATAAAAGGCTCCTCGGCGATAAATCGCGGGAGCCTCGGAGAAGATACGAGGGTTAATTTTATACGCCGACGAGAGGAGCTGAAAGCTCGTCTTTTTTATAGCTCAATTTGAGAATGATGGGTGTTACGAAGGACGACACGATAATAATCAGCACGATGAAGGGCATTATTTCTTGGTGGATGAGATTGTTTTCCACGCCCTTTTGAGCGCAGACGAGCATAACCTCTGCTCTTGCCATCATTCCTATTCCCACGCGGAGGGAGTCCTTAAAGGAATAACGCATGGCGAGGGCGGAGCAGCCGCAACCGAGGACCTTGGAAATAAGAGCGGTGACTACGTATGCCAGACCGAACCAGATGAAGGACGCGTCTATACCCGAGAAAGAAGTGTTGATTCCGATATTGGCAAAAAACACCGGCGTGAAAATCATATAAGAGAGGATGTCCGACTTGCGGTCGATGTATCGAGCGTCTTTGTTTTTAGCCAGCATAAGTCCCGCGACGAACGCTCCCGTTATGTCCGCTACGCCGAAGAATTTTTCCGCGCTGTAGGAGAAAAAGAAGCACATCGCCATTCCCCATATGGGTATGCGCCTGTGGTGAGGGTATCTTTTATCGAGCGCGTCGAAAGCCATCTTGAGAAGCGTGCCGACGGTAAAAGCGGCTATGAAGAACAGTATCGTTTTTATAAGAACGATTGCGGCGTTTTCGCCCGATCCGCTTTGAGACAGAGACAACACGAGAGACAGGACGATTATGCCGATGACGTCGTCGAGTATGGCGGCGGAAACCACGGTCGAGCCCACTTTTCCCGATAATTTTCCCATTTCTTTAAGCGTAGAGACGGTCACCGAAACGGACGTTGCGGTCAGGATGACTCCGTAGAAAAGGTTGCTGTATACGTTTTGTTCCAGCATAGAGAATCCGCCGTTAAAAAGCGTCGCCACGACGAAGCCCAGCCCGAGCGGCACGATTACGCCGAATGCCGTTATGACGACTGCGGGGATACCGACGGCTTTGATCTGTTTGACGTCGGTCTCCAGTCCCGCCGAGAACATAATGAGGATGACGCCGATTTTCGCAAGGAAACCGAGCCCCTCCAGAGAACTTTCGTTGAGGATGTTTTGGGTCGGGATGAGTTTTATAAGACTTATGAGAAGTCCCGCCACGAGCATTCCGACGACCTGCGGCAGACCGATTTTTCTGCAACCCGCGGTCAGAAATTTGGATAAAACGAGTATTATAGCCAACGGCAAAAGCACGTAATAGTAATCGACGTTCATATGTACCTCCTCGCCTCTTGTGCGGCGAACAAGCATTGATTGTAGTCAAAATCGCGCTTAAGTCAAGCGATTTAGCGTTAAGGACGACTTCGGAGTTAAAAAGGCTTGCGCGTATAAAAAAAATATTTTAATATAATATTATTATGCAAAAACTTCACGCCAAGGATCTCACGAGAGAGATAGTCGATAAATACAATCTGTTTTCGGTGACGGGAGACGACCGTTATTATCTCGAGCGCGCCGAAGAACTTTTCGTATCTCTTATCGAGGAAGATTTCAGGGACTTCAATCTCTCCGTTATCGACAATCTGACTTCCGTCGATCAATTGGCGGACGCGGTGTCCAGATATCCGTCTTTTTCTCAATACACGGTCGTGATAGTCCGCGACGGCGAGAAGAAAAAGGAGCTCAATAAGGAAGAGATATCCTCCGTCGTGGCGAGCGTGCCCGAGTGGTGTAAACTGGTAGCAATCAATTCCGGCGTGCTGTCGGCGTACGACAGTCTGTCGATGATCAACGTTTCCGCGGAGAGGCTCAACCCTTACGAGATCAAGGGAGAAATCAAAGCTCTTTTTCCTAAGGGGATCACTCCTAAAGGAGTAGAAAAACTTTCTTTCTATGCCAACAGAGATATGGGAAGAATAGCGGTAGAAGCGGAAAAATTGACGACTTTCGCTCCGGACCGTTCTATCAACGAAGACGACGTGGAGCTTCTGGTAACGCCCGACGACGAGCATAAGATATTCGAGTTCACCAATGCGGTGCTGGACAAAAACGTCGTTGCCGCCACGGGACTGTTGGACAGATTGCTAAAACAGGGGCTGGATAAAGGATATATATTATCTTCTCTCATCACTCAGTACAGAAGGCTTTTCTATGCCGCGGCGTCCAAGGAAACCGATGCCGCGCTGGCGTCTTTACTCGGGGTGAAAGAGTTCGCGGTGGTCAAATTAAGAGAGACCGCGCGCAAGTATTCCGCGGTGGCTATCCGCAATATGCTCAATACGCTGACGGAAATAGAATATGCTATAAGACGAGGAGACCTGTCCGAGGAGACGGGGTTCGGAATGGCGAAAAACGCGTTGTTCGCGTAAACAATAATTTCGATAAAACAGAGGTGTTATTATGATGCAAAAACTTAATAAAATACCCGGGATCGTATGGTCGTTTCTTTTAATGATAGCGTACGGAATCAAGAATATTTACGATTTCGTCGCCAATGCGTTCACCGAAGCCGACCTTGAAGAGATTATAGAACTGTGGCAAGAGATAGGCACCGATATGGAAGACGGCGTCATACTTTCCACGGGACTTTTCAACGCCGTGACGGTGATTACCACCGTGCTGGTGTCGCTGGCGGTGTTCGAAGTGGCTGTTTTTATCGTGCACAAACTGTTATTGCGCAGAGGATGCATAAGAGTCAACAGACAAGAGTTTAAGGCAAGGATAGCGTTCTTCACCATATGCGCGTGTTTGGTTTCGGGCGTGTTCGGGGCGATTTGTTTTGCCATACCTAAATACTTCGTCGCATACATTTATACGGCTGTCAATATGACCATAGAGGTGGCGGCGCTGGTTGCGTGCTTCTTCTTCTCCGCCAAAGAGTGGTTTTTCCCGAGACGTTATGCCAAATCTTATCTGTTTGCCTGGATTATTCTTTACGTCTATCTCGGCGTCGTGTATATTGCCAATATACTTCTCGACGTATCTTCCGGCGTGCTTATCTCCGATATCGTCTCCGCGGTTAACGTGGTCGTGCTGGCGGGACTGTCGATTATACCCTATTTCGTATTGAGAAAATACGATCTTGCTTACGACGAGCCCGTGATCGTGTCGGTGGACGAGGACGCTCTCAACGGGAAGTCCGGCGGCTCCGACAATCGTTCCGACGACGGAACCGACGATAATGACGACAAAAAGGATATTTTTAAGGATCTGGGTCTGTAGGAGGAAAGGGAGTGCTTAGTACCATTGATATAATAGATCTGGTTTTGGCGGCGGTCATAACAGCCGCATTGCCGCTGGTCGTGTATAAAAAGTGCGGTTTGAAAATAGGTCTGTTCTATACGTTGTTGTCTCTCGTTTATCTGGCGTCTCTTACGCTGGAACTGATATTCGGGATGGTCGCGTTAAGGTCGGTCGCTAGCATATTGTTGATATGCGCTATCGTCATATTCGCTTTCGTGTATCTCAACGACGTCAGAACGGCGTTCTTTAAGCTCTCCAGACTCGGTCAGAGACTGAAGAAGGAAGACATAAGTGCCAGTGACGAAGAATTGAGAGTGGCTATAGACGAGATAGTCAAGGCGTGTACCAATATGAGTAAACTGCGCACGGGCGCGCTCATCGTGATAGCTCCCGGCAACATCGCTTCTCATCTGTTGGAGACGGGCACGGAGTTGGGCGCGATAGTTACGGCGCCGCTTCTCGAGAGTATATTCATCACCAAGGGACCCATGCACGACGGAGCGGTCATCGTCAAGGGTAACAAAGCTCTCGCCGCGGGATGTTTTTTACCCCTGTCTCAGATTAACAGTATCAACAAAAACATCGGCACGCGTCACAGAGCGGGCATAGGAATAACCGAGCAGACCGATATGCTCTGCATTATTTTGTCCGAAGAGACCGGTATCATTTCGGTCGCGGAAAAAGGCGAGCTCAAGAGATATATTACCCCCGAAAGACTCTACGATATCCTTTCGGATTTATACAGAATCAATCCTACCGCAAGGAGCAAAAAGACACTTAAATAGACGTTGCGCATATAGTGAAAACAAAAGAATCGTCTATAAGGAAAATCATATAGATTATGCAAAAAAAAGTAGTTAAATTCGGCGGGACGTCGATGGCGACCGCCGATTCGGTTAGAAAAGTTCGAGATATAGTGTTATCGGACGCAAGTAGAGAAATAGTCGTCGTTTCGGCTCCCGGGAAGAGATTTAAGGGAGACCAAAAGGTCACGGATCTGTTATATAAGGCGTATGAGCAAAACAGACGTCAAGAACCGATTATCGCGCTCGACGAGGTCGGGGATAGGTTTAGATCGCTGGCGGAAGAGCTTGGGCTGAACACGGACATAGACGCGGAGCTCGAAGAGATAAGACGCGGAATTGAAAATTCCCTGTCTCCCGACTATGCGGCGTCCAGAGGAGAATATCTGGCGGCTAAATTGTTTTCGGAATATTCGGGATACGAGTTTGTCGACGCATACGACCTGATTGCTTTTCACGGAGCGGCGTACGATCCCGCGGAGACCGCGGTCAAATGCGAGAAAGTCCTGCGAGGAAAAAGCAAGATAGTCGTCCCCGGATTTTTCGGTGCGGACGAAAACGGCATGGTGAGGACTTTTTCCAGAGGAGGTAGCGACGTAACGGGCGCCATTCTCGCCGCCAACGTCGGCGCTACTCTGTACGAAAACTGGACCGACGTGTCCGGCTTTATGGTAGCGGATCCGCATGTGGTAAAAAATGCCGAGACCATGGAGATACTCAACTACGAAGAATTGCGAGAGCTGGCGTACATGGGCGCGGGGGTGCTTCATCCCGACAGCGTATTTCCGGTAAGAGCGTCGGGGGTTCCCATTAACATCCGCAACACTTTTAGACCCGACGACGCCGGCACGATGATAGTACCTTCGTACGACGGACCCCCCGAGCGTATAGTCACGGGTATAGCGGGGCATAAACACAACACGACCATAGTCGTGGCCAAGGCGATGCTCAACAACGAAATAGGTACCGTCAGGAAGATGCTCTCGGTGCTCGAAGAAAACGGCGTTTCCTTCGAACATTTGCCCACGGGAATAGATACGATGTCGCTGGTCATATCGGACGCGTACCTCACGCACCTCGACGTGGCGGATATAGTGAGAGACATAGACAGACTTATTCATCCCGACAAAATTACCGTTATCAAGAATCTAACACTCATAGCGGTGGTCGGCGTCGGTATATCGGGGTGTGTCGGTTGCGCCGCCAGAATTTTTTCCGCATTGGCAGACAATAACGTCAATATCAGAATGATCGATATGGGATCTTCCGCAATGAATATAATCTTAGGCGTGGAAGACGAAGATTACGTAAAAGCGGTCAATGCCATATACGACGAGTTTTTCTTGCGCGATTCATCCGACGAGCGTAATTAAAAAATCGCTTGACAACTCACGCGACGTATTTTAGAATACTATAGCTATACATAAATATTAACGAGTGCAAATTAAGGAGAAAAAATATGTTTAATTTACTGTTAGCATCCAATTTCGACGCCGCGACGCTCTATTCGGTGATGACTTATATCTTCATCGGACTGATGGTCGTATTGTCTATCGGAATGATAATCATCGTCCTTCTTCAGCAGGGCACGAGCAATAACCTCGGCTCCATCAGCGGCGGCGGAGACAGCTTCTTCGGCAAGAACAAGCAACGTTCTCTCGACGGCAAACTGAAAATAGCCACCGTCGTCATAGCGGCGGGACTGATGGTGTGCGCGATTCTGTTTTTCGTGTTCTACGTCCTGCTCAAGAGTCTCTAAGAATTACCGAGATTCGTTATAGGCGACCGCTCGCGGTAGCCTGTTTTTTATGAACGTAAAAATCGTAGCCAACAATAAAAAGGCGTACCACGACTACTTCGTGGAAGATACTTTCGAGACGGGTATCGAACTGACGGGCTCGGAAGTCAAGAGCATAAGACTCGGCAACGTCAATCTTAAAGACAACTTTTGCTACGTCAAGGACGGAGAGCTCTACGTCGTGGGAATGCACGTTTCGCCTTATACTAAAGGGAGTTACTATAACCCCGACGCCAAAAGAAATCGCCGCCTTCTTATGCACAAAGCCGAGATACGGAAGCTCAGACAGAAGGTGGAAGAAAAAGGCTACACGCTCGCTTTGACCAAGTTGTACTTAAAAGGCGGACTCGTCAAGACGGAGATAGCTCTGTGCCGAGGCAAGGAAGGTCACGACAAGCGAGCCGCAATTAAGGAGAAGGAACAAAAGCGCGAAATACAAAGATACCTCAAGGAGGTTCGCTAGAGACTTCCTCGCAGGGTGTCGTCCCGAGACGGAGAGTTGTGCCTTATAAGCACAATTTTCTTTTAGAGCAGTCGAGGTCGATATGCGGATAGACAGAGTAATTCTTAATAATTTTTTGAGCTATACCGACCTGGACGTATGCTTCAAGCCGGGACTCAACGTAATAGAGGGCAAGAACGCCGTCGGAAAAACCAACCTCATCGACGCCATATACTTAGGCGCGATAGGTCGCTCGTCGAAAGGGCTAAAAGACAAAGAATTGATTTCCTGGGACGCAGGGGCGGACGGCAACGCGTACGTAAAGCTATTCATCGGCAAAGAATATTCTTCCCACACGGTGGAGACCACGTTTTCGCGACAAGGGAAGAACATATCGGTGGACGAGTTGCCGATAGCCAAGCTGGGCGAGATAATGGGAGTGCTCAACGTCGTGTTTTTTTCTCCCGACGAGATGAAGCTGATTAAAGAGAGCCCCGAGTACAGACGTAAATTTCTGGACGTGTCTCTTTCTCAGCAGTCCAAGAAATATTTCTACGCGCTGATTAAATACAACAAATATCTCGCACAGCGTAATAAAGTCCTTAAAGATATGAGGGACGACAAGAGCAAAATAGATATGCTCAGAGTCCTCAATCCGTATCTAGCGGAGTATTCCGCCATAATCGCGTCGATGAGATACGAGTTTGTCGACAAGTTGTCCGAAATAGCCGCGGACAAGCACTCCTTCCTTACGGACGGCGCGGAGAAGTTGAAAATCGTATATCTCGGGGACTTCGGTCAAGAGGGCGCGAGTAAAGAAAACTATCTGGACCTATTGGACGAGAGCATAGACAAGGACCTAAGACTGGAGTTTACTTCCGTGGGAATACATCGCGACGACCTGAAAATAACCTCGGACGGAGTGGATCTAAGGAAGTTCGGCTCGCAAGGTCAACAGCGGACGTCGGTGTTGTCGCTGAAACTTGCCGAGACGGAGCTGTTCAGAAGAGAGACCGGAGAATATCCCGTACTACTGCTGGACGACGTTTTGTCCGAGCTGGATCTGAAAAGAAAAAAAGCGTTGTTTTCGTCGATAGACGGTCTGCAGACGTTTATAACCTGCACGTCGTTTGACAAAAGATACGCTAAAGAATACACGAGATACGTCGTCAAGGACGGCAAGATAAAGGAAATGAAGAAATGAAAGAACTCAACGACAAGGTTAAATTCATCGTAGACCGCATCGATATCGAGGGAGTATCGCCCGAGACGATAGCAGAGCTGATAACCGTCCCGCAGGATACCGATATGGGGGACTACTGTCTGCCCACTTTTAAGCTGGCGAAAATTTTAAGAAAGAGCCCCGTGGCAATCGCCGGCGACGTGGCGGCGGCTTTTAAGCCGGAAGGCATCGTCTCGAAAGTGGAAGCGGTCAACGGATACGTTAATTTTTTCATCAACAAGACGAGCTTTGCTAAAGAAGTCATAGAGAGAGCTCTGTCGGAGGGCAAGAATTACGGTTGTTCGGACGTAGGCAAGGATAAGACCGTCTGTATCGACTATTCTTCCATCAATATCGCCAAGCCTTTTCATATGGGACACCTCTCGACGACCGTCATAGGCGGCGCGCTGTATCGCATTCACAAAAAACTGGGTTACAAAACCGTTGGCATCAATCACCTCGGCGACTGGGGAACGCAGTTCGGTAAACTCATAGTCGCGTTCAAAAAATGGGGTAGCGAGAAGACCTTGCAGAAAAAAGGCGTCTCTTACCTTAATCAGCTCTACGTTAAGTTCCACGAAGAAACGGAAAAAGATCCCACGCTCGAGTTCGAGGCCAGACTGTGGTTCAAGAAGATAGAAGACGGCAACGAAGAAGCCGTCAGACTTTGGACGATGTTCAAGGAAATTACTCTCGAGTCCGTAAAAGACGTCTACAAGAGACTTAAAATATCCTTCGACAGCTACAACGGAGAGGCGTTCTATAACGACAAAATGGGCGTGGTCATGGACGAGCTGAGAGAAAAAGGACTCCTTAAGGAATCCGAGGGCGCGCAGATAGTCGATCTGTCCGACTACAACATGCCTCCGTGTCTCGTGGCTAAGCAGGACGGAGCCACTCTGTACGCGACCAGAGATCTGGCGGCGGCGTACTATCGTAAAAAGAGATACGACTTCCATAAGTGCCTCTACGTAGTGGCGTATCAGCAGGATTTACATTTCAGACAGGTATTCAAGGTGCTGGAGCTGCTCGGAAAAGACTGGGCGAAAGATATGGTCCACGTCAAGTTCGGCATGGTGTCGATGGAAGGCGGCGAGGCGATGTCTACCCGTAAGGGAAAAGTCATACTTCTAGAAGACGTTATCGATAAAGCCGTCGAGAGGTCTTTGAAAGTCATCCGCGAAAAGAACCCCGATCTTAAGAATGCCGCAGAGATTGCCGAGCAGGTCGGCGTAGGCGCGGTTATATTCTCTTCTCTGTATAACGGCAGAATAAAAGATATAGTGTTTTCTTACGACAAGATACTCAACTTCGACGGAGAGACGGGACCGTACGTCCAGTACACCAACGCTCGTTGCAACAGCGTGCTGAAAAAGGGGCACGATTATTGGAAGCGTTGCGCGTCGGGAGATTACGTGCCCTCTGACGAAGATTACGAGAAGGGCATTTCCAACAAAGAAGCCGTAGAAGTGGTCCGCCTTATAGAGAAGTATCCGGAAGTTTTGAAAGACGTCCTCGTCGATTACGAGCCGTCTATCCTGACTCGTTATATAATGAATCTCGCTCAGGCGTACAATAAGTTTTATTTCGAACATAAGATAATCACCGCGGAAGAGGGCGCGAGAGAAACTCGTCTGATGCTCACGATGGCGGTGCACAGAGTACTGGAAGACGGACTGAAACTCTTAGGAATAAGCTGTCCCAAGAAGATGTAATGATAGATTCTCACACTCACTCGACGTTTTCTCCCGACGGGAAAGAAGCTCCGGAATCCATGATGATTGCCGCGAGGGAGAAGGGAATTAAATATTTAGCCACTACCGAGCACTACGACATGGATTACCGCAGAAGGGGTATCGACGTGCCGATACTCGACGTAGCCGCGTACGTCAAAAAGCATTCGGAATTGAAAGAGAAGTTGTCTTCCGACGATATATATTATGCGACGGGAGCGGAACTGGGATACGACCGTTCTTCGGTCGCCGATTGCATGGCTCTGGTCGAAAAATACGATTTCGACGTAGTCGTCAACTCCGTCCACCTGGTATACGGCGAGGACGCGTATCGCGCGGCATATTATACGGATAAAGATAAGAGAAAGTATTACGGAGATTATTTTCGCGCGGTAAGAGAGAGTCTGGACGTGCCTTACAGATACGATATAGTGGGACATATCGGATATGCTATGAGATATGCTCCCGACAAATCTCTCGACGAAGAGTCCCTCGAACAGGTTCGAGATATTTTCAAAAGAATAATAGAGCTGGACAAAACGCTGGAAATCAACAGCCACGTCAAACAGACCGGGTTGGGGTCCGTTCCGACGAGAGAGATGTTGAAATTGTATAAAGACCTCGGCGGAGAAAACGTCACTTTCTCGTCCGACGCTCATAAGAGCGAGAGATTGTGCGAGCATTATCGAGAGGTGAGCGCGATTGCCAAAGAAATAGGCTTCCGTTACTACACGATATTCAAGCACGGGAAAAGAGAAAAGATCGATATAGAATAAGTCGGAGAAGAGACGCTAAAAAGGCGTCTTTTTTATATAATAGGTATACGCGCGTACGCGAGGCGTTTACAATTCTTATAAAAAAGCAAATATTACCCGACAGTTTTTTAATTTAGGATACCTTATACGCGATTAAAGATACCCTAACGAAGTGTTTTAAGAAAAAAGCTCTCGATCGAGAGCTTTTTCGTACAAGGGATACAAGAATATAAATCTATCGGTTGAGGGAGACTCCGTCTTCCGAGACGCACAGCGAGGTCTCGAAAAAGGCTTCTATGAATTTTTCCATTCTCTCCACGTCGTATTTTCCCGCGGTCTCTATAGCCGAGTGCATAGCGAGCTGAGCTATTCCGACGTCGCAGGCGTTCATCGACAAAGCGGAACTGCTCATCAGACCCAGCGTACTGCCGCATCTCATATCGGAGCGATTGTAGTAATCCTGACGAGGGACGTCCGCACGATCGAGGATTGTTTTTACTATAGCCGACGACAGTGCGTCGGTCGAATAATTGACGTGATGTTTGACGACGATTCCGCCGTTAAGGACGACTTTTTCCGCGGGGTCGAATTTCTCGGGGTGAGCGGGGTGGACGGCGTGGGCATTGTCTATCGACAGTAAGAAGCCGGTTTCGCAAGCGGATAAATATTCTTCTTCCGTTTTCTTTAGAGCGCGAGATATCTTTTTTAGGATTGTTTCCAATAGGACGGAATCCGCTCCCTGCTTTGTCCGACTGCCTATTTCTTCGTTGTCGAAGCACGCCGCCACGGCTATTCCTTTAGGCTCTGTCGAGCATATGGCGCGTACGGAAGAATACACGCTGGTCAGATTGTCTATTCTGGGGGAGCATAAGAATTCTCCTTTGGCTCCGGAATAATAACTCTCGGTCGCGGGCACGACGTAGAGGTCGGCGTCGATTACGTTTTCCGACGAGAACGCCGAATATAAATCGTCTACGTCGCCTATAAGCGGCAACATATCGTTCTGGACGTTAAGCGCGCATCCGTCGTTGACGGTAGGATTGTGATGGATCGCAAGAGACGGGACGTTGACGAAAAAGTTGCTCGCCACGATTTTTTCTCTTAGTTTTCCGTTGTCGTCTATTATTAGTCGACCTGCTATTTTTAACGGGATGTCCGTAAACGAATATAAAATCATCCCGCCGTATTTTTCCACGTTGAGGCGTTTGCCCTCGGGCGACGGAATAAGAGAGTTGCCCTTGACGTGCAGCGACGGAGAATCGGTGTGGCTCTCCGCCACCATAAAGGAGAAGCGTTTTCCTATACGGAACGCGATTAAGCAGGTTCCGTTTTTAGTAACGTAATATTTGCCGCCTTCTTCTATAGACCAGTTTTCGTCGAGACGCAATTCGGAGAAACCTTCTTCCCGGAGGATAGTCTTCGCCTCGGAGACCGCGTGATACGCGGTGTAACCGTTGTCCAAAAATGTCTTGATATCCATAATAGACCTCTGTATCGATATTGTCTTATAGTCGTGCCGATGATTTAGGTACGCTTATAAGCATTATATCTTTTAATCGCTCGATAATCAAGCGAGATAAGGAGAAAGTAATATAAATTCCGCTTTACGGAGGAAAGGAGGAGAGTTTTTATGAAAAAAGTCTTGACCTCACGGTAACGGTACGGGGTATAATAAATCAAGAGGTCGATATGCCGATAGAGAAAGATATTTTTATTTCATATTCAAAAGCGGACAAGGCGATAGTCTCGAGAATCGTAAAAGAAATAGATTCCCGCGGAATAGATTGCTGGTTTCAACTCAACGACAGCAGTCAGGACTTTACTTTCAAAATAAGGAAGGCTATTAAAAGCTGTCGGGCTTTCGTCGTGTTTTTGTCTCACGCGAGTATCGCTTCCGATTATGTCAACGGCGAAATAACGCTGGCATTCGAACACAGAAAAGTCGAGTCGGGATATAAAATACTCCCCGTCTATCTGGACGATTGCCAGGAAGACGACGACTTCGACAACGTGGATATCAGACTGTGCAAGTTGAACGCTCTTCAGCTGGACGATTATTCTACGACGGAAGCCTTGGTCAATAAGATCATCGACCAGTTGGAGATAGTCGTAGGAGAGAATGCGGCGAGCATATATTCCACTTCGATGGAAGAAGAGGTGGAGAGACTGGCTATCCAGAACGCTTTTTACAACAGATACGCCTCTACGTATATAGAAGAAGCTTTCGCAAATCTTTCCGACGTCTGCGCGCTCGACGTGGGATGCTCGGACGGAACCAATACGGTCAAAAGACTGGTTAAAGGCAAGTGCGTCCACGTGCTCGGAGTGGATAAGGACGAGTCCAGAGTGGAAAAAGCCAACGAGTCTTACGGAGACGATACGTTTACTTTCCGTTACGCCGATATCTCTGACGAGAGTTTCGAAGAGGTGCTTAAAGAGTATTTGGCAAGCGTCGGCAGAGAATATTTCGATTTCATTCACGTCTCGGCGGTGTTTTTGCATATCAACACGCATCTCTTCACGATGAGGATATTATATAAATATTTGGCTCCCGGCGGATATATCTTCATAATCGACGAGGACGACGGTTTGAACGAGGTCTTCCCCGATACGTCCTTTTATCAGGACTGCTTCTATATATGGGATAAGTCGAGAGAATCGGGGGACAGACGTATGGGGAGGAAGATACCTCTTCTCCTAAAAGAAGTCGGCTTCCCGCGCGTAGAAGTCAGACGGACGACCATATCTTCGGAAGACTTCGGCGGAGAAATGAAAGAGGTCCTCTGGGACTTGTATTTCAATCCGTATTTTTGGACGGTGCCCACGGCAGATTATTTTTACGACCCGAGAGCTTTTGCGAAAATCGCTCCGTATACCGCCGCTCACGACGAAAACAAGCGTCAATATATGGAAGGCAAAGTCTTCATAATGCTGGGCGTAATGTTTTTTCTGGCAAGGAAATAGCCCTATAGATTATTTGTTATCGTAATCTTATTAAAAAACGGTCGGGTTACCGAAAATTTTTAACGGAACGCGGTTTTTTAGGATGAAAAAACAAAAAAATATCCGTCGATATAGTCGGCGGATTTTTTTGTCGATAGAAGTCGTTCAGTTGAGAGCGGTTTGGGAGAGAAGATTCCCGTCTCGGGAGATTTTCAGTACGGAGTTGCCGATATAATCGTAGACCGAGAAGTATCCGTCGGCGGTATCGAGACACAATGTCGCGTCGGTTACCCATACTCCGTGATAATCGCCGTATTGTTTATAGATGCTTTCGTCGTATATATCCGTGGAGTAGCGGAGAATGTCGACGAGGTCGCCTATCTCGGCGGTAGACGCGTCCATAGACGACAAGAGCTCGTTGGCTTTAGCGTATCTGAATTTGGAATCCGCCGTAGCGGTGGAGCTGTCGCCGACTTTTTTATGGAAGTGATTGGATCTGGCGTAGCGGTCGGTTATCTCCGTAACGTATATATTGCGGATATCCTTTTCCACGTTGACGGCTCTGAGGGTGCCCAACTCCAGCATATTCAGACTGAAAGGAGACGCGACGTCGGTATTGCGGAGTCTGTCGAGGACCTCGTCTATGGACGAAGAATTGATGAGACTTCTCACGACCACGTATCTGGAAAGATTGTCCAGATTGAGATTGTCGCCGAAGATGAAGTTGCTGGAAAAAACCATTCCGTTGCCGTTAATCGTGAAGGCACTTCCGGACAATCTTTCTACCATGGTGTACGAAATGATATAATTGTCGCCGTAGTTATATTTGATGAGCGCGGTGTTGTCGAGAGTGAAGTTGTCGTTGTCGTCGTTGTGGGCGAAGAGGACCGAGTCGGACTTCTTCAGAATAAGCGTTGTGCAACCCTCGGTGTTTCTGTACACTTCGGGGAAGAGCATAAGAAGATATCCCGACCGCGAAATTTCCGCGCCGTCGGCTCTGCCGTAGATCTCTTGAAGAAGATCGGGGAATTGTCTCTCCAGTTTTTCTTCGAATTTCTTTATACAATCCGCGAGAAGGGGAGCTTTTTGGTCAAACTCCGCGATTCTGCTCTGTAAATAATTTTTGAATTTTTTACCGATTTGATAACCCATTTCGTAATCGGTACCGGTTACTTCGAATAATTCCAGCATTGGTTGCTCCGACTTGTTATATTGAGTCCTTTGTCAAAAACGCGCGTTTTACACGCTTTTTCGGACACGCAACGGATATTATAAAACATTTTTTTCGCGAGTACAACCGTTGAGAATGCTTTGGGAATAAAATCTGCCTCCTCCCGTAAAATATTATGTGAAAATTTGAAAATCCCTATTGAAAATCGATAATTGTTGTGCTATTATTGTTTATACGAGGTAGGTAAAACGTTTTACCACGGACAAAACAAGGTAAAAACAGGCTAGAGGATACAGTAAGATGTCGATATCGGTAGTAATCGTAGGATGCGGAGCGAGAGGCGGAGAGGTATACGGAAGATATTTCCGCGACAACGGTCACAAGATCGTCGCTCTGTGCGACGCCAACAATAGCAGACTGGAGGCTTTTTCGGAAGAATTCGGCGTGAGCGGAGATAAGTTGTTCCGCTCCTATGACGAGCTGTTTTCTTGCGGTAAGATTGCCGACGTCTGCGTGGTTTCGGTTTTTGACAACGACCATTACGACGTCGCGATGAAGGCAATGGCTCTCGGCTACGACTTATTGTTGGAAAAGCCCGTCTCGGGCGACGTCAAGGAATGCCTCGCCATACGCGATTATGCCAAGAGTCACGGTCGCACGGTGGCTGTGTGCCACGTAATGAGATACACTTCGTATTACAGATATCTCAAAAAGGTTATCGACGACGGACGTCTGGGGGATCTGCGAGGAATAGAACAGACCGAGGACGTCGCGTACTGGCACATGGCGCACGCTTTCGTCAGAGGCAACTTCCGTAACAGCGACGAGACCAGCCCGATGATTTTGCAGAAATGCTGCCACGATATGGATCTTTTGGTTTGGCTTACCGGAAGGAAACCCTCTGTCGTCACTTCTATGGGAGACCTGTCATATTTTAACAGAGCCCACGCTCCCGAGGGGCACGCGAAGCGTTGCGTAGATTGCGGAGTTAAGGATTGCCCCTTCAACGCGGTAGACTTCTATATAGGTAATTATAAAGAACTTAAGCGCACGGGGCGTCCGACCAACGTCTGGCCCTACGCTCAAGTGGCGGTAGAACCCGACGAGGAGAGATTGACGGAAGCCTTGAAAACGGGTCCCTGGGGCAGATGCGTGTATGAATGCGACAACAACGTCGTCGATCGTCAATGGGCGACGATACGCTTTGCCGACGGTACTTATACTCTGGCGGTGGATATACCTTTCGAGGACGCTTCCGAGACCGAGTACGACAAGATAGCTCTGGCTATGGGCGGCGAGATAGACGACACGAGAGTGTATGCGCTGGGCACTATAGAAGTTAAGAACGGCGTCAAAATCGGGTCCGACAACACCGTTGTTACCACGTACGACAAGATAGGCGACGTCGAACTGGACAAAAACTCCGTCTATACGATAACTTTCCGTTATATGCCTCATATGGATATGAATAACTTCTCTTTCGGCAACAACGATAGTTATCACTTCTATATCGAGTCGAAAAAACTCGGCGTAACGGCAGGCGACTACTACTGGCAGGATATTTCGTCCGAAGCTGGAACCAAAACGGTCACCGTCACTACCGGCAACGCGTCCGATTATAAGATCAAGATAGAGTCGATCAACTTCGACGCGATAGGCATCGATAAGGTGTGGATAGAGAAGAAGAGCGCGGTGAGCGAAAACTTCGAGTCCTACGACATAGAAGACGATTCTACGATTATATATCCCGTTTTCTACGGCGCGGCCGAGGTGGCTACGGTGATGGACGGCAGTTGTCTTGAGCTGTCTACCCTCAACACCGCCAAGAAGTATCTACTGGCTAAGACCGACAGATACAATCTGGAGCTTAAGAAGGGGAAAGTCTACACCGTAACGTTTGACTTCAAGGCAGGCGGCGACGTGGGCGACGGCGGATATTATTTCTTAGCCGTAGGAGACGGAGACAGCGAGTCCAGAGAATTGACTTCAGACTTCGACGTTATCGGAGAGTGGTACGAAAGAGACGATACGTTCGTCACCAAGAAGACGTTCTCTTTCATCTGTACGGAAGACAATCAGGCGATTTACTTCGGTCTCAACACCGTAGGTAGCTACTATATCGACAATCTCATCATCGTAGATTCCGATTCCAGCGCGATAATAGAAGGCGTCGACGTAGGTTTCAGACACAACGTGATTCCGGAATATACCGAGATAGGTCTCGGCAAGACGGAAACTTTCGCCAAGGGAACCTTCCAGGCGAGCGGCTTCAACTGGGGACAATACGCCTGGGGCAGAATAACTTTCAACCCCAATGAAATCCCCGGATACGACGCGGAAAACAATACTTCCGCGCTCCTCGGAAGAGTAGAAAAAGAAGCGTACGATCCCAAGATCGACAACGTCTGGTTCGAGTTCGCTCGGTCTAAGCGCGAGTATTATCCCTTCGAGGCAAACAAACTCTATTGCGTCGAGTTCGATTACAAAATACTCAAGACGTTCTCCAGCGACAACGTGTTCTGTTTCTTCCGTGACGATAGTTTAGCCGACAGATTCGCAGAGGCGGTCAATTATCCGATAGATTTGACTGCGTATCAGTCAGGCAATGTGTCGTACTTGCAGTCGGCAGCCGACCTTACGACCGGTAAGGGCACGGGTACGGATTATCATTACAAGCAATACTGGCTCTTGGGCGACCACGACGAATATCAATTCATGTTCTGTATGCACGGACTTTGGGAGATATCGATAGACAACATATATATCTATGAAGTCAACGCACAAGGGGAGAAGATTAACTAGAAAAGGCGCACGCCCGAGAAATCGGGCGTGCCTATTAAAACATCGATACGGAGCTCGAGCGAATGGCAAAAAAGGACTACTTACCGAGGAATAGAAAAGAGATGTTCAAAAAACATCTTCTTTCGTGGGAAACAATGTCGATCAGTCTGTGGACGACGTTGTTTTCTTTTCCGCTGTTCGCGTTATGGAGCGTGTCTTCCGTGGTAGAGTCAAATATTCTCAAGAACCTCTCGACGGATTCTTCCGAGACGATCAGACTGCTGTTTCAACAACAGATTTTCGCGGTGATTTTGTCGCTACCCTTATTTTGTCTTTTCGCTATAGGTCTGGGCGGGGCGTTTTATTATATGAGAAAACTCGTCTGGAGAGAAGTTGCGTCGGTCAAGAGCGACTTTTTCGAGGGAGTTAAGAAGAGCTTTCGCCAGAGCATATTCGGCGGCGTCTTGCTTTGGCTGGCGGTATGCTTCGCAGTCTTTTCCGTATGGATGACTCTCATATACGCCTCGGGTGCGACGATGATAGTAACGTTCGTTATAATCGCACTCGTTACGGTCTTGATTATTTCGGCGGGAATATTCGATCTTACCCAAAACGCAGTGTATAAAAACACGTTTTTTAACAGACTCCGCAACGATTTTGCTTTTGCGGTTCTTTGTTATCCCAAAAATCTGCTTTTCGTCGCGACGTCTCTGATACCGTTTGCGACGTTCGCGTTTTTACCGTATACTATAGCCGTGATAGCGATTGCTACGATATATTTCGTGTACGGTTTCGGCGTGGCAACGTTGCTTTTGACTCTGTACTCGCATAGCGTTTTCGATAAATACGTCAATAGGAAAGATTATCCTCAACTCGTCAACAAAGGACTGGAAACGGAGAAGAACGATGAAGATTACAATTAAAGAAATTGCCAAAATGAGCGGACTCTCCATTACGTCCGTGTCTCTTATTCTCAACGGAAAGGACGTCAGAGTTTCGAAAGAAAAGCGCGACAACGTATTAAAAATAGCCGAGCAGTACGGCTATATCCCCAATTCTTACGCCGTAGGGCTGGTCACCAGATGCACCAATATGGTGGGATTGATTATCCCGGATATATCCAATATGTTTTTCTCGCAGGTTGCCAAGCATATGGAGAAAAACCTCAAAGAACACGGCTACCGTCTGATACTCTGCAACACCGACGACAGTGCGGAAGAAGAGAGTAAATATATGAAAATGATGTTGTCTCAGGTAGACGCTCTGGTGATTTGCCGAGCCAACGAAAACGTTGAGTCCCCCGATATATCCGGGTTTATGGAAAACGACGTCCCTGTAGTCGCATTCGACCGTTACGACGAGAATATGTCCTGTCCGGTGGTCGCTACAGACAACAAAGCCGCAGTTAAAGAGGCTATAAAGCATCTCGTATCCCTGGGGCATCGTCGCATAGCCTGCATCACGGGACCCGTCAACAGTTTTTCGTACGCGAGCCGTTACGACGGTTATAAAGAAGCTCTGTCGGAAGCGGGGATCGAATTCGACGAGAAATTGGTTCGCAACGGCGATTATCGTTTTGAAGGCGGTTTCGATTGCACGATGAGCCTTTTAGAAGAAAAACCGACGGTTATTTTTGCCTTTAACGACATGATGGCGTACGGAGGATTCAAAGCAATCGAGCAGAGAGGACTGAGAGTTCCCGAAGACGTTTCGGTGCTCGGCTTCGACGACCTGATGTTTTCGTCCATGCTGTCGGTGCCGCTTTCAAGCGTCAGACAGGATGTGGAAGGCATGTGCGACAAAACCTGCGATATTATTTACGAAGCTCTTGACGGCAAAGCCGTCGATAACAACGTGACGCTGTTCAAAGCCACTCCCGTCTACAGAGAAAGCGTCCGAAAAATCAATTGAAAAGTATTGTTAGAGGAAGAAAATGAAAATCGTATTAAAAGATAACGGAAAAATCGTTTCTAATAAAGGTATGGGATGGGTGACCCACGTATATTGCGGCGAAGAAAAGGATTATAACGAGGTAGACGCGCGCGAATATATCGATAACGTAGCTCTGCTGTATACCTGGGCGCAGATAGAAAAAGAAGAGGGGGTGTTCGACTTTTCCGCGGTGGACGCCAAAGTGAAATATCATACTGCTCGCGGACAATATATACATTTTCGCATATCCACCGACCCGATGATTTATAACGGAGCTTTCGGTGTGCCGGATTACGTTTTCGACAAGTACGGAGTGAAATTTTTCGAAAGAGACGATTACGGTTGCGTGGCGAGGTTCCCGGACTATCTCGACGAGAATTATATAATGTGCCTTAAAAGGTTTTTGAATGCCTTCAAAGAGCATTATCGCGATAATCCATACGTGATGCAGGTCGACCTCAGAGGCTACGGAGAATGGGGAGAGTGGCATAGCGGATATCTGCACGAGACCAGGGAAGAGCACAACAGGGCATTGAGGAATATAATCAAAATATGGAGCGATTGTTTTTCCGATACGGATATTCCTCTCGCGTTGTCGTCCAGTTACGAGTGGCGTAGCGACCTTCCGCTGAAGTTGCACGCGCCTAAAAGTTATGAGGAATATAGACGTTTTCAGGGGTTCGACGACGTCGAGAAGTATGACAACGTTACCTTTCGTCGCGACGGAGTGGGCGGAGCCATACGTATTTACGATAAGCAGATTATCGACGAGTGCTATTTTTCGGACAAGCGACACGGCATTACCGCGGAATACTTCGGCGGATATCTTAAGTTTACCGAGCTCCCCGACGGCAACAGAGGCTATCACGTAGAAGACGCAGTGGAAGAGGGCTTGTGCCTGCATCCCAATTATATGATGTTGATGTGGGACTCCAATCAGTTTTATGAGAGCCGCCCCGATTTGATTAGGGACGTGGCACGTCGTATCGGATTCCGCCTTATACCGGAAGAAACCGAGATCGTTCGAGACGGCGACAGCCTCTATGTAACTCAGCTCTGGAAAAACGTCGGTGTCGGCAAATATCCGTTCCGCTCGGAAATAACCTGGAAAATAATAATTAACGGCGCGGAGAGAACCTTTACGGACGGAGACTTCGTCGCGCATACGCTTCATAAAGACGAGACTTCTCTTCATTCTTTCGTCATCCCGGACGTTACCGCCGACGATTACAGACTATATTTCCGCCTGAGCTCGGATAAAGGCGTCCCCGTCAATCTTCCCATCGATTGCGAGATAACTTCCGACGGCTTTTATAGACTGGTTTAATAAAAAAAAGCGCAATCCCGATACGGGGAGAATCTTTTTGATATTGTATCAAAATTCACGATATTCTTCTTTTTAATGAAAGACAACAAGAGGAATAGAGAAGAGTGAAAAGTGAAGAGTGAAGAGTGAAGAGTGAAGAGTGAAAAAGTACAAAAAATGACGATTTTTATAAGAAAACCGTCATTTTTTGTAATGGTGGGAGGCCCGTAACACAAGTTGAATATGCAATAAAACAATCGTAATCTACAAGATGTTTCTGCATTATGATTTACCCCTCCGAGAATATATTGTCTTTCGGCTAGACGTTTTAGCACAGAGAAAAGCCTATATCAACGGCAAAATTATTGCTTTGGTTGATACAGGCTTTTTTATTTGTATTGCAATAATTTGTGCTTTCTCGCTGACATAGGCTCTTTGAGATTTGTATGTGTTCGCTTTTGAGTTTCTCAGTGCTTTCCGTCTTTTTGCCGAAAGGCAATATATACTCGGAGGTAACTCAAATGATTATGTTGGTTACAAAGTTCTCAAACGGCAAATACGGAGATGAAAGTGAATTGTTTAATGAATGTATCTCAAATGACAACGTTAAACTTATGGGCGAAATGATAGCCCTGCAAACACTACGCACTGCAAAAAGATATGATTTCAAAGTGTCTGATGCACTCTATGTAGATCTTATAAAAGACTTACATCATATGCAAGAGTTTGAGTACATGATATCGGATGCATATGACCTTGCGCAAACTGCAATTTGCTTTTTATATCAATTTGTTGGCAGAAATGTACACGATATTTGTTGTAA
>CAZTFQ010000013.1:0-55380 GCA_964613035.1 uncultured Christensenellaceae bacterium | reverse complement strand
TATATTTGAAATCCATTTCCTTGCCGCCGACGATTGCGGGAAGCTCCGCGAGGTCGTTAGGCACGACCCAGTCGAGAGTCACGTTGGTAAAAGGCGCTTGCGTGCCCCAACGGGAAGGAGTGTTGACGCCGTATATGAAGGACTGTATGCACTGCTTGACTTCTTTATACGAGAGATTGTCCACTTTGACGAACGGTGCCAGATACGTATCGAAGGAAGAAAACGCTTGCGCTCCCGCCCACTCGTTCTGCATGATTCCGAGGAAGTTGACCATCTGATTGCACAGAGTGGAAAGGTGCGTCGCGGGGGAAGAGGTTATCTTGCCGGGTACGCCGCCGAGTCCCTCCTGAATGAGCTGCTTAAGAGACCAGCCCGCGCAATAACCGGTCAGCATGGACAAGTCGTGGATGTGAATATCCGCGTTGCGGTGAGCCTGCTCGGTCTCTCCGTCGTATATCTCGGAGAGCCAATAGTTGGCGGTAATCGCACCGGAATTGGAAAGAATCAATCCGCCTACGGAATACGTGACGGTGGAGTTTTCTTTCACTCTCCAGTCGTTGATTTTCAGATAATTGTCGATGGTCTTTTTGTAATCGAACACGACGTTGTTGACGTTACGCAGACCTTCGTGCTTTTTACGATACAATATATACGCCTTGGAAACCTCGACGTAACCCGTCTGAATAAGGACGACTTCTACGCTGTCCTGAATGTCTTCTACCGTTATAATGCCGTCTTTGACCTTCTTGGAAAACTCCGCCGTCACCTTGAGCGCAAGCAGATCCAGCACGTCGGGAGTATAATCTCTCTCGCAGCTTCTGAAAGCCTTCTCTATGGCGTCTCTGATTTTAGTGATATCGAAGTCGACTACCTGACCGTCTCTTTTCTTTACCTGATACATTTTTCTTTCTCCTAAAAACGTGTTTCTTTTTTCGTGCTCTGTTATTCTACCATTTGTTATACCCGTTGTCAATACCAAAAATACAATTAGTTGTATGATTTTTTTTCATAAAACACAACATCTTGTGGTCGAGTGTGAAACAAAAAAAATTGCTCGGGATACCCTTTTTACCCGTTTGGACCCCTTTCGGGGAGAGTTTGGGACAATAAAAAAGAGCCTCCGTATCGGAGGCTACAAAACTCTGTCGTGAAACATCCTTCGGCGAGACTACGATAAGTCAGCCGAGGACGGATTTATTTTTCGATATATAGTTGACCGCACCGATTATGGCGACGACGGTCGACAGATATAATAAGGATAATCCTATATATAATATTATATTGCTATATCGGGTAAGGAACAGGATCGTCAATGCGACGTCCAGAGTGAAGGTCTTAATCTTGCCGAAAATATCTGCGGCTATGACGACGCCTTTTTCAACCGCGACCAGACGGAAGCCCGACACGATGAAGTCTCTGCCTATCATCAGCGTGAAGCATATCGCATACGAATACATCGTCAGCGCATAATCCGCACCCTCTCCGTTGAGAGACACCGCCAGCAATATCATTGCCGACACAACAAGCACTTTATCGGCAATCGGGTCGAGGAACTTACCCATAGACGAGACCAGATTATACTTTCTGGCTATATATCCGTCCAGACTGTCCGTAATGCACAACACCAGGAAGAATGCCGCGGAAGCAATCCGACATCCCGTGAAAAACAATACGAAGAGTACCGGGCAAAGAGCTATTCTTAGTAGGGATATGATATTGGGGACGTTTTTATTCATTGGCGGTATCCTCCGGGATGGAGAGACGGTTGATTTTCTTTTCGATTTGACGACCTCTTTCGGTCGCGCCGGCTATCGACTTGCCTACTTTTTCGAGATTTTCGCTTATCTTAGCCACGTCCGAGTTAAAGGTCGCTATATCCTTCTTGACCTGGATGAATATCTTGACGATATCCGCGGTACTGCGCTGAATGGCAAGCGTCTCGAAACCTATCTTCAACGCGTTGAGAATAGACGCAAGCGTCGTCGGACCTGCGGGAGTAACCTTGCACTCGCGGAGTTTTTTAATAAACTCGGGGTCTTTTACTATCTCCGCATAGAGTCCCTCTGTCGGGACGTACATTATGGCAAAGTCGGTCGTCTTGGGGACCTTTATATATTTATCTCTTATAGAACGCGCCTGCTTTTCCACCGCGGAAAGAAGCTCTTTTCTGGCGGCGTCCACGCCGTCCTTGTCGCCCGCCTCTGCGGCGTCTTGAAGTTTAAGATACGCTTCCGAGGGAAACTTGCTGTCGATAGGCAGATAAATAATCTCTCCCTCGCCTTTTCCGGGGAGCCTGACCGCGAAGTCTACCCTCCCGTCGTCGCCCTGTGAGAGCTTAAACTGCGTCTCGTACTGAGACTCGTGAAGTATCTCCGACAGCAGTTCTCCGAGCATTACCTCTCCTATACCGCCGCGGAGCTTGACATTGCTCATCAGCCTCTTGAGATCGGTGACGCTCGTGGTGAGACTCTGCACTTCCCCAAGCTTGGTCGCGACGGCTTCCAGTCTCTCCGAAATAACCGAGAACGACGAATTGAAGCGCTCCGTCAGAGTGCTGTTGAGTTTGTCGTCGACAACGGTGCGCATATCGGACAGCTGGCGCGCGGTCTCTTCCCTGATTTCTTTAAGAGCGGCGTTGACTTTATCGCCCAGTTCCGTAACGCGGCGCTCGTTGGAGTCGGTCATCTTTTGTACCGCGTCGAAGGTATTGCCCGACAATGCGCCTATCGTCCTGGCGAAGTCGTCTTTTAGACGTTTGTTTTCCGCTTCTATGAATGCTTCGTCCGCGCCTACGGAACGCGAATCGTTTTTAGTGCGTCTGTATATCGTCGCCATGAGCGCGAGGCTTATGCCCCCGAGTATCACCGCGACGACGCTTAATGATATTATAATCAATTCCATATTCTACTTCTTTGCGCTTTTAGCGGCTTTTTCTGCTTTCTTTCGTTCTTTTTTAGCGGCTTTCGGGTCGAAGGGCTTGCCTTCTCTCAGCCCCGCTGGCATAGGTCGGGCATATTCGGAGTCGTTTTTCGGGTTACGCGCTCTCGCCTTGTTGCCCTTCGGCACGCGAGTGATACCCTTGGCTCTCAGACCGTAGCGATAACGCTCGTCATAGCGCGCAAGGAACGCTCTCCTTCTTACGCCCGTTATAATCAATATGACGATGAGTATGACGAACAATACTCCCGCGCCAACCGCGATATATATTATCATCGTGGCGTCTATCGCGATATCGCCTATATAACCGTATATCTTGTCGGAATCGGCTTTAGCTCTGACGGTAGAATTGGAAACCAGCGCATATGTGCCTACTTCACTCGTAGTGAAACTCACCGACTTCCCGTCGGGGGCTATCGTGACGTCGGACATCTTAAGCACCGATCCGTCCGAGAGATATCTGTAGACGGCGAAAGCCGTATAATTACGATACTCTATCCCGAGATCGTCCACGCCCTCGGGGATGGTAATGGTCATCGTCATGGTGCCCGTTTCCTTAGTACTGCCCTCTCCCGTGAAATAGACCTTACGCACGATGACCACCGAGCGAGGCTCTCCTTCTGCCGTTGCGGAAAGAATCTTACTCTGCACGGAAGCGTAATCGTCGGTGGACTTGTTGACTTCGTCCGCCACCAGTCGTATGCCGTCGGGGAGCTTGTCGCCCTCCACTTTGACTCCCGTATCGGTAGTGAGCATCAATTCTTCGCATCGGGACTTGACCGACAAAAGTTTTTGCAACAATCTGGACGGGAAGACGGACTTCTGGTCCGCAGTAAGAGACGCGTGGACGTTGTAGGCGCGCATAATCGTCTCGTAATCGGAGACCTCGACCACCATTTCCGCGGGAAGTTTAGACACGGCGTCCGACGCGGCGTCTACCAAATCCATAGAAGACTTAAGCGTTTTGTACGCGTCTTCCAGCACGTTGAACACGTTGTTATATTTATACGTGACGTTGTTTTTGACGAAAGAACCTTCCGTTATGGCGTCTTTTTCCCATTGCGCGTAAGAATTATAGGACTCTATATGAGAATTGACGTCCGAATATTCTCCCTGCAGAGTGAATGAATTGGCGCTCTTGCCGGCGACGGAATACAGATAACTCCTAAACTCGTCCACTTCGTGTTGCAACACGTCGAGGCGCTTAACCAGCCGCGTATAGAGATTTTCGAAGTAGCTCTTACGCTCCGTGGTGAGAGGCGCCGTATAAATGAGCGTCTCTCCGCTGTAATACGCATCGGCAGAGGCGTCTATCGCCGCTCTCAGCTCGGCGAGTCTCAAAAGGTCTCTTTCCGTATATTCGATGTTGTCCACCGTAACGTCTACGGGGAGCATATAGAACTCAAACGTCGCCACGTTACCGGCGAGGTCCTCGAGATACAGCTTGCACAAGCCGTAATTGGGATCCGTCACGCGATTGGTCGTAGTATACTTATAAGGATTGATAGTCTCGACAGAGACAACGTCGCCGTTGGAAAATTGCATTTCGTTAAGAGTGGATATCTTAATCGTATCGTCGTCGTGTAGCCAGGATATTCTCTCGTCGACGTAGAACTTCCCTCCCGCGGTCAGACGCGTTTTGATCTCGGGAGCCATTCTGTCTATATTGACGTCGAAGATTTTTTCTACGACCTGTCCCGCCACCGATACGGATTTGAAATAGATTTTCGTCTGTTCCGTTATGGTCAGACTGCCCGTATATTCGCTATACGTGCCCTCTCCGCTCTCGGAGTACATATACCACACCGTGGGAGCGACCACGTTTTTATACACCGCGCTGCCGTAGACCGTCTCGCCTATTGCCGACACGTTGACCGTCACTGAATCCGCATTGACCCAGGAGCCGCTCAAGAACGTTACTTCCGTACCCTTGTCGTCGTAATAGAAAGAATCTATCCCGAACTCCGGCAAAAGCGCGTCTATCTTGAGCGAAATCTCTTGTTTGACGGTCTTATCGTCGCTCACTCTGGAGACGGCATACACCGTAAGAGTACCGTAACCCGACTTGACGTACTCGCCGCTTGCGGTCCTCTGGCTGATCAGTCCGTCGAGGTTGTTACTGGTGAAAGTCAGATTGTTGATGTTAACCGATCCGCCGGATCCGGATCCCTGAGTAAAATCGGGATCGCGCTCGAAAGAATATTGATACGTCACTCCGCCGGGATTGGCGTCGACGTTTTTCGGTACTATGGCAAACTTCACCGCTCCCGTGAACCATTTATCGGCAGGGATACTGTTTTTATAAGTTTCGTCGCCCGAAGTTATGACCAAATCAAACTCGGGGTCTTCCGTGTCTATCCTAAGGTTGACGGAAGAGGACTCCTTATAAGCTCCCGTCTTGGCAATCGCGCGAAAACCGACCGTGCTCATTATGCTGCGCTTGCCTATGAGAATATAGAGCGTATCCGCGCCGAAACTGAAATCGAACGTCTCTCCGCTACCGAGCCATTTGGTTTCTATGGCATTGTTCTTAACCGTACCCAGATCGTACCAGACGTCGTTGATGTTTACCTGATATCTCACGGCGGTCGAGGTCGTCGCGCTAAGCGTCACGTCGTTATATTCTGCCCAGTGGAAAGTGAATACGCCCGAGCCGCTGCCCGTATCCGTCGCGCCGGCACTCGCGGCATAACTTAAAGACAGCTCGGGGATACCGTTGTCCTGTATGATATCCACTTTAACGACGCCGCTTTCCTTAGAACCGTTATATGCGTACATATACACGGACGTTTTATCGTTTTTGTTAAGAGCGTGAGAGCTCTCCGCAAGATTGACCCAGCCGTTGTAATTGACTACGGTCAATTCGCCGTTAACCACGCCTATCTCCGGAAGGGCGGGGGCTACTTCTCCTCTGTAAGCGAAGAAAAGCGTCGGGGCAAACTGTCCGTCCGCCTCGTCGGGCGTGCGCAACTCTACGGATGAAGCTACGTACACTTCCGTAACGGAGCCGTTTTTAACGACGGAACCGAGCGTCGGGTCGGAAGAGTTTTTGATATCGTACGCGGAGTAACCTTTTTGACCGCCTACGAGTATGGCTCTGGTCACGTCGGGAGTCGTGTTGTCGTACATAAGCGAGAGTCTGACCGACTCTGTCGACCCTATGTATCCGGCAGAGTTGAGAGCTCTGAAATATACGATGCCGTTGAAATTGTTGTTAAGAGTGAGGGTGTAGACATAATAATCCAGATCCCCGCTATGCTGAGGAGTGCGATCGCATTGAGACAAATCGATATCGTTCCACACCTCGGGAGCGGCGTTGCCTACGACATATGCCATCTGATAGACGAAAGACGTCCCGTCGTAATCTCTTTTGTTGGCAAGCATTATCTTGACTTCGCCTTTATGCCAAGACGTGGAAGAATCCTGTTTGGTTACGGTCAGATTGGCAACCTCTCTGTTGACGTTGACGACGATTTCTCTCTCGTCGGAATATTTGCGTTGACCGCCTGCGTCGACCGCGACCGATTCCAGCTTAAAGAAAAACGTGAAACTGCCTTTATTCTGATAAGAATATCCTTCCTCGTCGGAAAAAGTCCCGTCCTCTTTCAACTTGGATAGATCCAATATCGCCACACCGTCCGAAGAGGCTTCTACCAGCGTCGAAAACGACGACTCGCCCGTCCTGTACAGAATATTGAACGGCGCGACGTAATCGGCGTTTTTCTTAAAGGTCAACTTCAGAAAATTTGCTACCCATACGGAACGCAATTCGTCTATATCGAGAGTATCCGTCCCGTAACGACCGTCCTCGTCGGACACGTTGATTTCGACGTCGACTACGGAGATGTCCGCAGACTCCACGTTAAGCCTGTACGTCAGAGTACTTTCCACACCCGCGCCGGTACGTATCAAGAAGGTGTAGTCTCCGCCCGAGGAGCAGTTGCTCAGCACGTATACGCCGTCCTCGTCGGCAGTCAGCTCCATTTCGTTGTCACCCACCACTCTGAAAACGGTGTATCCGGAGACGTTGTTTTTTCTGAATCCGACAGAACCTATCGGAGACAGCGAAACGTCGGCTTTTCCGTTGATATATTCGCTCACGGTCACGGTTCCTTCCGTCGAGGACGGAATCAGACTTCCGTTCATATAGCCCTCCGCCTTGACTGACGCGGGATAAGAATCTATCGACACGGGCTCGTTGAGCGTAATTCCGTCACTTGCGTAACCGGCTCTGTTTTTTGCATAAAATGTAAATATGCCGTCTTTGACGCTGTCTTTGAGTATACAGGTGTATCTGTAGCACCCGTTGCTCAGTTCCTGACAAGCTATTTCTTCGTCGACGAGCATTTGAGTTTCGCCGTCGCGATCTTTAACGGTGTAATAGAAAGTGTATATCCCTTTAGCCTTGACGTCGACTTCTATGCGCAGACCGTCTTCCACCTTATAGCTTCTGACAACGTTGCCCTCGGCGTCGGTCACGGGGAGCTGATAAGCCCATTCCGCAGACATATCGTAGCCGATGTCGCCGTTTTTGGAAGAGGTTAAAAAAGAGAAGTCGGAACTGTCTATCGAATATATTATCTCCACGACGTCGGAATACAGCCCTGCCGCGGACTTGATGCGGAAGAAATATCTGCCGTCGAGATACTCGTCCGCGCCGGAAGCGTAGTCGGTCACCGTATAATAAGTCAAACCGTTGCTTCTGACGGGGTCTATTTTCGTCCACTCGTCGCTCTCGGAGGCTCTGTATTGATACTCCGTATACGCGGCAGACTCCAGAACGTTTTTCGTGGTTATATTAAAAGTCAAGCTGTTGAGCGCGAAAATCGCGCCGCTGTCTTCCGTCGAAAACTCCGTGCCGCGAGCGTCCCTCATCGTTAAGGAAACCTCGGGTTTGACTTTGTCGATATTGGTTGAAAAAACCGTAGGATAAGCGAAATCGTTGCCGCCGACGGTCGTTGCAAAAAACTTAACGACTCTTTTCGAAGATTCCAGCGACATCGACACGCCAGGGTTGTTGACTGACTCTCGGGTGTTGCCGTCGTACCATTTGCCGTCCGCATAGTAATACGCCTTATTGGCTCCGACGTAATAGGCTTTTTCGGAAGCGGAATATCTACCTATCGTGCCGCCTTCTCCGCCGGGATAGGAGACGTCCGTTCCGCTGCCCTCTATACTCGCAGTGTACCAGTAAAAATATACGTCCTGAGAAAACAGCGGTTGACTCGGAGCGAGGAAGTACGTCACGGCAGACGGAGCGTAGACGTTGTAAGCCTGTACGTAAGTCTTGGTTTCGCCGTCTGCGGGGTCAACGTACGTGGGCGTTACGCCGAACGTAGGCGTAGCCGTAGACCATTTAATATAAATCAAATTTTCTTCGTACTCGTCGCCGCTTTCCGACGTGTGAAAAGTCTCTTCGTCGCCGAATATTTCCGAGCCGACTCCGTCCAGACACAGTGCGCCGTCGGCGTTGTAAGCTCTGAACTCCACCCTACCCTCGAAGACGTTACTTCCGACAGACGAGGAATTAATCGTCAAAACGTTGCCGTCGACGTTTTTCCAATCCCCTACGACGGAAGCTCCGTCACGAGTCGATATGAGTCTGTATTGATAAGCGTATTCGGAAGAGGCGTTGCGAGAAGCAATCGTCAGCTTAATATCCGCTCCTACGTAGATCGCGTCGACGTCCGTGGCGTAATCGGTCTCTCCCGAAGGCGAGATATACGTTGCCGTAACGCCGGTTATGACTCCGTCGGTGACGGATGCCGGCTCTCCTATACGAGTTTCGAAACAATCCATCGCACCCAGATGCAACGCGTCGGAAGAATTGAAAACGACTTCTTTTTCGTCCGCGGAGACGTAATAATGTTTAATGGTATCGTTGATGTTTTCTTTCAGTCCGAATACGTAATCGTTACCCTCGGAATAATAATACGTATAAGTGGACGTGGATACGCCGTTACCCGAGACGCCGCTGTACGACGCTTCCGATTTGAAATAATAATAAGCGGTCTGATTGTACGTGCCGTCTACGGTATACGTCGCGACGGTATCGCCGGAATCCGCTTTGGGGACGGACGTCCATTTGGACGAGGCAATCGCGCTTACGTCGACAGACGCGGAGTCGTACGAGCAATAATAAAAGAATTTAACGTTGCCGTTGCCTTGCCGACCTGCGTCGAGAGTGAAGACGATCGGGGACGATTGCTTAACGCCCTCTTCTACGACGTTGCCGTCCGCCGTGGCGGCGTCGAGAGAGAACTTTATGTCCTTGACGTACTCGACGTTGTCGGAGCTCTCAGCCAAAGCCGATTCCGAAAACGAACCCGTCGCCATCGACGTCAAAAGCAAAATCAACGCCGCAATCAATATTAAACTAAAAAATTTTTTACCTTTCATACGCCTATGTGTACGCGTGCGCGCGATAATTACGCGAGCGTATAATATTAGATATATAATATAATAAATTATATCGGAGCCTTTTGCAATAGTAAAAGATAATTTTAACAAACTTTTCAAGCCGAAAAAAACGGCAAAAAGCCTCTCCTTGCGGTCGTGTTATCACAAAAAATCAGGTTTTAACAAAAATTTTATAAAAAATAGTTTACAAATCGATTAGTAGTCAATATAATATCACCGCAACGGAAAAGGAGGGATTTTCCATGAAATACAAAAAATGCCCCAGATGCGAAATCAATTACATCCCCGTAGAGGACGAATATTGCGAAATTTGCAAGCAAGAACTTAAAGGTCAACTCACCTACGACGACCTCGACGATATGGAAGAAATCGACTTTGAAAGCGAAGGCATCTGTCCCCGCTGCAAGACCAATTACGTCGTGGAAGGAGAAAAATATTGCCACTCTTGTCTTCTTGAAATGGATCGAGAAAAAGGCTCCAAGCGTCTTGCCGATATCGACGAGCCCGACATCAGCTGGGACGACGAAGAAGAATCGCTGGACGAGACCATCGACATCACCGACGAGGAACTGGGCATAACCGAGCCTGTGCTCGATAAAGACGAAGAACTCTCTCTCGACGAGCTTGCCGCACAGGAAGGCTGGAACGACGAAGACGAAGAACCCGAGGAAGAGGAAGAAGAATTCTTCGACGATGACGACGACTTCGAAGAAGTTTCCGCGGACGAAGCCTCCGACGACGATGACGATGAAGACATCCTTGACGATGACGATGATTTTTAAATCGATATCAATATAAAAATGCCGCGGAAAACCGCGGTTTTTTATTTGTCCTTCATCTCCGCAACAAAAAAACCGACTCTGTTAGGGGTCGGTTCTTTTATTAACTTTTCTTATTTACACTAAGCGAGGATAGAGACCATATCCGCGTCGGTGGCAATCGAGATGAAGCGATTCTGAGCGTCTTCCTGATTGTACACGGGCGCGTCCGCGGTTAAGGTGTCGAAGTAGTACGCATAGGTGTAGTTTTGGACGTTGCTGTTGATGTAATAGAGGTTGCCGTCGATGTACTCCGCTTTGAACGAAGACGTCGATACGGACAGAGAAGTTATTACGTCGACGACGGGTAAATTACCGTTGTAAGCAACAGCCGCTCCGTTGACGAGAGTGAAGGCTTTCATCTTCTGCACTTTGCCCGAAGAATTGAGGAAGTACACGACCTGTACTCCGTCTTCTTCTTTCACGTCGAGGACGGTGACGGAAGACGATATCAGCTTGTAAGAATCTGAGCTGTCGCGCTTGACCTTTTCCCAACCTTCCGCGGTCTTGTTGAGAAGATAGCCGGCGGAAGAGGTATTGGCGATAACCACGGACGAGCTTATGAAACGGAATGACGAATAAGAATCGTCGTTGCCGCTCTTGCCGTTGCCGGAAAGTCTGATTTCGTCGCTAACTGAATATACGGAATCCGCGCTCACCTCGATAGTGTAGAGTCCCTGAGAAAGGGTCGAGGAACCGTTGTCCGTTTTGTCGATGATAAGGATGGCTTTTCCGTCGACTACTTTAAGGTCTATAAGGGAATATTTGAATCCTTTGTCGACCGCGGTCTCTTCTATTTGGGCTTTTCTGAGCTCTTCGTTATCCATACCGGAGAGGTACTTGGCGGAAGCGATCGAGCCGTCCACGGATCCTCTGTAGATGACGGAGTAGTCGGAGTTGTCTTCGTCTTCGGACGCCTTGGTGTAGAAGAAAAGATTGTCCAGAGCCGTGCCGCTATAATCTGCGAAGACCACGCTCGTGACGGATTCTTCCAGCTTGGAGTCTTTCATATCGGAGAGGTTGACGCGGTGAAGTTCTTTCGCGGAAGCGTCGAAGTAGACCAAGTTGCCGTTATACACGGTATAAAGAACGTTGTAGTGGCTGAAGTATGCGATCTGACGGGTGTCGGTACCGTTGAGAGCGGTCCTCATCAGCATCATTTCGTCGGTCTTGTATTCACCGTCGGAATTCTTGTTGGTGGAAGGAGAGGTGTAATACAGATACTTGCCGTCGGTATATACGCCCGCCGCCTTGTTGGTGACGGATTTGCTCAAACCCGACGCGGTGGTAGAACCGCTGACCGTGGTGGGAGCGTAAACGTTTTTCGGAACGATTATCTGTACGTCGGCAGGATATTTGACGTGTCCGTCTGCGTCGAGCTCGGCTCTGACGATAGATCCCTTGACGGCATTGCCGAATACGTTCTCTCCGCTCTTATCTGCATAACCGTTGACGTAATACAGATACGACTTGCCTTCCGAGACGGCTTTAATTGCCAGACCGCCGTTGGAAGAGACTGCGGATGCGGAAAATTCCGCAGGTCCGGGGATGGCGCTTGCCGAATAATTCTCCGTGCAACCTACGAAAACCGATGCGATTACGATTATTACTAATGCGACAATTGCTAGTTTTTTCATTGTGACTCCTTAAAACGCGAGTTTTACTTATAAGATTATATATTATTGACGATTTTTTAGCAATCGTTTTTATAATATTAAGCTACTATAGACAGCGCGATTGCGACCGTATAGAGCGATCCGTCCTTACCGAACGCCTGCATTTCTATCGTATAGCGTCTGCCCGATATCGAGGTGTCTATTCCCGACACTCCTCCGGACACCGTGCTGCCGAAGTTTTTGTCGAGGGTTATCGTGCCCGTTTCGCTTACGTCTATCCTGTATCTCCAGTCGGCTCCGGCTCGGTCGGTGTAATAGACCTTAGCCGTGCAATAATCCAGCATATAAGTCTCGCAAGAGCCGTTCACGACCGCCTCGAAGAGCGGCAATTTAGCCGTGTCGAACAAAGTCCCTTTCTTAACCGCGATGACGGGTACGTCTATGAGATATCCGTATTCCGTATCGACGTAGTATGCTTCGTCTATCTTGAGATCGTCGAGGCTCCCTACGGACTCCGCGGTAGACGATGCGGACAATCCCGTAGGATAGGTGTAGCCGTCCAGCTTGGGCGTGAAGCCGTCGTACGAGAATCCGCCCCTCTGCGGATTGTGCAGATACGCGTTGACCTTGGTAGAGTCTATAGAGGAAGCTTTGGGCACGCAACACACGTATATCGTGCCGCCGACCTCTTTAGACGGAGACGGATAGCCTCTCACCGCAGTTGCGGTCCAGTTGACCACGCCTATCGTCTGGGTCACGTCGGAACCGTCGGAAGAAGAATTGACCACGGGGGTCGTGCCTCCCGACATTGTCAACGCTGTGCCGGAAATCGTAACGTTGTTTACGGCGGTATAGACGACGGGTATGTCGTAAGGCACATAAGCGGTGTTGCCGGACTGCTTGTAATACAGATTGCTGTACTGACGGAAAGTCGCAGGAAGTCCTCCGTTGACCGTACCGCCTATCGCGCTGAAGTCTATCGAGGAGCCTTCGGTGTACGTTATCACCGACTGTATGCTGCTGTTGACCCAGCTCTTATCGGCAGTCTTAATAGCCCATTTAATCGTTTGACCGCCCTTGCCTCCCAGCGTCATGGTGGCATACTGCGTTCCGTATCCGTCGCCGAAGCGCACCGCGCCGAAGTACCACTTGTTGACGTTGTCTCTGGACGTGCCGCCGCCGTTAATACCCGAGAAAGTCCACTTGCTACCGTCGTTGAAAGTCAACGTGTAGCTATAGTCGGCTCCCGCGTACGCCTTGCCGTCCGAGGTGGTCTTGACGCCGCCTATCGAAATATTGCTCTTCATTCCGCCGACCACGTCGGAGGTGTCGGTATGGAGCAGAATCACGTCTTGACTGCCGTACACTCTGTCGTCCGCGCCGAACAAAACTTTATCCTCTCCGATATCGAGTATCTGAGGCATTATTTCCGTTTCGAAACCGAAATATTGATTGTCGAGCGACATATTGAAGCCGAGCGTCTTGCTTACGTCGTTATAATTGATTCTCATAACGTTGCCGGAAGTGTTGTTCCAGGTAACGAGAACGTCGTCGTAAGACGCGGCGTTGTCGCCGTTTTCGTCGACAAGCGTCAATCTGACTCTGTCGGGGAGCTTAAGACCGCCTTGCTCTATGAAATAATACGGCTTGACGATGGTGTAAGAATCGTCGTACTTGACCATCGCTCCCGACGAGAGTGCCGTCGCCCAATAATCGTCGAAGGTCCCGTAATAGCCGTTTTGGTAAGGCTCGACCGTCTTAATCCGCTGGACCATACTCTTGACGTAGACCGCCACCGTTTGTCTTCCGCTCTTGCCCATGCCGTAACCGGGCAGAGTGACGAAGAATCGCACGTCGGATCCGTCACTACCTAGTCCCGTCGCGGAATCCAGTTTGAAGTTCATCGAGAGTCCTACGTCGTCTATCGACAGATAATTGGAAACGTTGAATCCGCCCAACAGAACATTATCCGTGCTGACTCCCAGCGTCGCCGCGCCGCCCAAGGTGTAAGTTACGTCGCAACCTTCCGTGAAACTGACCGTAAACTCGCCTTGTTTGAATATATCCTTGACCAATGCCTCGGAAACGTCTCCCGCACCGAGATAATCGTAGGGCTTAATAATCGGATCGTCCGACTTGAAGAGTCCCGAGAAAGCTCCGTTGTCGTCGGAAGAAGTCCCGTTGACGACCGTTCTGCGCAGAACGTACATATTGTAGGTGACGGACTGCGCGGTCGCGTCGTGTCCGAAGACGCCCTTGACCTTGAAGAATCCGCCGTAGTAGTCGATGGATACGTCGTTGTCCCAGGTAAGTTTTACTCCGTCCGTATACACGGTGCCGTCGGCGAATCTGACCTCGTTACCGACGCTCGGGAAGAAGTTGTCGGAATAGCTCATGAAGGGATCCAGTATGAACGCTCTGTATCCGTTGCCGCCGGCGATTATCTTGTTTATAGAGGATTCCGCCAGTCCTAGAGAGCGTATCGTATCCTCTCCGACGTAGAAGTTTTTGACGGAACTCTCGTCGAAGAGCGACGTAACGGTACGGTTGATATAATCGAGCGTTACGGTTATTCTCTGATATCCGCCGTTGTCGTTACCGACGGTGATATAGAGATATCCTCTGTCTCCAGAGAAGTTGACGTTGGCGCCTGCGGAATCGAACCTTGCGTTGTCGTCGGTATAAATTTCTCCGTCGCGGGTGACTATCTTCACCGAAACTTTATCGTCCGTTCTGCCGACTATACCCTCGAGACCGTCGGAAAGTATTCCGTCGAGAGAAAGTCCTCCCGTCGCCACGGGATAATAAGGCAGATATCCGTCCGCGTCCGCATATTCGCTACCGAAATACTCGCCGTACATATCGACTAAGTACTCCTCGCGGAAATTGGCGGGGGAAGAATAACTCATATCGAGGATTCTGACGTCTATTATTACCTTAACCGTCGCGTCGGACGCCGCGTTACCCGCGCCGAGAGTATTCAGATACATCTCTACGACGACGTCTCTGCCGGTATAGAGGTTGTCCGTATTGGTACGCATTCCGGTCGCTTTGTCATAGATATTGTACGTTATCTCTCCGTCGGACTGGTCGAAGGTCAGATATTTATAACCGTCGCCGTCTTTGACCTTTACTCTTGCCGAGCGGAAGTAATAGAAAGCCGCGGAAGAAACGTCTTCCGAATACTTATAACCGGTAATCGGAGCATAAGGATTAATGCTCATATTCAGTCTAAACTCGTTGCCGTCCGCGCTGTAATCTGCCGACGAAAACTCTCCGCCGTTAAGCGTCAGCCACTCGCCCTCGTAGGACGCACTTCTGTTGAGTTCGAGTCCCGCCGAATCGGAATCCGCCACCACGCTTCTGTCAGTAACGACCGTCTTGACGGGGAAGTTTTGTACGGAATTACCCATCCTTAACACGAAGACCACCGCGCCGTCGTCGGTTTTTTCGTAAACGGCTCCGCCCGAAACGGATATCAGGTCTCTTATATGCTCGGTACGCCATTCGGCTGACGTCTCGACGTAACCGTCCAGACCGTAGAACTTGACGTAAACCGTCGACGGGAGATTGACGAATCCCTCGTACGGATCGACCGTTATTTCGGTTATTTCGTTATAATCGTCGTCCTCTTTAAGATACAACGATTCTATATAAGCCTCTTCTATCACGACGCGCACTCTGAAAGTCTGCTCGAGGTTGTCCCCCAGACCTTTGAATATGGTCGCGCCGACGTAATACACGCCGCCCTGGACAAGATATCTGACGTTGTCTAAGTCGCTCCATTCTATTTCGAGGACCTGCGTTTCGCCGTTGTGGAATTCCACCGTCGCGGTCTTAATCGCGGAGAAGTCGATTTTGTTATAAATCGTCCCCTTAACGTCGTCCGTCAATCCTACCGCTATCTTCTCTAAGACGCGGACGTTGGCGGAAGCTACGCTGTAGACGGTGAATGAACCGTTGAAGAACTCGACGGTATTTTTCAATACTACTTTAGATCCCGTTATCACGCCGTCCGAGCCTCTGTAGCTTAAGTATCGGGATATAGAATCCTCTATATCGACGGGGAGAAGGTCTCTCTCGTCGGAGTAGACGATCTCTGCCGTAGCGGAGACGTCGACGACCTTATTGCCGTCTTCATAGCGCAGAGCCAGCACCGTAGCGCGAGGTCTTGCCGCATTGCCGTACGGGTCGATATCGAGTATCTTGCTCTCCAGTCCCGTAGAGGCTATTTCCGTTCCGCTGCCTTCGACTTTAATCGTTACGGGTATCTCGACGTAGCCGAAGTCGGCTCTTCCTATCATCGCTATCAACTCTATCTCGACGTCGGCGGTCATATCGGCGGCTATGTCGGAAGATTTTTTCAATCTGTAAGTCACGGGCATGGAGCCCTTGGCGATACCGTTGAGGATAGTCTCGGAACTGTTGGGGACGTATCCGTCCGCGGCTAAAGAGTAATCGAAGTCGATCGTTGCCGACGACGGCAGTGAGGACGACTTGAAGCAAAACGCTTTATAAGAAGCGTAATATCCGTCGGAGCGTTTTTCCAGACTTCCTCCGATGAAAGTTATCGCGTCTACGGGTATCTCCGAGAGATGTCTGTCTATTTTCACCGTAACGGTCTTGCGCGCCTCGGGGAAGTCGTCGGGGATCATCTCTACTGTGTACTCGAACTGCATATACAGCGGCAGGCTTTCGTCGGTTGCTTTTATCGTCGAGTAATCGTAACTCACGCCGTATGCCTCGCCGGAAGAAGACAGTCGTATCTCGGAGGGGAGTTTTTCGGAATATACGTTGAGTATCTTCAATTCTCCCTTTCCGCTATGGACGCCGCTCGTAAGTCTTCCGTCTGCGTCGTAGTATCTGTAATCGGAATAGAGCTCCGCATCGGATACGTCGGCTCTTCTTATTCTCTGATAAATCTCTTGCAACCAGACTTTTTTGCCGGAAGAGTAGCCTTTGTTGCCTATCTCCAGTTTTACCAGTACGTATCCCTCGTCGCTGTCGAGGTCCGTGCCGTCCACTATCGAATAGGAGACGACTTCGTATACGTCGGAAGATATTCTTTCCGTGCCGCCCATAATCTTAAGGCTATTGGACTCTCTTAAAAGTAGCGCGGAGAGATCCGTGTATGCGGAATACGGATTGATTGCGTCGTATTCTCCGAGGTCGATCGAGTCTATCAGAAGTCTCTTGACGGATATCCTGACGTTGTCTATTCTCTGATCTTCGAATAGCGCGCCTTTCACCGTCACGGAAGAGCTGTACACGCCGCCGTTGAAAGTATAGAGTATTTCGTCCACGTCTATGGACCACTCGACCATAACTTCCGCTTCCGCGGTGTCGCCGTTGAACAGCACTCTGTACGTCTCGGGCAGACTGACTCTCGTCTCGGGGGCAATCGTCAAATCGGGGACGTTGGAAAGTATCGCCGCGGATACGAAGAGTTCCTTTCGGAACATATCGTCGTCGAAGGAATTGAAGAGAGTTCTGTTGCCGTTACCGTCTATCGAATAGACCTCCAGAACGTAAGTCTTGCTCTCCAATGCGGTGAATGCGTCTTGTATGTCGCTTCCGTAATAGATTCTCGACTCGCCTTTTATTCTCACGCCGTAGACGTAATCGACGTTTTCCGTGTACTCGGTAGTCGTGCCGTCGGCATGATAAACCGTTATTGTGGACGGCAACAACAATCCCGTGTCTCTGTCGTAAATGCTGCCTTGCGCCGTAGCCGAAGCGTAAGGAGTGATTCTGCACGCGTCGTCCGTTATGGCGGATACGGTAGTACTCACTATTTCCTTACTGGAAATAACGACTTTGACTTCCACTCTTTGTCTGTTGCCCAAATCGTCTTCTATCACGTATTCTATCGTATATTCCTTACCCGTAGCCGCGTCGGACGCGGAATAACCCCACATCGACAACAAGCTGACGGAGACTACTTGTCTCTCGGTTTCTTTACCTTCCGCAGTCCTCACGCGGAACGTCTCTACCGCTCTCAACGCCGCTCTCGGATCGGATACGACGTAAGGATCGAACTCTACCGATATGACGGAAGACGTCACGTTGCCGTCGGAATCGGTTTCGTCTACGGTCGATATTCCGCTCTTACTGCCTTCTACGTAGGCGGTAAGCCCCGTTATCGTACGATCGAGTACCTTAACGGGTACTTCTATGGTAGCCTTGGCGGACTTATAACCGTCGTTGTTGGTGTTGCCGACGATGCCGTAGGTCAACTTGACTGTAGTCTCTCCTCCTCTATAATCGATAACCGTATCGGAGAAGTCCCAACTTAAATCGTTGAACACGTACGTGCCCGCGACGTTATAACTCGTCCCGTCGGAAGAGGTTCTCACTCCGTCGGGTTCGAAGAACGAAGTCGGCAGAGACGCAACGTATTCTTCTTCGTTGAAGTCGAAGGGATCTATCGCGGGAAGGTTGGACAGCACGTCGGAATCTTCCGCGATCACCGTTCTGGGCATAACCACGGCGTCTATCTCGACGATACTGTTGAGCATATAACCTCTGACGTAATAATTGCCGCCTTCGGGGTTGAAGTCTACCGCGTCGTACGACCAGAAAACCGCCACGCCGTTGGACTCGGAGGCGTCTCCGCCGTCGCTGAATTCGGTATAATGTCTCTCTGGCAGGAAGTCGTAGACCGTCTTGGTTACGTCGGTATTGGTTCTGACTCCTCCTACCTCGTTAGCCCAGCTACCGCCGTAGAAAGTGAAGTCGGACGGATCGTAGGGGTCGTTGAACACGATCTTATAAGGCGGATTGTAAATCGTCTTGGATGCGTTGCCGTCCAGATTAAAGTAATCGTCGTCTTCGTCTTTCCCGGGCTCGGTGGAAGAAGCGCGCAGCGAAACGCCGGTATTTTCCAAATGAAGCTCTAAGAAGGACTCGTATTTAGGATTGCTCTCTTCTATGAGATAGTAGTATCTCTGCACCAAGGTTCCGTCCGAGGTCTTATCGTCGATGAGTATATACGTCTCGACGGTCGAGGTGCGTACCCACTCGTTGACGTATTCTTTGTTGTAAGTGTAACCTTCCGATCCGGAATAATAGACGTTGCCGTCGGCGTCCGCGGAATAAGCGCCCGTGAGGTCGAACACGACGACCTTTCTTATGCCGTCGATACCGCGACTGATAAATCTGTCGCCGTCGATATAACCTCCGACCACGCCGAATCCCGCTACGGTGGACTCGCCTTGTTCTCCGCTATACAACACGCCGTTGATAAACAGCGATATGCTCTTGAGCAATCCGCCGTCGGCATTGGAGTCGAGGGTTATCTTGGCGTACGTCGAGCGGTCGTTGAAACTATAGCTGCGCGACGTCGTCTCTCCGTTATACGAGACGCCCGTCGTCTTGATCGTGCTCTGTCCGGTGAGTTCCAGCTTGATTTCGCCCTCTTCGTCATAGACGATACCTTCCAGCGCATAGAGGTCGGACTCGTATGCGAGCAAAATCTTAGAGAACGTCTTGAAGACGGGGCATTGTTTATTCTTATACGTTACCGTTGCGAATGCGCTTACCACGGTCGTATTGAATCCGCCGCCGTAATTGTTCTGTTCCGATCCCGTATTGATTTTTATGGAATTGCCGTCCAGCTTATAAAAGACGGTATCCGAATAAGACGAGCCTCTGGCGAATATTCCTTTCGAGAAGGTATAATCGTCGCCGTCGACGGTCGCTTTGCCGGTGACGATATACGCGGAATTGTTGACGAGATATTTCACGCCGTCGAGTTGTATCACGTCGTAAGAATATCCGTCCGTACCGTCGTTTCTTCTGACGGTATCGTTCCTAGCGTCGTATATCCAGGTCCCGCCCGCGGCGGAATGAGAACTGTTCCAATGGATGACTCCGCTATCCTCTATCCAGCCGTAAGTATAGGCGGAATTGGCACTATAAGTACGCGTATAACCGCTGTTGATGTTGGTTACTATCGGCAGACTGGTCGTATTGGAAGACGTGTTGAAGTTGATGCCCACGTCGTAAACGGTCTCTTGCTCGAACATTTCGTCCGCCGCTATAAAACCGTATCCGGAATTGCCGCCCGAAGTGAAAATCGACTTGTTGCCGTCGGCGGTCAACTGGAAGTCTACGTACAGATTGTGAGGCGTGGTTAAAGGCAATATGGAGGCTATCTTGTCGCCTATGCCGGAGAGGGTCTCTCCCAATACGGAGCTTATCAACGTACCCGCCAGTTCTCTTATCCAGGACGGAATGGTAGCAAGCGCGCTCTCTATGACCGACCCGAGTATACCCGATATCGTAGCCGCCATTACTTTTGTCTGATATCCCTGATGCGCTAGAGCCCATTGGGTTATGGTGGAATACTTATAGTCTCCGACCATTATATCGTACTGCTTGGCTACGTCGGACCCGTCGTAGAGGTCCTCGGGATAATAACGCTCTCCTGTCTTGGCACCTTCGTAATCGGCACCCGTGGCGTCGTTATAGGCGGTTTCCACCAAGTCGATAGGACGTATTCTTGAAGTGGGCAATACCGTCAGTAGCGAGGTGAAACTCTCCGAAACGAGTCCCATAACCTGCATAATGAGGTCGGATATCGTCTGACTGTTGAACCATACTTCTATATACGCCTTGTTGTCGGACGTATTGTCTCCGCCGGTCTCTACTTCCAGCCAATCCGAGCTCGTCAATTCGGAACCCTCCGAGGTCGAAGCGTCTACGTCTTCTTTATCCGCGCCGAAACGCAGTCTCATACCCGTTATGAAGGAAGAATTGCCGTACAGCGCAGCCGACCAGTGCTCGTCGCGCTTAGTGAACACGTAACTGCCTATATCGTTGTACGCGCCGACGTTGAGATCTATTATGCCGGAATTGGCATTGGTATAAGTCTCGCTTCTGAACTTGAACTTAAATCTCGCCACTCCGTCGGAGCCCGTCGAGCTCTCTACGAGAGAATTGTCCAGATACAGGACGAAGTTACCGTTGACGTCGACGGACGCCTCGTAATCGGTGCCCTTGGAAAAGAAATTAGTCGGGGTAATCGTTCCGTCGGGGTACTTGTCGGTAGACGGACAAATCGTGGTATCGCTGTACAATCCGCCGTTGACCATAACCTTGGTGAGCCACAATTCCATATCGGACAACTTGAGAGGATTGCCTTCGCCGTCTCTGATACTGCCCGTAACGACCGTTCTGTTAAGCTCGCTCTCGGTCATGACGACGGTAGCGACGGAATAGCTCTTTTGATTGTCTCTGTCGTTGACGGAGAAAGACTGCGTCGCCTGTACGGTGTAACCGTTCTTTTCCGCGGAAACAACGTGGTTTTTACCGTAAATTACGGATAAAACTATCGAATAATGACCGTAAGAATCGGTAGCGCCGACAACGGAGCTGTCCACCAGCACGTCGGCTCCTTCTACGGGAGCGCCGTCGGCGTCTATGATACTGCCGGATATCTCGACGTTTTCGTAAGGAGTCGCGCCGGAATCCGTATACAACACGGCGTCTTGCCGTATCGCCTTGGAGTAAGAAGTGGCGGTCACTCTGACATAGCTGTACGAAACCGTCATATATCCGCTCTTCTTAACAGCCATTTCGTATACTCCCTCGGATATTCCCGCCAGCGCGTAATAGCCGTAAGAGTCGGTCGTGACCGCGTATATTCCTTTATTCTCTTCGGCACTTTCGTCATAACTGTCGAAAGCTTCCGCCGTGCCTATAAGCACAGTGGCGTCAGTTATCGCCGCGCCGTCTTCGTCGGTGACCGTGCCGTACACGCTACCCACCGTAGACGCGAGACCGTTGTTGCGGTTTTCGGCGATCAGTTGATTCATAACGAGGGTGACTATCTCGATATCGTTGGGGTAGAACGTGGTTATGATCGCACCTACGTCGATGCTGAACGGTATCTGGATGACTTTGAATATAGATATCTTGAAGTCCAGCGAGAAACTGGGCAGTTTGATTGCCAATTTATTGTTCTTGATACGCACGTACAACTGGTCGCCCGAGCCCAAGTTGACGCCTATTTCCAGTTTGTTTTCCTGCGTCCTGTTGAGCTTGAGCATGGTACGCTTGGTCGTAGTTCCGGAACTACTTCCGATATCGTCCGCCGCCGCTCTGAAGTCCGAATATTTATCGTTGCCCCAGATAGCGCCCACCGCGGTACCCAGAAGAGTGCCGCCGCCTACTGCGGAAGCGTAGTTGACGGGTTCTTCCGCGGAACCGTACGCGGGATAATTGTATCCGGTCGTGTAGAAAGAGCCGCTTGTTCTTGCCCAGTAACTGTTGCGCTTCTCGAGGAATAATTTCAAATCTTCCACGTAGAGGCTGTCGAACAGAGAGTTGACAAGACCTCTGATGCCTATCGACATACCCGCAGAACTCACCGACACGCCGTTAACTGCGCCGTAGTCCTCGAAAGTATCCGGAAGAGTGACGTTTTTATCCGTATTGACGGCTATGTCCAGACCGCCGTTTTGGGGTAGATATATTTGGACGTTGTTTCCGAACTTATCCATATTGATATAGAGGCTCAGGTTGTTGAGACCGCTATAAAGGTTGAGAGAAGCTCTGACTTCCAGGAAATCGGGGAATTCTATACCCGTAAGAAGGGTCATAACCTTCATATTGGGCATAATTATAATTTCCTGATTGGTGAAGACTATCTCGAGACGAGCGTTTTCCTCGCCCTCGGACGGAGCCAAAGACGGAGCGTTGCCGCCGGTCAGGTTGACCAATTGAGACGGAACTGCGCTCGATTCTTCCGTAGTCTCCGCCGCCGCGCCGAAGAGACCTCCGAGGAGCTCTCCCACGTCGATTCCGTCGTCGCTGACGAATACTCCCAACATATCTCCTATTACGGACGCCAGTTGTACTCCGGTTATACTCGCCTTGAACAGTCCCAGTCCCGACAGATCCGCATACAACTCGGGCTCCGAGCTGCCTCCGGCTATACCGTAGTATACGCCTAAGATAACGTTGTCGCCGTAGCCTATGTTGAGAGCTATTCTGGTTTGAGAAGGCTCTGCGAGGTCGAGTTTGGCTTCCAGATCGAAAGTAAGAACTACGGACGCGTCCTGAAGCGCCAGATCGAAGCTGCCCGTCGGCATCCCCAGTAGACTCTCCACGAGAGCCTCCAGAGTCTCTACCTGCACGCTCTTGTCGCCGGAAGCGTTGCGAGTCTTTATTCTGACTTCCAGAGAAATCGCCAGATATAAGTTTTTAAGTATATCTATGCTCGTTATGTAATCGGCGGGTTCTCCCGTCACGGTGTGCTCGGGATCTATGGAAGATTCCACCATATTGCCCATTTCGAAAGTCGACTCGGTGAAAGTGTACGTTATTCTGAAAGATTCGCTCTCGTCCAGCGTTATCGATATGCCTGCCAACTTATCGGGTAGCGCAAGCATCTCTTTTATCTCCGCTTCCGTAGCATCTATCGCGTCTCCGAGAGGCTTGGTGACGGAACCGTATCTCATAGTCAGCGTCAATTCTCCCGCCGCCCATATCGCCGCGGTGAGTCCCGTTTCTCTGAGTTCTTTTTCCGTAAGCGCGGAATCCGTAGCGAAGGATAAAATCGTCCCGTTGCTCTCTCTGCGGACGAAAACGGTTTCTTTTCCGTCAACGACGGCGTAGACTGCTCTGTAATCGGTCTTGCCGTCGCCGTCCGTGTCGAACGAGGTCTGCTTGTCGCTATTGTCTATGTAGCCGACTTTAAGAGTGTTAAACTCGGGCATGACGAATTCCGTCGACGCCGCGGAAGCGTCCAGCTTGTTACGAGCTTCCTCGTCGGACAGGCTCCAGTAATCGGTAGCCGCCACGTCGTGCGAACTGCGGTCGGACAACAGAGTCAGCGTCACCGTGTTGTCTGTCGGGTCGAAACTCATCGAATATATTCCGAGCGCTCTGAAAGCGTCTCCCGCCGCCATTATCCAAGAACCGTCCTCCGCGGGAGTGACGACGGAGCTTACGATTAGTCCGTCTTTTTTGACGTAGATATACTTCTCTCCGTCGGACTCGTTGAAGAGCATCGTGTAATCGGCTACTCCGTCTCCGGTGACGTCCAGTCTCATGATATCGCCCTCGGCGTTTTGCATAATCAAACCGTGGACCAGAGATCTTATCATCGCGCCCGTGACCGCCAGACTGATTTCTCTGGAAGAGACCGCCAGCATTATAAGAGCCGTGCCGAACTCGAGATACTCGGAATCGAGTTTGGCTTCCGGTTGCGCGTTAAAAGGATTGTCCGAGCTGCCGACGAGGTTTATATCGGAACCGTCCACGCTATATGAAGACGCGGCGTTGAGAAGAGACGCGCCCGACGCGGATTCCGCGGTCAGTCCCGAGACCATGCTCTTGACTATCTCTCCGATATTGATGCCGGAGAGGCTGATCGCGGGGAATCCGAGACCTGCGAGGTCTGCGTATATGGTGGCGTCGTTGCCAAGATCTCCCACGTACATGATATTGACAAATTGTTTTCCGCCGGAAGCTATCGCCAGCTGTATGCCGAGATTATCCAGCTCGGAGAAGTCCACGAAGAGTTTTAAGGTCAGTTCCGTCTCTACGTGAAGTTTTTCACCGCTTCTTATAACGAGGTCGAGACCGTCGATTAATGAGGAGAGCGTTTCGCTCGCATCGAAGTACGATATCAGTTGGTCGTCGATAATCAGAGAGCTGTTGATCTCGGAAGACAGTTTTACGGACGACAACGGCATAAAAGTATCCAGCGGCGCCGCCGCATTGCCGTTGAAAAGACTTCCCTCGAACATATCGTATCCGCCCAGACGGATATCGAGTCCGCCGAGTCCTATTTCCACGGAAAACGCCGATTCCGTACGACTGAAAGTCTTGTTTTCGTAAGTAAGCTTGGAGCCTTGGAGAGTGACTTCGTGCGTGCGATAGAAGCGTAAGTAAGAGCCGCTCTTCTCGTACACGCCCTCTTCGTCGCCGATACGCCACTTGTCGCCTGAAGACAATTCGACGTAAATCTTACTCTTGTCTCCGTCGAGATAATATCTGCCGCTCTCCGCGTCGTACCCGAAGGTCCCCAGTTCCGCGGAAGTCATCGTCAGACCTTCCGAGAATGAGAATCTGTAGCAATACGAGGATTCTTTCAGTCTGTAAGACGTTTCGGACAATTTAACGTAACTGCCGGAAATCTTTCCGTAAGAATAGGTCTGACTGTCCTTATTGATAGCCAGATATTCGTTATTGACGTCTCCGTCGAGATAGAAGCGATCTATAGCGGCAAGCGACAATCTCAAAGAGAGAGAATTGTTAACGGAATCCAGCGACAGAGACAACTCGTCTATCTCTTCGAAGGGGAATCCGAACAACAGCTCCAGAATCTGCTCGACGATGTTTTTAGCCAAGACTATCGCGAGTTTTCCTTTAGAAAACGCCAGACTGTCGAGTATTCCGTTGAGGTTGATACCGCCTACTATCAGTCCGTCTTCGTCGCCTATGAGTCCCGCGTTGTAAGGCTCCGACGCGGAATAAGAAGCGACTGAACCCGAGTCTACGAGTCCGAGGCTCTCCAAGAGACCGTCTATGATGTCGTTGTAATCTATTCCTACCAGAATATCCGTGGACTCTCCGTCGATATAGAAAGCGGGCACGAGAGAATCCTTGGCATAAGCGATAATTACCAAGTCGTTATCGGAGCTGTCTCCGTACAGACCTCTTCCTCTTATCGCCAGACTGAACGTTTCGTCCGCATTGGGTCCCGTGCCGTCCATGAACGACAGCATCGCATCCAGCGCGAGGTTGCCCTTTAGAAGCTGACCTATATTGACGTTAAACTTCAATCTTATCGTAGAAGAAGTCGAAAGAGCCTCTTTAATAAGAATGAAGAGATAAGAATCTATACTGTTGTTGGTGAAAATCTTGGTCCAGTCTATAAGAGACTCTCTGAGCTCCGAACTTATTCTGAGGTCGACAGACGCCCCCACGTCGCCCACCATATCGAGGACGCGGTCCAGTGCCTCGTCGCCCGAATTTAACGCCTCAATTATTTCGTTGAGGTCAAATCTCGCGAAGCCTGCCACGGAGTCTCTGAATTTATCGTCGGTCAGAGATTCTTTGAACGTGCCGAATTCTTTTCCGGACAAATCGACCACCGTATCGTGCAATAGCGACAACTTGGTTTTATATCCGGCGTATTGCACTCCCCCCTCGACGTAGGGGGACTTGGATATCTCGAAGTAAATCGAGAAGTCGTCGCCGTATTCCACGGCGATTTTTCCGTCGTCGACTATGCTCTTGACTACGTTATAGACGTCTTCTCCGCCTATGCCGATTATATCCATTATCGTAGACAGCAAACTTACGGAAAGCTCCAGACTCAACTCTTCGCTCCCCAGAGACAACATCAGCTCCAGCGCGTTGGACACGCTCGACGCACCGCCCGCGTTAAGAAGAGTCGATACGGGCAACGTCATATAAGACGCGTTGTCGGGCACGACTTGCGAGGCAGAACCGCTTTCGTCGGAACCTTCGCTCACTCCGAGAAGATCGTAGAGCAATTCACCGACGTTGAGAGACGCCAGATGGGCGTTGAGACTGCTGTCGAACAGCTCTACGGACAAATATACGCCGTTGTCGTTGAGATAAACGGTCAACAGATCCTGAGCGTCTTCTTCTTTTAAGACAAACATTCCCGTCGACGCATCGTAGGAGTAGAAGTTAAGGTCAACGTTTATCTCTCCGTAGAGAGCTTCTCTCACTGCCGTTCTGTCCATAGACAGCAACTTCTCGAGAGACAGTCCCAGTCTAACGTTGAGAGCGAGATTGATTCTGTGCGTATCCGCCACCGACAGGTCGGCAGTCATTCCCGCGACGATGAGGTTGAGAACTTTATCCAGATCCAACACTCCTTCGTCCAGCGTGATATCTATCGACGCGTTAAAGGACGTGTATATCTCCAGCTCGTCGAACGACTTATAATCCGACTTGGAGGCGTCGTCTATAAAAGAGAGCCCTCCGTCGTCGTTAAGTATGGAATAACGCGTATTGCCCGTAATCAGAGAGAATCCGATATCCACTTGCAAATAACTGCCGTCGGCGTTTTCGTGAGTGGATTCTATAATCGCGCCCACGCTTATGGTCGCGCCGCTGTCCGCCGACAGTCTGATTATCGGAGCCAGACTCTCGCTCATTCCTTTAAGTATATTGCCGTCCACTCCGATGAGCTCGATGATAGAGAAGACGATATCCTCTCCTATTGTCATCAACAGACCGTTGTCCTTGTCGAAGACGATCTGCGCCAGAGAGCCTGCTTTCTTGGAAGCGGTGGCGTAATCGGTTGCGGGAGCGTTGAGGACGGCTACGTTTTCTTCTAAAAACGCTTGACTCGTTTCGCCCGAGAATCTGCCTATTATATCCATAACGGAATCTATCGGCACCATAAACTTCTGTATTCCGAGAGAAGAAGCGTCCACGTAGGCGGTGAGGTCCGAGAAGATTATCGTTACGTCGAAGGCGGTGTTCTCCATATAAATATGAAGTTTAACCTTAATTCCGTTGAGAATATCTTCTATATTGAGAGCAAGTTCCAGGTCAATCTTAATGACGCCTTGACCTAAATCCGCCATTTTAAGATAAGGAGCCACGGCTCTGCCCAGAAGCGAATTGGTATCTATAAGGGCGTCTATCAATGCCTGTAAGTCGAACTGACCGCCGTTGACTACGCCGAGATCGAGCTCGAACGAAGTCGCCGCGGTTATCGTATTGAAATCGTTGATAGACGTATACGCGGTGGGATCGAAGTCCGTGCCTACGAGATCGTGATCGTCGAATCCGAGGTACAGTCCCGTGAGAGACGCTCCGGCATTGGCAACATGCTTGTTTTCTCCGTCGACCTCGTTGCTTATCGAGAGATCTATATTGAACAGTATCGGCGAAGACTCGTCGGTCGCTTTTATCACGAGTTTGACCGCGTCGTCACCCGTAGTGATATCGTAATTGTTGTATCCGAGCGCATACAGAACAGCATTGAGCGCGGTCTTCTCGACGGTGAGGAAGAGACCTCCGTCCAAATCTATTTTGATCGGCAGTCTTATATATTCCTCTCCCGAGGCAGCATTGGACGGTACTACTCTGGATTCCGTATAACTCACGTCGGAAGCGAGTGAAGAGAACAGCGATTCTTCGCCCGATATGATGCCGCCGAGGTTCTCCAGCACCACTTTGGGACCGTTGAGCGCCGACAAGTCGACGTACAGATTGCCTCGATACAGCAATACGGTCAGGAAAACCTCGTCTCCGCCGCCGTTGCCGTTGTAACGGAGGGTGATTTTAGCTTCTATGCTGTTGAGCGTTACGTTACCCGTACTCAGCTCGTTGAGCAGGTCTATATATGCGATATTGCCTTCTATGGTCGCGCTTAGTACGCCCGACTGGTCGCCAGAAATATCCACGCCTATCACCGGCGCGAAGTCGACCAAAATAGTGGACAAAATACCCGAAAGCGGTTCTTTATAGACGTTTTCTATCTCGTTGTCCGTATAATCGGACAATTTGAAATACATTTCCAGACCGAGATTAAAGTACAGTTTTGCATTATTAAACTCGGCGTACGCGCCTACATCCGACGGACGTGCAATGACGTAAGAATCGACGTCTTCCTTGCCGAAACGGACGATTTGTTCTCTGCATATGCCTGCGCGCAAGGTGAGCCCCTTGGAAGAGTCGGAAGCGTCCTTAAGTCTGACGAGCAATTCCAGCAAATGATCGTCGGACAGCAGGTCTCCTTCTATTTCGAGGTCCACGAGACCGTTGATAACGTCTTCCGCGATATAGTCTTCTATATTAAGACCGAAAGTTTTCAACACTCCCAGAATAGACGACGTCGTCAGCACGAGAGCCAGCTTCTCGGGAGAAGCGTAGACGTTGACGAATCTGGTTATTACGCCCACCTGCTCTACGGAAGAGGCATTGTCGGGCAGTACGTATCCGAGAGGGCTGTCGCCCGTAACGCTCAGATACGGCGAAAGCAAATCGAGCAGATACTCGTAAGCGTTGTCTATATAAAACTTGCCTATGCCCAGGACTTCCAGATTGACGTACAGAGTGCCGTCCGTGAAAGTCAGTCCGAGGACTTCTTGACCGTTTTGTCCGACCATTCTTACGGACAAGCCGGATTGTAACAAAACGTCTATATTGAGCCCGTCTCCGCCGACGAGGTCGGGAAGAAGAGCTCCGTTTCTCAAAAGATTGCCGTAATGAAGCTTGGCTTCCAGCTCCAGCGTCAGTCCTTCGTCAAAAGATCTCAGCACCTCTATAACGGGAGATAGAGCCAGTTCGTCCAAGCCCGCAAGGTCGCCCAAGTCGAGAAGTCCGTATAACAATTCCGTGAAGTCGTAAGAAGAACCCTTCACTCCCTCGTAGCCCATATCCGCGGAAAACTTGAAGTATAAGTCGGAGGAGTTTTCCGATATCGCGGCATAACCCGTCTTGTCGAACACGGGCAATTCCTTATTGAACGCCAGTACGGGAGTATCCAGATCGAGATGTATCTTATACGCCGCTATCTGCGCGTCGAGGCTGATCGCCGAGTCGCCCGAGAACAGTCCCAATTGCGCGTTGAGCTTCTCGAACACGTCCGTGAGGTCTATAGTCGTAGCGACCAGCTCTCCGTCGACCTCGGTGTACTCGGTAAAAGTCACTCCGAGTGCGGCGAAGAGGAGCTTGAACACGTCCTCCGCCACGGATACTACCAGTCCGTCGCCCTGCGCTATCCTTATATTTATATACGCGCGCGTTATCGCGTCTATCGTCTCTGGGTCGGAAGGAGCGTTGGCAAGAGCCGTCGTCTCCGCGGGAGCGGATATCAACTCTCCGATAACCTCCGAGAAGTTGTCCATTTTTATTTTTCCGAAACCGATGGAAGAAAGATTGAGATAAACGGTATCTTCCGCATAGTAGAAGCCGAGCAGTTCTCTGCCGTCTTCCGCTTTTAGCACGACGTAACCGTTGATGCCCGTCCAATCACCCTTAATCAGCTTAGGAATATCCGCGCTGACCGACAGCGAGAACGTAACTCTCGTCCCGAAGCCGTCCAAAAGCTTAATAAGCACGCCGAAATCGGCTTGACCGAGGTTGAGAGAGGACATCAAAGAAGCCAACACGACCGTCAGGTCGACGGTGTCGTCTCCGACGACGCCTTTTTCCGCGTCGAAGGAGAAGTGTCCTTCAAGGTCTATCTTGGCGCGCATTGCGTCGACGGCTATCTCTGTATACCCCTTGTCGTCCGTATCGGGTCTACCGGGGACCGTCGCTTCCAGATCTATCGTAGGCATATCGAGATCGAGTCCCAGATCCAAGAAGTCTCTCATCTCGAGATCGAGAGATATTACGGTGTCCCCCAAGAGTTTTATCTCTACGGACGGGAGCGTTTCGCCGAGATATTTCTCTATATCTATGCCGGCGAGCCCCATCAACACCGCACAAACGGCTCTCTCGGTAATATCGACGACTATCGGCGCGCTCTGCAACGCGCTCTCGGAAGCGATACGCACGGCTATCTCCGCTAGGAGCTTGTCCGCGTCGGAAGAAGAATTGACCAGTCCGTACAATGCGGAGTACGGCGAACCCTCATATTTAGAAATATTACCGTCTCTGTCGTAAGTTATGGAGAAAGACGCACTCTCGGACGGCATGAATGAATCTATAATGCCGACGACGTTGTTTATCTTATACTTATCGCCGCGCACGTTGACGTAGACGGTGAAATCGTCTCCGCCGTAGACTTGCACTCCGAGTATTTCCGTGCCGTTGTCGGTGAGACTTAACGCGACGTACAGGTCGGAAATATCGGTTATGTTCAAAACCACGTCTATTAACAGCCGATATTCTTTATCGTATCCGCCGTCGAAGCCGAGAATTATCCCCAGCCCCGAGAACAGATCCGCGTCAACGCCCAGTCCTTCCAGCAGAGGTGAAGAAAACGCCTTTTTCAGTACGTCGTCCACTTCGAGAGTACGATCGGAAGCATTGAATCTCAGTCCCGCAGACAGCGAGAAACCGATTTTCTTGAACGACTCTATTTTTTTACACTGCGAGTCGGAGGGGATAAACGAGCTCGGCGTAGCTATGCCCACGTTGAGGTCGGATATCTCCAGACCGATATTAAGAGCGCCTTCGCCTGCAAGATTGTATTTATCCGTAAGGCTAGCCGCGAGCGTTATTCTGAGAGGCGTCGCGCCTATCTCGCCGCTTATAGTCAGATTATAATTGTCGAAGAAAGGACTTAAATCTATATCGAAATATTCGAATATCGATATTAGCGCGGACTGCGTGACTATCAATCCGATCGTTCCGTCGGCAAGATATACGCCTATCTCTCCGCCCAGTCCCGTAAGGACATCGATATATTTATGGAGAGCGTCGTAATTCGCGTTACGCGCCAGAGGACTGTCGTCGGCACGGAGACTCTCCGCCGCCGCGGAGTCTATATCGCCGAACATATCCGTTACGTTTTCTATCTTATAGTAGACTTTGTTCCCGTCGGAACTCACTTTATCCGATATGCCGAAGAGCGTCGTGTAGATATACAGCGTCCCGTTATTGTAAATAACGTCTAAGAGCTCCTCGCCGTTGCCGTTGACCGCGCGCACTCTGAGAGAGGACGCCGCCAGACCTCCGAGAAGGTCTCCGCCCGACATAAGGTCCGCGAAGTCGAGATACGCGTCCAGTCTGAGATTGAATTCGAAATCGGTATAACCCAAAAATTCCAGATACGCCTTGAAACTTATTCCGCCCAATACTTCCGAGAGATATTGATTGAGAATATCGGACAGATCTATGGTCGCCGACCCCGTATCCAGAGCCGTGGCGTCGTCGGTTATGTATAATTTAGCGCCCAGAGACACGTGTACGGACGACAGTAGCTCGTCTATGGTGCCGTGATTGCTCCAGTCTATCTTCCCGCTCGCGTCTTCGGAGGGGACCGTCACGTCGTAGAAGCCTTCTTTGTTGCCGAACCAGAGTCTGAGCCCGCCCAGCGAAAGCCCCAGTTTTAACGTCTCTATCTCGATGCTTGCGGACATCGCCAAACCATCCTCGAAGTCGAAGGTAATATTGGCGTCGCCCAGATTGATATAATTGTCGGAAGAACCTTCTTCCGCTCCGAAAAGTCCCCCGAGTAACTCGTTGAGGAGAAGATTGAGCGCGTCGCCGGCTACGTCTATCGCCAGAGAATACGGCGTGAGAGTGGCTTTGACCGCAAGCATTGTCGCAGTGTCGGCATTGAATATATTGCCTATCTGCCAAGAGCTCGTCCCGACGTTGACCATCGTATCCGTCTCGGCGTCGGTCGCGCTCTCGTACAACAGTTTATACAGCTCGTCACCGATATTGTCGATTACGAGATTGCCTATTCCGAGTCCTTCCGCGTACAGATACAGCGTAGAGCCCTTATCGTCCGCTTCGGACGCTTTAAGGAACACTCCCAAGAGCAAATACTCGTTGCCGTCTTTAATATAAGTGACCTTAAGAGACAATTCTGACCTGCCGATATTGGGGAATACAAGGGAGCCGTTGACCTCGCTCATCTCAGACAGATCGAGATTGACCAACAGTTTCATATTAAGATCGAGGTCCGTATCGGCGGTGATGATTTCCAGATTGATTAGTCTTGCGATTTCGTCTCCGAGCAGAGCTCCGAGCAATCCGTCCAAGCCGAAAGACTGTTTGTTCTCGTCGAGAGAACCTTTCAGGGTGATGCCGCCTTCCAGCTTTAACTTGACTCCGAGAGTTTTCTTAACTTCTTCGAAGTCCGTATAATTGGCGTAATCCAGTCTGATCGATTCAGTCTTATCGGGATCCGATTTAAGCGTAATATAAGTGAGAGGATTGAGATTCGTGCCTATGAATCCGTTACCGTCGCCGTCCAAAAGCCACGCGCCGATTTTGAGGAATCCGTCTCCCTCGTTGCCTACGATTTTCAGCGCGATCGTCGCGTCGACGTCGGGCATGGAGCCCGACACGTTAAGCACCGCAAGGAGAGTATTGAGAATCTGAGCCGCCGCGACTATCTCGAGAGTATCGTCTTTAATATCGATACCGCTGAGGAAGTCCGCCGCCAGGTCTAATATATCCGCCGCATCTACGTTGAAAGCGCCGTTCATCGCCTGCTGAACATAATCGTCTCCATCGTTATCCCCGAAGAGTCCCTTGAAGGGATTGTCGAAAGACAGATATTCTCCGAGACCTACGTCTATCTTGATACTGGGCAGGTCGTCCTCGATAATCTTGAATACGGATCCGACCGATTTTAACACGCTCAGCTTGGACAAGTCGATATAGACCGCGTCGGTATCGCCCTCGTAGACGAGTTTCAAGAATTCTTCTTTGACTCCTCGCGCGTTGTTTACGGACAGCGTTATCGCCAACTGAGAACCCGCAAGGGACATCTTGTCCAGCATATGCCCCGCGTCGTCGGTAATATTAAGCGTAACGTTGCCGATAACGTCGTAGTGTATCGTGAACGCCGCCGATTCCGTCACGTTGAGAGAAATAAGCAACTTGTCGAGCACGCCCGCTATCAAATTTTCCAGATAGACTTCCGTATTATCCGTCGCACCTTGAGCGAAAGTAAACTCTCCGCCAATCTTGAGGAGATAGTTGTTGCTCTTAAGCACGTCCGCATACGCGGCGTAGGAGATTTCCGCGGCGCTTTCTATTTCTTCTGCCGATTGATATGTGAAGTCGGGACGCATTATCCAAGATCCGCCCGTCACCATCAATTTAGCAGAGACGTCGTCGGTCAATTGCAATTGTAATTTGAGATAACTGTCGTCGTTGTTCTTAACGGCGCCCGAAGACAGCGGCATGGATATCGACACGTACGGGAAATAGAACTCCAACTCGTAGTCGGAATCCATACTCTCCAGCACCATATTGACGATAGTCGTTATATCCGTGCCCGTAACCAGCAATCCGAACGGCGTCGAAGAGGGATCGTCCGCGAGGTCTGGCAGGGTTATGTAAGATATGGGATCGCCGTTGTCGTCCGCGGGGGTGTTGTAGTGACACAACATCGCGATGATGCCCAGCACGTCCACGCCGTCGTTTTGGGGGGCGTTGAGGATCTCTCCCGTCTCGGCGTCTCTTATTATCACTATACTCTCGCCGGAATCGTTCTTTAAGTCGAACCTCGGATTAAGATAGCCCATCAACACGCCTAGTAGGCCCGTTTCTTCATCGAAAAGAAGTCCCGTCAAGTCGATGTTTTCTATTTTGATATTAGGCAGAGAAAACACTTCGCCGCGAGCGTCTCTGAGACCCTGAGTGTTGATATAGACGGTTTTTTCGGCAAGATATATCGACAAAAACGTCGAGCCGCAATAATTGAAATTGATTTCTGCCTGAGTATTGTCCCCGTCGAACATATCCAGAGCCAGTTTAACGTCGAGGTCGAAGCGATAATAAGTCCTGCCGTCGGACGTGTTGCCGCCGAAGCGGACCGGTATTTCTCCGACGGTCCCCATATCGAGACCGTAGACGATATCGTCGAGGGTAAAAGTCGCGTCGGGAGCGGCTTCTATTTCCATAGCCGCGCCGAAAGACATATTGAGAAGCCCTCCTCTCTTATACACTCCGGACGTCGTGGAGAGGCTCTTTCCCGCGAAGTTGATACTAACGGGCGTAGCGGAACGATAGATATGGAAGTCTCCCAAGTCTATCTGCAAATCGAATTCTTTGGATTGATGATTTTCGTCGGTGAGAGCGTCCATTCTGATACGGATATCGTCGAGAACGTAGCTCTCCTTATCCTGACCGGACGCGTCGGTATAACTCTTTTTATTGGTAACCGCGGAAATGACCGCCTGAATGCTCGGCCAGTCCTTTTCTCTTATCGTACGGAGAGAGAACCCCAAAAACTGTTCGAGAACGGGGTCGAGGTCAGGCAGACCGAACGCGGTCCAGCTTATTTCTTCCAATCCGATGAAGGACGGGAGCTTTTTCGCTCCTGTCAAAAACTGTATAAGAGTATCCGCCTGAAGATATACTCCTACGAGCTGTTCCTTTTCGTCGGCAGAGGTCTCCAGAACGGCATTGTCCACGTCGAACAATATACTGTGCGCCAATCCGTCCAGAAGTCCGTCGAGAGAGCTGCCCAATATCTCTATCTTGGTCCCAGTGAGTTCCTCTACGAAAGATCCCACCTGAGACTTGTTGGCGATTACGGAAGCGAGGAGATTGACTATATCCAGCTTGCCGTCGCCCGCAAAGGCGTCCAGCTCCTTCCCTATCGCGGTCAGGTTGAGTTCGGGCATATAATACTTATAATCGGCGTCGTCTCCCAGGTAGAGCTTAACGTACAGGTAACACTCGTTGTAGTAGACGCCCATAACGACCGCTCCGGAAGAATTGACCAGCTCGATCATCATCGTGCTCTTGGTATTGTCCGTAAGATGCATATTGGCTCTGACGTCCAGCGAAAACGACGACCGCTCTCCGTCGGTATAAGTCGTGTAATCGTTGTAGACGAAGTCCACCGAAAAGTCTATCACGAACCATTCCGCGGTATCGGGTACGACGTAATATTCCTGACGCGCGGACATTGCGGAACGGATCAGCTTGTTGGCGGCGTCTTTTTTGATTTTGGACACCTGCGACTGATCGACGTTGTTATCGTCGCCGCCGGGGACCACGTAAGAGGGCTTGTCGTTATCGGGATCTTCCTTTTCCGTACACGCGACCATACCGACGACCAAAACCGCCAGTATTAAAAGCAAAACGAAAATAGAAAAAAATCTCTTTTTGCTCATCGGGTCGCTTATCCTCCGAAAAGATTTCTCGCGCGTATACTCACACGCGGGCGACGACAAGGTAGACTACTCCCCATACTGTCACATAGTCATTATACTACATAGCGCGCACGCGTGCAATGAAATATTTGTGAAAAAACACGCCGTTAAGACGTGTTTCTTTCACTTTCGATTGTCGATATTTTTCGATTATGCTAAAATCTCGGACTTAAACAACTCGACCTTAGACAAAATAAACTCTCTCGGATCCAAAGAATCGTCTTCTACGAGAGGGGTCATATCGAGACCGAGAGCGAGACTGTGAGCGGTATCCACGGCGTGGCTCTGAGAGAAGGTCGCGTGACCGATTCTTCTGCCTTCCACGGCGTCGTCGTAAGTTTTGCCGCCGGCGCATTGAGATACGTGGCAAGCCAGACACTTACGGAGAAGTTCTTCCCAGCCGGAAATATCGTAAGTCAACTTCTCGTTGTCGGACAACCAGTCCAGACTTCTCCAGCATTCCATTCCGATAAACTGCTTGGGGCGGAGTTCTTTAGGCATTCTTCTTACCGCGGCAATGACCTTAAGCGCGGTTGCGACATGCGTCTCGTGTTTGTCGGCGAGGTTGTGCGTGTAGAGAATTTCGGGGCGGTTTTCCATAAGAATTTCATAAAGATCGTCTACGGGAGAATCGTTGTTCTTGTCTTTGACCTGCGCGCTGGTATAATAGAGCATATCCAGCTCGGCGAAGTGTCCCGTCTTGGCGGCGTTGATCTGCTCGACGCGACGAGCGGCGACCATTTCGTCGTAAGTAAAATCGGCGAACGCACCCGCTCTGGGGCTGCCGCCTCCGTCCGTCACGACGACTCCGACAAGACCTTCTTTATCGTTGTCGTAGCAATCGACGATGCCGTTGGGGCACATAATCTCGATATCGTCCTGGTGGGCGGATACGACCATACGAGTATGGGGTTTATCGTTGAGAATGAGTTTTTCTTTTTTTTCGTTAGCCATAATATATTACCTCACAATATAATAAGTTTTTCCAAGGGATTTTTAGTCAAGCGAAACCAGCGAAGCCGCCACGTACGACTGACCGAGTCTGCGGGTACGCTCGTCGGGGATGACTATGGATATCTTGCCGTCGGATTCCTTTTTCACGACTTCGGAAGCGACTTTTAAGAGTATGTCTCCGCCTCTTCCCGAAGCCACTCTGCCTAAGAACATAACCGTCTCGATATCGTAGAACAGGGAGAAGTACATAATGGAATATCCGAAATATTCTCCCATTTTTTCAAACAATTCTTCCGCACGAGGATCGCCGTCGTTGACCAGTTTTTGGGCTACTTTAAGCTTCTCTGCGGGAGCGAGAGACTCGTCGACTTCTATTCCCGCGTCCTTGAACAGCTTAATGACTGCGTCCTGGGACATATAAGACGTACCTACGCCCGCGTCGCCGCTCCACTCGTCTCTTTCCGCGTCTCTGTTGGCGTCTACGGGAGCGAAAGCCAACTCGTTGATATAACCCTTAATGTTGAGATTGGCGTCGATATAACCCGCCGCCAGGCTCGTGCCCATGGCGATGCCGAGGAGCCTGCCGTGCTTAAGCGCGACCGCGCCCGCCAATGCGGAAACGTCGCCGTCGTTGGCTACTTTGACAGGGACACCGTAATCGCGAGAAAGGTTCTTGTATATGGGGGCGATTTTTTCGGCGTAAATCTCTTTAGGAACCTTACGGAACAGAGACGCTAGTCTCACCTCGTCGTCAACCACTATTCCCGCGGTAGACACTCCTATGGCGTCCAGCTTACCGTCGAGTTTTTCCAGCGCTCTGTCTATGCTGTCTTTAATACCCGCGACGTGATATTCCGGATCGGAATTAAGCTTAGGAAACCAGACCGTCTCGTCGTCAAATATCGTCTCTCCGTCTACGCATGCGGTCACTTTTCTGTCGCTGCCGCCCGCGTCGAAACCGATTCTTCTTCCGTTAAAGCCTCCCGAGAGGCTCTTGTCGTCTTCTACCTCGACGATATCCTTAGCGGCTCTTTTGTATACTCCGAAAGGCTCGCAATACACGGTCTCCATCAAGTCAACGTCGAAAGCCCTCTCGCCGTCTTTTGAATATATACGACGGATTTCGTCCACGATATAATCGGGCGCGTCCAGATAGACTCTCTTGCCGCCGTATGCGTACAGCATTGTTTTTACGGTCCTCTCTACGTAAAAGATATTATCCGCTTCGTGACCGTCTCTATAGACGTGAATATCTCTTACCGCGGTATGACCTTTTTCTCTTTCTACGCCTATTCTTACGGTTATTCCGTCGTTGCCGACAGATTTTTCAAACTCTTTTACATACTTATAAAGCGGCTTATAGCCTTGATCCAACATTATAATACCTCCCAAAATTCTACGTGTTCTATACTATGCCCGGAGGGTACGCTCGTACGAGGAGACAGACTCTCCACTTCATGAATTACTCCGCTGGTGTAGGTCTCGAAATTGGAACAGAAGTCCGGATAACACTCGGGCGGCGCGGCGGGCTTGAGCCTCTTAATCAGCGTCGTGCCGTGTCCGCGGTATATGGCTACGGGACGCTCTATATACATACCCAGCTTGATATTGGTCGGAGCGTTTTTTACGCTCCTGAGCTTAACGTCGATATCGGATATCGTTATTCTCTCGTCGTTGAGGTCGGTATAGGGCCAGACGACCAGATTGCGATTGGCAAGTAATCCCGTGTCTCGAGTGTTGAACGGAACGGTAAGTTCCGCGTCGGGTTTAAGCACGGTCAACGCCCACACGCACAACAACCGCGGATTGGGGTCGAGATTTTTTACTATATTAGCCACTCTTATCTCGGAATGCCCGACAAACTCGATTTTCAGAGAAGGCTGAACGTTGACCTTTCTCCAAGGCTCTGCCGTAAAAATCGCGCCGTTGTCCAGCTGCTCCACGGCAACTCTATAATGATCGGGATAATAAGTCTCCTCATCCTCGGGCGACAACCAGATACGGTGACCGCCGTATATGTGCCAGACCTCTCCCGCGCCGTACGTGGCGGATACGTCTCTGTTGACGAGGTCCAGCTCGTCCTGATACATTATGTTGTCGCCGCCGCGCTTTCTCAGAGATATGATTCTCGGTCCGACGTCGGTCGTCACCTCTACTTCGATAAACCCGTTGCTCATTACGACCGTTTCGCCCAAATAGCAACGACCTTTAGATATCGCAAACATTGTTTTCTCCTTTTATGCAGTTATGAACAAATTGATTATTATCGTGTCGTCTCCGTTGACGTTCTGCGTCCAGGAATATCCTTTGATCCCGAGCGTTCTGTCTCCGAGGAGATTTTTCACGTATCCTTCGGCGCCGTTACCCGTGAGTGCCGACGGATATACCAGTATATCCAGAGTGACCGTCTTGCCGACGACTATGCCGGAAACGACGTCGGCTTTTATATCCGCACCGGAAGTCTTTCTGCCGACCAGTCCCTTAAGCTCATAGTAAAGATAATCGCTGTCGGTACACTCTCCGTACTCGCCGTAACGAATGTGAGTCCCGCCGTACATCATGGAATCGTTGGCGAAAATGTAATAATGCGACAACATACTGACGCTCCCGGAGCCGTCGGAGCTCCCGAGAGTCCCCGTGCTTCCCCATGTGAGGTCTACGTTATAATACTTGCCGTCTATCAATATCACGTTCCAGGCGTGTCCGCCTTTCACGTTCCCTTGACCTGCCAGCCCGACCACCTTGACGGCGGGTATACCGACCATATAGCACATCAGCGCGTACGCCTTGGACATACCGTCGCACACCGCGAGAGCTCTGCCGTCGAACGTCCCTATGCCGAACGCCCCCTCCAGACCGAACGACGCGTCGGAAGACGACACCGTCGAAGACTCCGCCACATTGTGATCGTAATATATGGTCATCGCCAAATAATCGTATATAGCGGCGGCTTTTTCGTAATCGGTCATCTCGTCGCCCACTATTTCGTCCAGCGCAGCGGCGGCTTTATTCAAAATACTCTCGGCGGAAGACCCCGCTTTAGCCACAGGCTTAAGCCCCGTCACCGTCGCGTAATACAGCTCCATTCCGTCGGATACTTCTATCTCCTTTCCCGCAGGATAATTGGCAAAATAGGTTACCTTATCCCCTTTTTTTGGTTCCGTAACAACGGTTTCGCTAGGTTTGTCAATCAGTTTTGAGGCGTCCGTCGTATAGTGGGTCACCGCACTCTTTACGCTCACGCTAAAACGAAATTCGACCTTTCCCCACGCAGCGCCGGCGTCATAAGAAATCACCGAAAACGCCGCCGAGCCCGCTTCGCAATAGGACCCGAACGCAACGGAAAGCGTTTCGCTGAACTCCGTTTTGTTTCCGCTACTGCCTTCGGACGCGTATACGTACACGTCTTTATATGAAGTCGAATCGGTGACTCTGCCGTCGTAGTAGGACACCTTCTTATTGATCAAGTCTCCGGCGGTAGTCATCGTCTCCGTCTTGAACGCGACCAGGGCTTCCACGGTGTACTCGTAAGCGTAGTTGTCGTTTTCGCTGTCTTTTCTCGCAATCTTGTTCAGTCCGAGAGTTTCGTCGTCGGGACGGAAAACTCTCAGGTAATTGAGCAGCTCGCCGAGTTCTTTCATATCATAGAGATACAGATCAATAGACGTATTGCCGAGAGGCTCGAGATAACCTTCTATCCCCGAGGGCACCTTGGCGTCGGTAGAGATCGGCTCGGACCAGCGACGTCCGAGAGTCTTTATTCTTGCGGTAAACTCGCCCTTCTTATCGGAAGGCAGTACGAATGACGATCCGTCGAAGTATTTTCCGTAAACGTCGGAAGCGGAAGAATAATATTCTGTCTCTCCCGTACTCCAGACCACTTCCACCTCGTACGTCTCGCCTCCGGAGAGTCTCTCCCAGACGAGTTTTCTGCCTATCGTGCCGTTGGGTCTGAGCCCGTACACGCTCTCTATATCGACGACTTTTGCCGCTTCCGCGGGTTCTGCCACGTAGGGAGCGACGCTACCGGTCATCAGATTGTATCTTGCCTCTTCCGCTATTATCGGCACGGCGAACACGTACACTTTGCCGTCCTCTTCTATAACCGTGGAAAAACTTGCGCTCCTGCCTCCGTCGCTATTACCGAGATAGGAAAAATCTCCGTGGTCCGTTTCGGAAGAGGGTTTGGTTTTATTCTCCAGAATATATCGATACACGTCTTCTTCCGCACCCGTGCCTCTATAGTCGGATTCTTCCGATTGTCTGAATACGTACGAATACCACCTGTACGCGTCTCCGTAACGCTTGTCGCCCGTTATCGACAACTTAAGCGTAACTCTGTCTCCCGCGGTCACTTGATGGGAAGAGTCTTCCGGCGACGACGCGTCTCTTACGATTACGGAGTCGGTAGTCAGCGGTTGATATATTCTTATCGACGGAGAAGTCAAAGTCCGCGTCTGATCGTCGGCGTCTTTTATATCGACGGTTATCGTATAATCTCCCGCCGTAACCGTCTCGGACGGCGCGTAGTCGAAAGAAAGCCCGTCGGAAGCAGCAGTGTCAAGGACGGTAGAACCTATCTTCCAGACGATGCCGGGAGAGGGGTCCGCATATATGCTCTGCTGTCCCGCGGGACGTATGAAAAAGCGTATCGTCTTGGGGTCCCCGGGGGTCTGTTCGAAGTTTTCTTCGTCGTCACCGTTCCATTCCAGCACGTATTGAGGCTCCAGATACTTGACCTCGACGGAAGTCTGCGCCTTAACTCCGGAAACGTACGTGAGCTCCGCTATAATCGTGGCAGAACCTCGCGACTTAATCGTGACGAGACCGTTTTCGTCAATCAGAGCGACGTCTTCGTTGTCGGAGCGGAGCGTGTATTCCGTATTGACGGATGCGTGAGCCGGCACGAATATCGGCGTCAAAGTGAACGGCGCGTCCGCTAAATTTTTAGAATACTTGCTCTGCTCGAAATATATCGCGGCGGGAGCGACGTTTTCTACGGTTACGTATGCGGTAGCGGTGACGGAAGGATCGCTCGCGGAGGTTATTCTGACCTCTACTTTTCCTCCGACCAGTTCGGAAGTCTCTTTCTTTCCTTTAACCACGCCGGCAGAAGATACCGACACGTATTGTCCCGCATCCGAGCCGACTATGCTGAATCTGACGGATTTATCGGTGGCGTTTTCGGGAAAAACGGTATATCCGATAGTCGCCGTATTGCCTTCTCCCGCGGACGAAACGCGGATTTCGTCGGTATCCAAAACTATGGAAGTGACTTTAACCCGAGTCGTCGCCCCGAGTCCGAAACACGAGGTCAGCGCGCACAAACTCGCGCACAGCACGAGTAATACACATATTATCGTCAATCTCGTCTTGTTTTTCATTCTCGGTCTCCCGTTAGGTTATTTCCCTATATACAATAATAATTGTATATCCGAAAAAAGTCAATACGCCCGTCGACAATGTTGTGGCAAAATTTCGCAACGTTTATTCAGAATGAAGGAAACGTAAAGCACATTTTTGCCGACAACATAAAAAAACCTTCGCGGTCGCGAAGGTCAATCGATATCCTCGTATATAGCCAGAGCCGTTTTTATGCCGTCCACGGCGGAGGACGTTATCCCGCCGGCATAACCCGATCCCTCTCCTATAGGATAGAGCCCTTTGACGTTGGATTGCCGCTTGTCGTCGCGCACCATTCTCACCGGACAGGAAGAACGAGTCTCGACTCCTATAAGAACGCCCTTTTCGTATCCTTTGATTTTTTTAGAAAATTCTCTCAAGCCTTCTTTTATACCTTCCGTCACGTAATCGGGCAGAGCGTATTTTAGTTCCGCGCTCTTCGTCCCCGGGAGATAACTGGTCTCCACCACGCCCTCGGACGGTCTGTCCGCCAAAAAGTCCGATATGCGTTGCACGGGCGCACGATATCCGCCTCCGCCCAGCTCGTAAGCAAGTCGCTCGTATTTTTTTCTGAAAGAGAACCCTCCCAGTACGCCTTTGTCGAAGTCTTCCGGGGTAACGGAAACCAAAATCGCCGCATTTGCGTATTTGCCGTTTCTCTTCCTGTCGCTCATGCCGTTGGTCACTACGGTGCCCTCTAGGTCGGACGAACACACTACCTCGCCCCCGGGGCACATACAAAACGTATACACGCCGCGACCGTCGGAGAGTCTATGACTCAGCTTATAATCGGCAGGCGGCAAAACCGCGGCGGCGGAACCGTATCTGGCTTCTCCTATAAGACGTTGCTCGTGCTCCGCTCTTACGCCCAACGAAAACGGTTTGGGGACCATATCGACTCCGCGGTCTTTTAACATACGGAAGGTGTCTTCCGCGCTGTGACCTATCGCCGCAACTACGTAATCCGCAGGCAGAATTTCTTCACCGTTGACTTCCGCTCCGATCACCCGTCCGTCCTCTGTTAAGAGATCCGTGAGCTTAGTCCGAGTGCGGAAAATAACGCCGCTTCTTTCAAGCCCCTTCCTGATATTCTTAAGCACTTTTCTCAGCTCGTCCGTACCCACGTGGGGAGCCGCTTCGTACGCTATGTCGGCAGGTGCGCCGTATTTGATAAATTCGCCGTATAGTATCCCGAAATATTCGTTTGAGATACCTGAACCGAGCTTTCCGTCCGAAAACGTCCCCGCGCCGCCCTCTCCGAACTGCACGTTGCTCTCCGTATCGAGGATACCTTCTCGGCGGAGAGCCTCCACCTTGTTTATACGCTCGTCGAGAGCGTCTCCGCGCTCGATAATCGTACAGGGGACGCTGCATTCCGACAACGTGAGCGCGGCAAACAATCCCGCGGGACCGCTACCTACGATCACGACACGTTTTTTTGTCGATTTTTTCTTGAGACAGAGTTCTTTTAATGAAGACTTGGGCGGAATATAGAGCGTGCCTTGCACGTCGGTTTCGTCAAATAGTTCTACCGCCAGAGACACTACGTAATGCACGTCCGAACGATGCCTCGCGTCGACGCTTTTTTTGATATACTTCACACTCTTCACGTTGCTCGCAGAGGTGGAAAGCTTTTCCGCGGCGAGCCTTTTCAGGTCTACTTCGGAAAAAGTCAAAGGTAAATTGAGACCGTCTACTCTATACATCGTCGCCCACCGCCAATGCGGACCCGAACGCCCACATCAGATTATATCCGCCGCACTCTCCGTCCACGTCCAGAGCCTCGCCTATGGCATATATCCCTCGGAACTTTTTCGACTCGAGCGTAGTCGAAGAAAACTCCTCCGTGTTAAGTCCTCCGCAAGTTATCTGAGCCAGCTCCGCAGAACCGAGTCTGACGTCTTCTATGCGAAAATGTTTTATCGCGTATGCGAGATCTCCTTTTGAGAAGAGCGCGAGGTTGCGGGCGATTTCTTTATGAAACAATCCTTCCGCACCGCCTATGCTCGACATTATGGAGCGCACTTCGTCCGGACTGTACTCCGGCATAAAATCCAGCTCTATCGTGCCACCACGTCCTCCTACGGACGCATATGCACGCGACAGCGTGAAGACCGCCGTACCGGACAAGCCGTTGTCCTTAAAGATAATCTCGTCCGTCGTCTCGGCTATAACGCGACCTTTTACGATAAGTCCGGCTCCTACGTCTGCGCGTACGCCCCTTAAACCCTTGATGCGAGAGGTGTCCGTGATAAGCGGAACCAGTCCCGGCAGAAGTGCCGAGCACGTGTGTCCGAGCGCCACCAAAATGCCGTTGCCGCCGTGTCCCGACCCGACGGGACCGCCTGTCGCCAAAACGACTTTTTCTCCCATATAACGTCCGTCGACGCAGTAACCGCCGTCCGTAGGACTAATCATCTCCGCCACCGTCCCCGTAAGCACCGTGACTTTTTGTTCCTCGAGAGCGCGTCTTAGAATATTGCTGACGGTGGACGCCTGCATACTGTAAGGATAGACCCGACCGTCTTTTACGCGTGTGAATAAGCCGAGTTCTTCAAAAAACTCGCGCTGATACTCTACGTCGTACTTAGAAAAGACTTCTTTTACGAAATCCGTATTGTATTTGCCGTCTATAGGGGCTACGTTGCCCATATTGCAGTGTCCGTTGCCTGTAGAAAGGAGCTTCTTCCCGACGCGGTCGTCACGCTCGAGAAGCAGGACTCTCTTCCCTCTCTTCGCCGCGCGTATAGCGCAGACCATTCCGCCAGCCCCGGCTCCTATAATGATTACGTCGAATTTTTTCATGTTTAGTCGATAATTATAAATTGATTTTATATTGTAAATGCTATATCACGCGCATTATCCTCGGTAAAATTTTTGCGGAGAATTGTGTGCTAGACAAGGCAGGTGCGGAATGCTCCGAGTGAAGTGTACTTAGACGTACTCGAGCGGTGAGTAACGCATCTTAACGAAGTATAACACAAAATTCTCCCAAAAATCACATTTCTTCGTTGCGTTCTATACTAATCAGATGTTCCGGGAACCTCTCCATAAGAGCGTTGATATCCTCTATGGTGTATGCTTCCGCAGTGGCGAATTCCAGAGTGGCTTCTTTTCTTCCGTCTTTGTTTTTCACTTCATAACGGATATCGCGTTTGATAGAGAGCGCGTTGCGAATTTCATCGACCGTAGTGCGGTTTTCCACCCAGATTTTCGCTTTGATTATAGTGAGGTGCTGAGTGCGGAAAAATTTAAGCGGCAGGTGAAACACGACCTGTAGAACGAGAAGAAACAGCGTCGCGCACACGCCCACTACGTAGAAGCCCGCACCGATAGCCATTCCTATGCCTGCCGTCGCCCATATTCCCGCGGCGGTAGTCAAGCCGTGCATGACGTCCCTTCTGTACACTATGATACCCGCGCCTAAAAAGCCTATGCCCGACACTATCTGGGCGGCTACTCTGCTGGCATCGGGAGCTTCCGCGAGGTCCAGAAAGGCGTACTTGGATATAATCATCATAAGCGACGCCGCCAGACAGACGATGGCGTGGGTTCTGATACCGGCTTCTTTACTCCGTGCCTTTCTCTCGAATCCTATCAGACTTCCGCAAAGAATTGCCACCAGAAGTCTTACGACGTAACGCCAGACGTCGGAATCGAAGTCCGTCAAATAATCGATAGCGGAATTAAGAATCATACCCACCTCACAAAAAACACTTATAAATATAATAAATTATATTTCCCTGTTTGTCAATGTTGATTATACTAGACAACCGACCGCGGATTGTCAATAAAAACGTTGAAAAATTGTCCGATTGCGATATAATTATAATATGCAGAATTACGTAAAAGAATTTCTTAAGAATTACGACTACTCTCCCGACGCCGCTAAAGCGGTCACCGACACCCTTACGAAAATACTCTCGCGAGAGGGCGGAGAAGAGACGCTTAATCAACTCCTATCCGATTATAAGAGCGGCAATCCTTTCTGCGAAATTTGTCGAAAGATTTCCTCCTCGGCAGACGCCTTCCGCGTGGACGAATATACTCTCTATCTGACATGCTTCATACTCTTCTCGAAACGATTAATCGACAAATATCGACAAAACGGCATATCCGAAGATGTGCTCTCCGCCACCCTCACGGACCTGAAATACAAGACGGAAGAATGTCTCCTGGTTAAAGGTCGATACGGGATATTCGTCCCCGAGTGGTTCCAATGGCACTTCACGATGAAGCTATTCGGGATGGAGCGGCTCCAATTTCAACTGTCCTCCGTGCCTAGAGACGTAGAAATAGGCGGAAAGATTTTCAAAAAAAGCTCGGACGCCTTATTCGTACATATTCCTCGCTCGGGAAAGCGGCTGGCGCACGACGCGGTGCTTAAGGACTATAAAAAAGCTCGCGACTTTTTCGCAGACTTTCTCGGGCGAGAGATAGATTTGTTTTTCTGCCATTCATGGCTTCTGTTTCCGCTTAATCGTACTCTATTGTCCGCGGAGTCCAACATAGCGCGATTCTGCTCGGATTACGAGATACTCGACGTCAATTACTACCCCGATTATTCCGAAACCTGGCGACTCTTCGACAGAGAATGGCGCGGCGACGTATCGGAGCTGCCCTCCGACACTACTCTCAGACGGAAATATATCGAGCTGATTAAATCCGGCGAAAAGCTCGGCGACGCGCTCGGCGCATTCATATACGACAACTTGAAAATATAATTTTTATAATGAAAAAGCTCTCCGAAGAGAGCTTCTTTTTATTCCGCGACGTTGTCGCCTTTTTTCTCGATATATTCCTTGACTTCATCGGCGGTTTTGCCTTCCATCAGGAGGTTGACTTCATCGGTGTATATGGTGCTCTTATCGTAGAGGAGCTTGACCATATTATCTAGGACGGAGCGGTTTTCTTCAAGTATCTTCTTGGCTCTGTCGTAGTTGTAATCGATGATGGCGCGGACTTCTTCGTCTATCTGACCCGCGATCTCCTCGGAGTACGTATTGTGAGTCTGATAATCTCTGCCGAGGAATACGTCCTGAGACGAGCCGTAGAAAACCGTGGATAGCTTACTCATGCCCCACTCGCAGACCATCTGTCTGGCGGTCTCGGTGGCGCGCTTGATATCCTGAGAAGCACCCGTGGACACGTCTTCTATAACCAGCTCTTCCGCAACTCTTCCGCCGAGCATCATGGCAATCATATCGTTGAGCTTGTTCTTGGTGACGTGATTGTCGTCGTTTTTAGGTCTAGAGAGGGTATAACCTGCGGCATTGCCTCTGGAGATGATAGAGACTTCTTGAATATCGTCGCAGTTTTTCATAACGTGACCGACTATGGCGTGACCCGATTCGTGATAAGCGGTGATACGCTTGTCGCTCTCGGTGACGACTCTCGACTTCTTCTGAGGACCTGCGATAACCTTATTGATACCCTCGAGGATGTCTTTCATCTCGATAATCGTACGATGATCTCTCGCCGCGAGGATTGCCGCCTCGTTGAGAAGATTGGCGATGTTGGCGCCCGTGAAACCTGCCGTCATACGAGCCAGTTTTCTAAAATCGATAGTCGGGGACAGGGGCTTGTTCTTGCCGTGTACTTTGAATATCTCTTCTCTGCCTTTGACGTCGGGGACGTTGATGTATATCTGTCTGTCGAATCTGCCGGGTCTTAATAACGCGGGATCGAGAATATCGACTCTGTTGGTCGCCGCCATGACGATGACGTTGTCGGTCGTTTCGAATCCGTCCATCTCGACCAGCAACTGGTTGAGGGTCTGTTCTCTCTCGTCGTTGCCGCCGCCTAGTCCCGCTCCTCTCTGTCTGCCGACCGCGTCTATCTCGTCGATGAAGATGATACACGGAGCGCATTTCTTAGCCTGAGAAAACAGGTCTCTTACTCTGGACGCGCCCACACCGACGAACATTTCTACGAAATCGCTTCCCGAGATGGAGAAGAAAGGCACGTTGGCTTCTCCCGCGACAGCCTTGGCGAAGAGGGTCTTACCCGTGCCGGGAGGTCCTACGAGAAGACATCCGTGAGGCACTCTCGCGCCCAGCGCGGTGAATCTGGCGGGGGATTTCAAAAACTCGACAATTTCTTTAAGCTCTTCTTTCTCTTCTTCGGCTCCCGCTACGTCGGCAAAGCGCACTTTGACTTGCGTCGCGAGACGAGCTTTGGTTTTGCCGAAGTTCATCGCGCTGCCGTTGCCGGATCTGTTCTTAAGGGCGATAACTATGAGAATCACTCCCAGCACCACCATCAGCCCCAGAGACAACCAAGACAGAATCGCGCTCCAATTGGCACCGGAATTGGGGTTGTTGAGAAGAAGTATGGGCATATCGCCGATGAGCGTACCGTTTTCTACCCTCAGATCGTAATGCTCTTTCAGCCAGTCGGTAAAAAGATTGCGATTGTCCGTCGTAACCTTACACGTGGCGACTTTTCCCTTTTTGAAAGCAGACACTATATCGGCGCTGATGACGCCGTTCTTGTACGCGGTGACGGTAGAATCTATCTCGACGTCGATTTCGTTGTAGAGCACGTACGCATTGTAATCGTCGTAGAAGTAGACGCCGTAAACCTTGCCTGCGGCAATGTCCTTAAGGAGCTTGTCGTACGAAATGGACACGACGCCGTCGTTGCTGAACAAAAGCACCGACGCCAATATTACCAGCGCGCACATTAAAACGATTATTAGGATTGTTCTCCAATTAGCAGATTTCATTTATACCTCTGAGTTTTTTTCTGTTAAAGTATAGACTAGTATATCATATGGCTAAATTATATGCAAGGAAGTTTAATTTCACCTTAAAAAACATTTCATTTGCTATATCGCGTGAAAAAATGCGAATTTTTCTATCAGCGACGTTACCTTCAAAGCGGTTTTTTTAGCCAATCCCCTTATATATTCGGAATCCGCGCGAGTCAGCTCCGCCAGATTGTCGTCGCCCGCGACGCCCACTATGGACAGCAACCCGAGGTCGCCTATCCGCCCCAGAGACTTGCCGAGAGCACCTCCCGCCTGCACTCCGCGGTCGGTCAGTTTGATTTTACCGACTTCTTCCGCTCTGCCGAGACACGCGTCCAGCGCGATGACGGGACATCCGCGGTGATTCTTTTCTATATAATTCTTGTATTCGGCGAAGTTGCTTGCGGTAACAGATCTGCGAGAGTCTCCGTACACGAAAGCTCGCACGCGGAATAAATTTTTAAGATAATCGCCTGTTACGGGTCCCAGGCTGTCGCCCGACACCTTGGTCGTGCCTATACATACTATGACGGGGAGTCTTTCCATACCGTCATAGTATTGACAACGTGCTACAATCTAACGCGGAATCTGACGTCTTTAACGACCTTATCGACCGCTTCGTCTAGAGGCAGACGGGATTTTTCGACGATAAGCGCGTCGGATCCGTCTCTTCCTCTCAGCGGCAGCACGTATACTTCTTCCGCGGGGAGTCTGAACGTCGCGCCGTCGGCTCTGCAGCCGTCGTCGGGATTTTCCGAGCAGATTTTTTCTATCTTATCGCGCGCGCCTATGATATATAATGTGGTCGCTTTCGCCACGTCGTAGCTCTCGAGGAAGTCTAACAGTCCGTGAGCGATGACACTTTCTATGGCTCTGCGGTCGGAATAATCTCCGCAAAAAACGGTTCTTTCTTTAAGCTCGCCTTCGATAATGCCAACTTCTACGTAATCGTCTCTCAAAATCGCATATCCGTCGCACTCGGTAATAGAAATTTTTTCTTTAATATCGGCTTCTATCTCCAGTCCGTCGAGAAGAACCTTGTCGCACGCCAGTCGGACGCCGCCGGCAATTTCTTCTTCCGACAAAAATCTCCTGTCCCTGTCCGTGGGCTCGACGCCCGCGCATTTTATTTTACACTTGCCGCAGACCCCTCTTGCCTTACAGGGAAAAGAAAAACCCTTCTCTTCCAAAAAGAGCTTCATCGATATTCCGCTCGAGACGGATTCCTTGCCGTTGAGAATTACTTTCATAATGTTAATCGTACCGAAAATTTCGTTTTCTTATTGTGTAAAAAAGCCCGAGGCGACCTCGGGCTTCAACTTACTCCGCTTTGAAGGGGAGGAGTGCCATTATTCTCGCACGCTTGATAGCCTGTGCGAGGAGTTTTTGGTGTCTGACGCAAACTCCGCTCATACGTCTGGGTAAAATTTTACCTTTCTCGGTGATGTAACGGGGACGTTTTTCACCGTTTTTGTCAAAGGTCCTCTCTCTGGACGCTTCTATATCCTTGGCGAGAGCAATGTAATCGATCTCTTCGACCTTGCCCACGCAGAAGGGACATACTTTTTTCTTGGGGGCGCGCTTGCCTCTGCCTTCGCCCTTAACAAAATCCTTTTGCATTTTTATTCTCCTAAATTATTAAAACGGAAAATCTCCGTCGTCGACCCTTATGGGCTTAACGGCGTCCTTGAGTCCGGCTTTTTTCGCCTGGACTTCCGGAAGGACTTCCATATCGTCCTTGGGTCCGTCGAGGTCGGCTCCGCCTCTGGTCTGGAGGAAAGAGACCTCTTCTGCCACTACTTCGGTAACATATCTCTTGGTGCCGTCCTGAGCGTCGTAGTTACGGAACTGGATAGAACCTCTGACCGCGACTTTAGAACCTCTCTTGAGATACTTGGCGCAGCTTTCTGCTTGAGCTCTCCAGGCTACTACCGGAATGAAATCCGCCTCTCTGTTGCCGTCGGCATTGGCGTATCTTCTCTGAACCGCTACCGTGAATCTGCTGACCGCGACGCCGTTTTGCGTAACGGTGGTGTCGGGATCCTTGGTTAAGTTACCGATAAGAATAACTGAATTCATAGTTGACTCCTTTTTACGCTTTCGTAATCATTTGACGGACGATACCATCGTTGATTCTCATCTGTCTGTCGATCTCGGCAGGCGCAGATTCGTCGGCTTGGAAATTGATTAAGACGTAATAGCCTTCGGTCTTGTAATCGATAGGATAGGCATACTTTCTGGTACCCCACTTTTCGACTCCGTCAACCGTTCCGCCGAGCTCCGCGATAAGATTGGAGAACTTCTCTACCAAACCTTCTTTCGCCTCGTCGTCAAGACTGTTCTCGATAATAAACAGAACTTTGTACTTTGTCATGACTTTTTACCTCCTTCTGGTCTCTGGTCGCTTATCCCGTAAGCGACAAGGAATTGCTCGCGCTAATATTTCACGAGTGTTATTTATTATATATATACACCCGACGATTTGTCTAGCGTTTTTTTCGATTTTTTGAAATTCCGCCCGTCTTTAATAAAAAATAATATGAATGGTTGTAATATCAATGCAAAACGGCGTCTTTTTACGGACGCCGTTTTCCCCCTCGGACCGCCTGAACAAGCCCGTTTATCATTATATTTCATACGTACGCATCGCGTCGCCTCGACGCCCTTTATATTCTTGTATTACGTTTTCTTATATTATGTTCCGATGTTTTTTCGTATTGTAGAAGTTTTTTCTTCGACTGTCAATCGATTGAAAATAAATTTATGAAACTTTTTAATTTTACTTGCTTTTTCCCCTATATTTGGTATAATGATATCAACTTTATTTATATTATTGCGTCGGTTTACATAAAATCGGCGAAAGGGGTATGATTATGGGTATGAAACAATATCGCGCCTTCGTGGCGGCGGTAGAACAGGGAAGCTTGTCAAAAGCCGGAGTAACGCTCGGGCTGACTCAGTCCGCGGTTACGCACCTCATCGCTTCTCTCGAAAAGGAATTGGGCTTTTCGCTGATGAAGCGCACCAAATCCGGCATTACGCTCACGCCCGAGGGGGCGAGACTCCTGCCGGTAATGAAAGACGTCGTAAGGGAAGAAAAACGTCTCTACGACCTGGTAGACGGAATCAAGGGTCGATTTAGCAACGTTATCAGAATAGGCACTTTCACTTCCGTCGCGGTCAACTGGCTGCCCTCTATTATTAAAGAATATTCCAAGCTTCACCCCGAGATCACCTTCTCCATAACCGACGGCGACGAGGGAGAGCTTATCGAACAGCTGGCTAGCGGCGCGTTGGACCTCGGATTCGTCCCCCTTCCGTGCCAGGTCAAAGGCAGAAGCATTCCGCTGTGCGAGGACCGCATTCTTGCCGTCGTACCCAAGGGATACGAGCTGGACGACAAAATGCCCATACAACGCTTCGAGACGGAAGACGTCATATCCTTAAGAGAAGACGCCGACAGCGTTACGCGAGAGATATTCAAGAGATACGGTATCAAGCCTAACGTCAAATATATGACCACGGACGACTATGCGATGCTGGCGATGGTCGAAAACAATATGGGCGTGTGTCTCGCGCCGGAGCTACTTGTGAGAGGCAGAACGTCCAACGTCAAAACTCTCCCCCTCTACCCCGACTGCTATCGTACCATCGGTCTGATAGTGCCTTTTGAGGACTTCGCCAACAAAAAGGCCCTCGAAGTGGCGGATTTCATCAGAGACTGGGTCTCGGAGCATCAGTCTTTCGCCTGATCCGATATCGTTTTTCCAAGGAAATTACCGTTGTTTTTTTCACCGATCGTTATATACGCGGTCGGTTTTGTTTTTAAGGTTTTTTCAATCTTGTTTTAAGGATTGACAACAGAGGAACGACGGTATTATAATTTATTAGATATTAACATACGATAGATAATGTTCATACATTATTTGAAGTAAAAAAGGGAGAACACTCATGGACTTTAAACCTCTTAACAAAAAAGCGTACATAATGAACGCCATCATCGCGGTCATAGCAATCGCCTCGATCGTGATGCTATTCGTAATGTCCTTTTGGACGTTGAATCTTTCTCTGAAAATCGACGGAGATATGCTCAATTCTCTCGGACTCGATCAGGAAATGGGCGACGACCCGTCCCTCGCCGAGACTTATGCCGACCTCAAGACCGCTCTCAACGACACTCCCGTCGTTATCAGCATCAACCTCGACTTCTCGTCCTCGATGCTGATCGGTGCGCTCGTTTCTTCCGACGCCGACGCCGTCGTGGAAGACTTCGTCAATACTCAAGTCGGCGTCATCCTTGAAGGTCTTCAGCCCGCATTCGACACAATGGAAGCTGTCGTCCTGAAAGTCGGCGCCAAAACGGCTGTATCGGAAGCCAAGAAGAGTATCTTCACCGATCTGTCCGAGGAAGACGCTCAAAAGGTCGAAACCGCTCTCAACGAAGTCGGTCTGACCGACTCATACATCGACGAAACCGTCGACGAGCTCATCATAACGCTCAATGAAAATCCTAAAGTGGATAACGTCGTCAACAAAATTACCGACGTCGTAGAAGACGTCATCGACAAGGTTTTCGAAGCGGTCGACAAGAAAGACAGTCAGATTGCCGAGCTACTCGGAGAAGACCTTTCCGAATATCTCTCCATGAGCGAAGCGGAAAAACAAGCCAAGAAAGACGAAATTAAAGCGGATCTCCGCGAAGATCTCCCCGCGTCTCTTACCGGCGCGCTCGAAGAACTCGGTCTCGTCGACCAAGACGGCAACGTCAACATCGAAGCCCTCCTTACGGAGTTGATCGCGTCGATGATCGGCGGTGAAGGCAACCCCGAAGACGAATATAATCCCGAAGACGAAGGCAACCCCGAAGGCGGCGAGTATTATAACGCCCCCGTCTTCTCCGCGTCCGCTATGGCTTCCGAAGAGAACCTCGGCTCTGAAACGGGTTCCGATTCCGCGAGCTCCGGCTCCGAAGAAGAAAACAAACAGACTCTGGAAGAGATGATCTCCGACCTTCTTATGGAGAGCCTCGGCTCCGCAGAGACCGTCGAAGGAATCGTTATGCTCCTTAAAGTGCTGGCGATCATCCTCATCCTCACCGCCGCGGTCTGGGTATATCTGCTGGTTAAATTGATCGTCAAGACGTTCTTCTGTAAGAATAAGACCGTCGGCCTCTTCATCCCCAGACACATCGGCTGGATAGCTTTCGTCGTCTTCGTCGGGATACCTTTCGTCCTCAACCTCGCCATCGGCAATCCTTCCATAGTCAATCAACTGCTGTCTAAGGCAGGCTTGGGCTCTATGGACGAAATGCTGGGAGAATCCGCCGCTATGCTTAAAAACTTCTCGATAACCTGCGGCTCGGGCAGCATCGGCTCCGCAATCGGCACCATATTACTTCTCTTCATGCTCCTGCCCTACAGAAGCCTCAGAAGAAAAATCCGCCGTGCTATCAAAAAGAATAAAATGAAAAATATCTAAACAATATATAGTTAATAACTATTAACGCAACTCCTCCGCGATACTACAACGCGGAGGAGTTTTTCTATATCAACATCGTTATTCCGATTAACAATTCATTATTGACTATCCTTAAAAAATCTGCTATATTGAATTTGCGACACATTTTAATAATACCGAACGGGAATAATATTGTACTAAGCGTATTCTCGCCTTTTCGGTATACGATGTGTCGCAACATTAGGAGATGCGTTTTAGGATGCGTCTCTTAACGGAGGCGCATTTTTTTGTGAAATTATCTATAATCGACGATAATTCCGACAAAAACTATAAAGAGGTTAACATGACTTACGGACAAAAGGTACTCAAATTAAGAAAAGCTCTCCGCCTTACGCAAGCCGAACTCGGTAAAAAACTCAACATCTCGGCTCGGACCGCTTCCGACTGGGATGACAATCTTTACGAGCCCGACATAGCGTCAATCAAGACGATGGCTGCGCTACTCGGCACGTCGACAGACGCCTTTTTAGATGCCGACGTCCCCGTTGTCGTTACTCAAAAATCCTCTTTCTCTGTTCCTAGAATGATCGGAGTATGTTCGGAATGCGGTTATGCCGTATATGAAGACAATCTAGGTCAAAAGTCTCCTCTTATGTGCACGGACTGTGTTATGAAAGCAACCAAGCAACGAGAAATACAAAACGAACAACGCCGCCTAGAATATAAAACCCCCTGCGCAATTCTATTATAATAGGCACTATCGTCTTAATTATATCTATTATTATCGGGATATACCTCGCAGTCTCGTCTCAAAAGGCTCCTTCCGAAAAAGCCGTAACGTTTTTTAGTTGGCTGATAGCGGGAATATTTGCGTTCACGCTCATCGGCAATCTCTTCCTCAACGAAAATATGCAAGACCTGTTTTTATGGTTTATATCTCGCTCCGTTAAGTGGCCCGTAATAATATTTTCTTTCGACGGGTCTTCTCCCAAGAGCCTGTTTTCCGTAAGCGGAGAAAATCTTGCTACCGACGGGACTTATCTGTACTATTCCGTCAACAAATTTTTAGATGCCGATTCCAGCGGCATATTCCGCGTCTCTATAGAAGATCTTACGTCCGCAGACGTCGATCCGACGCCGCGCAAACTGACTTCCGCCAAAGCATCCAAGCTGGTAGTCGTCAACGGATACGTTTATTTCTCCCACGACGGCGACGGACAGAA
>CAZTFQ010000012.1:0-58963 GCA_964613035.1 uncultured Christensenellaceae bacterium | reverse complement strand
AATGGGATTATGACAAAGCAGATGCCATATTAAATGCAATGAATCTCAACACAATGGAAACGGCATTACTAAATTGTATTATGAATAAAATGTTACAATCCGAAATAACTGCAGAGTTGAAAATAGGCCGAGGATGTCTAAACTATAGAAAGAAAACTATCCGCCAAAAATACATGCTGAATGTGGAGAAATGCCGATAAGCGTTTCAATGACCTTTTACACAACCAATACAAAATAAAAAACCTAAAACTTATTCTCAAAAGGAATTCGTTTTAGGTTTGAAGTGGTGGAGACAAGGGGATTCGAACCCCTGACCTATACGTTGCGAACGTATCGCTCTACCATCTGAGCTATGCCCCCAAGCTTTTTCAATATTATCACATTTAAGAAAAACGGTCAATTATTTTCGTCAATTATCTTTTGAATTATGAGTTTTTATATTCAGGGATAATAATTCCTCGCTTTATTTATGTTTTTTGTCGGATACGTTCATATTCGCATACGTGCATATTTTCATCGGGATATATCGTCACCGATGAATTTTTCGTTTCGACATACGTTGACGTAGGACGGCGCGATGTTGCCTTTCATCGTTGACTTATGCTCATCGGAGTGATAAAATATCCGTTGTACGGAGGTTATCAGATGACTAAACGAAATATTTATTACCGATTCATGCAGTGGCTTGCCAAGAAGATATTCCCGACCAGAGAAGTCGTCCGTGCCACCGATTCTCCCGAGACGGAAGCCGCCATATACGTCCCCACGCATTCGACAGCCATGGGACCGGCGACGATGTTTTTGTACTTCGACAGACCCATTCGTCCGTGGGTGGTTAAGTATCTCGACGACAAGGACGTCGCGCCCAATTACATCTTCCATAATTTCCTCTACGGCAGAGGACAAAAATGTAAGTGGTTTTGGAGATGGCTCTCCCGCGTAATCAGAGTCCTCCTCGTCCCTCTCTTGAGAGCCAACGACCCCATATGGATAGACCGCTCCGCGGCAGGCATCATCAAGGCGTATAAAGACAGCGTAACCGCCTTAGAAGACGGGAAGAACGTCGTCGTTTTCGCGGAATCTTACTTTAAGCACGTAGAAGACGCCGATAACAACGCCGGACTCCAAACGGGCTCGTATTCGCCTTACGTGCACTATCTCAACGAGGGCTTCGTCGATATCGCGCGTACTTATTATAAAAAAACGGGCAAGACGGTCAAATTTTATCCCGTCTATATTCCTATGGATATTATGAAAATCTGCATCGGAGAGCCCGTGGAATATAATCCTGAAGCCAATCCGAAAGAAGAAAGAGAGCGTATCGTCGATTATATCCAGAAGAGTATCACTTCTATAGGAGAATCGCTGCCTCCTCACAGGAAAGCGGAATTCGTCAACGACGAGTTTTATCGCCTCTACAACGAGTTTTCTCCCTCGGACGAAGCATACTTCAGATTCACCAATCAACATAGATCGGAATAAAAGGAGTACCCGATGTCGGATAAAAAATATCGCCCCATAGAAGAAGACAACCTACGCTTGGCGGCAGTCATTTTGGCAGGAATAGCCATCGCTTTCACGACGGTTATGATGATAGTGCTGTTTGCTTCGCAGTCCTTTATCGGATTCGTGCGGTGGGAATATCTCGGCGTCGCGTTCGTCGTCTTACCGTGCGTCTTGATTGTAGGAGCTATAGTACTGGGGATCCTCTCTGTTAAATTCCGCAGACTGGCGAAGGTCTCCATAGTATATACCTCGATAGTCGCGCTTTTCTCGATATCGGTACTTATCGTTATGGTTTCGGGCGCCAATATCAATCTTAAGCCCGACCTTAATTTTTACAATTCTTCCGACGGTTACCTCTCGGAAACTTCCGACATAGAAATAGCCGTTATTTCCGACTCCCATTACGGCGCGTCTTCCGCAGACCCCGACGCCAGACACGATATAATGAATTATCTCTCCGCGTCCGATACGGATCTGGTTATCCACGGCGGAGACCTCGTCGACATAGGACTCAACGCCTCTTTTCATAAAGAAGCCGTCTCCGATATGGAGCAGTATCTCCCCGATAAAAAAATCCACTTCGTTATGGGCAATCACGACGCTATGTTTTCTTCTGAAGCCTCTTTCAGACGTATGTATCAGCCCGGCGAAACATCCCTCAATCACGTTCTGGAAGTAGCCCCCGGCGTCCATTGGGTGATTTTTAATATGATTTGGGACAACTCGGAAGTTACCCCCTCCGATATTGCATGGCTCGAGTCTACCTTGGAATCCCTTCCGGAGGAAGACCTCGTTGTCGTCCAGACCCACAGTTATTTTTACGCAACGGGCGGAGAAATGGGAAAAGCGGACTGGTTCGACAATTCTACCGTCATAGAGAATATCTGCCCGATTTTCGAGCGTTACGGCGTCGATCTGGTCGTCAGCGGTCATATCCATACGATGCAATTGATGGAGAATAAAGGCGTCTCTTACGTCCTCGTGGGTCCCTTCGGCGGCAGTACCTACGACGCGGAAGACGTTGTGACGAAAGCGGAACACGACTATTATCTCAACGGCACCGACCACGGATTCACGTCCTTTTCCGTCCGCGGCGACGGAACCGTTACGGTAACTTTCAGAGACCGCCGCGGAGATAGCCTGTATTCTCGGACGATTAATTATAATTAAACAAAAAGCGCTATTTACAATTCCGTTATTATGTGCTAAAATATATTTAATCTAAATATCATTTAATGATAAAATTCACGGAGGTTTATTTATGGCAAAAGCATCAAGAAAAGATTATTTGGGAATTAAATCGAGACTTCTTAACATCATTCTCGCTATCATCCCCGTTACCGCCTGGGTACTCGGCGTCATAACCAGATTACAGGAAGGCAAACTCGTCGCCGGTATCATTCGTATCTTCAGCGGATGGCTTGTTTGGGTCCTCGATTTGATTTCTATGATTCTCCACGGCAGAATTTTCCGTCTGCTCAATATCTAATACTATTGTCATGAAAAAGCCCGTGGAAAAGCGGGCTTTTTGTGTATAATAGGAGTTTCGTATGAAATATATAGAGTTATACAATGGCGTGAAAATGCCTATGCTCGGCTACGGAGTCTATCAGATATCTCGAGACGAGTGCGAACGGTGCGTCTCGGACGCGCTGGAAGTAGGATATCGCCACATAGATACCGCGCAGAGCTATTTTAACGAGGAAGAGGTCGGCTCCGCCATCGAGAAGTCCGACGTCGATAGAGAAGATATTTTCCTCACGACCAAGGTTTGGGTAGAGCATTACGGATACGAGTCCGCCCGCGCTTCGGTAGAGTCGTCTTTGAAAAAGCTCAAGACCGACTATATAGATCTGGTCCTGCTTCATCAACCTTTTTCGGACGTCTACGGCGCCTGGAGAGCGCTGGAAGAAATGTACGACGAGGGTAGAATCCGCGCCATAGGCGTAAGCAACTTCTATCCCGACAGATTGGTCGATATATCTAATTTCGCGCGAATTAAACCGATGGTCAATCAGGTCGAAACCCATCCTCACAATCAGCAAATCGTCGCTAGAGAATGGATGAATAAGTACGGTGTCGTCCATGAAGCCTGGGCACCGTTCGGAGAAGGTCGCAACGGATTGTTCGACGAAAAGGTCCTAGCGGAAATAGGAAAAAAGTACGGAAAAACTTCCGCTCAGGTAATGTTACGATGGGCGCTTCAACGCGACGTCGTCGTTATACCCAAGTCCGTTCACAAAGAACGTATGATAGAGAATTTCGACGTCTTCGACTTCGAACTGTCCGACGAGGATATGGAGGCAATAGCGACGCTGGACAGAAAACAGAGCTCGTTTTTCGCGCATACCGACCCCGCGATGGTGGAATGGTTCGCAAAAATGGTAGAAGAGCGCAAGCACAACGACGACCACAGACAAGAAAAGAAAAATTGGTAGATTTTAGGAGTTATTATGAAAAAAGTTTTGATTTTATCCGGAAGTCCCAGAAAAAACGGCAACTCGGACATCCTGTGCGACGAGTTTTTAAGAGGCGCCGCGGAAGCGGGTAACGAAGTCGAAAAAATCCGCGTCGCGGAAAAGAATATCGGATATTGCCTGGGTTGTTATTATTGCGCCGACCATAACGGAGAGTGCGCGATAAAAGACGATATGGCGGAAGTTTTACAAAAAATGATCGACGCCGACGTCATCGTTTTGGCTAGCCCCGTATATTTTTATTCGATAGACGCTCAGCTTAAGGCTCTCATCGACAGGACGGTAGCAAGATGGCTGGAAGTCAGAGATAAGGAATTCTATTACATAGTCACTTGCGCCGACGAGGAAAGAGCCTCCGCCGAGACCACTCTGGCGTGCTTCCGCGGATATGCGGATTGCGTGGAGGGCGCGATAGAGAAGGGCGTCATATACGGAACGGGCGTATATGAAAAGGGAACCGTGCGCGCGACGGAAGCCATGAAACAAGCCTACGACGCGGGTAAAAACGTATAAAATTATCTAGATAAATATTCCGAGTTAGTTTTCCGAGTCTTTCCTCGGAGTGCAACCGCAGTAATTTTGACGGTATATTCCGTATAAGGAGCATAACTCTCGACTACGGAGTACGCCGTCTCTTTTTTTGAAGTCCGACGATAACCACAGACATCCCTCTCCGGACAGTTCGTACCCTACGGTATTGATGTATTCCGCGTTCTTGTGAGGACTCGACGTCAAAGTCGTGCAGAAGTAATCGAAGCGGTTTTTCCTTGCGTTTTCTGCAGTTACTATCAATCGTTCCGCTATACAATCGTCGCATCTGGAGCCGCCTTCTCGTTCATCCTTTTTCGGTATTAAAAAGCGGTCGAATCGAGCTTGATCGTACTCTCCGTCGATTATTTCGATATGCTTAAGATTCAGTCCGCTTAGGAGCTTGCCTATCTCGTCGTACCTCTTTTCGTATTCCGATACGGGACGGATGTTCGGGTTGTAATAGAAGAGCGTAACTCGAAATTTTTCGGCGACTCTTTCTATTGCGGAAGCAAGACACGGCGCGCAGCATACGTGCAGAAGAAGAGTTTTTTCTTGTGAATTTTCACATTCTTTTTCGAATAAACGGTTGTAATCGGTCATAATTCGATTATATCAGATTAATTTTTCGTTAGCAAGCGATAGACTTTTATATTGACACGACCGATTAAATATTTTATACTAAAATATAATTCTTTAGTAATCGGGACTTCTGAGAATGAAAGATAAACGCAAAACGCGTAAAAAAATTTTTAAGTATACCGAAGCCGACCCCGCGGTCGGTCTTACCGCTAGTCAGGTAGAAGAAAGAGTATCCCACGGCGCGGTCAATAAAATCACCAATACTTCCACCAGATCTTACGGTCAGATTTTCGTCAGCAACACGTTCACGTTCTTCAACTTGCTGTGCGTGCTGGTTTTTGTTTGGATGGTTTCGGTCGCGGAAAGTTTCACCGACGTCAAGAATATGGGCTTCATCGTCATCATAACGTGTAACTGGCTCATAGGTATAGTACAGGAAATCAGAGCGAAAATCACCGTCGATAAACTTACTTTCATTTCAATGCCCGACGTTACCGTCCTAAGAGACGGAGAAGAAAAGAATATCCCCGTCGGCGACTTGGTCTTGGGCGATATATGCGTTTTCTCTCCCGGTAATCAGATCTGCGCGGACGGCGTCGTGACCGACGGTGAAGCGGAGGTCAACGAGAGCCTACTTACCGGTGAATCGGAAGCGATTAAAAAACGTAAAAGCGACACTTGCCTCTCGGGCAGTTTCGTAGTCAGCGGTAAGATTAATCTCCGCCTCACGGCGATAGCCTCCGATTGCTATATCAACTCCCTCTCAAAAGAGGCTAAGAATATTAAAGTCAAACCCTCGGAACTCATCCGCTCCCTCAATTTGATAATGAAAATCATCGCGATTATCATTATTCCCGTCGGGTTTTTAGCCTTTTTGTCCAATTTCTCCGCCGCTCTTGCGGAACTCGGGCACGCCAATAATATGTGGACGGTACTCGGAGAGCTCTCCGATATAGACTCCGCCGTTCGATACGAGGCTTATCGCAACGCCGTCTTCCCCACTTCGACCTCGATTATAGGAATGATTCCCTCGGGAATGTTTCTACTGACTTCGGTGGCTCTCGCGGTCGGAATTATGCGTCTCGCCAAGAAAAAAGCTCTGGTTCAGGAGCTATATTCCATAGAGAGACTGGCAAGAGTCAATCTCCTTTGCTTAGACAAAACAGGCACTATAACCGACGGAACGATGTTAGTCAAGAAGGTCGACGTCCTCTCCGAGACGGAAGAAAAGAGCGTAAAAAAAATCATATCTTCTATGCAGGCGGTCCTTAACGAAAACAACCCCACCGCAACAGCTCTGCAGTCGTATTTCGGAAAAAAGGAGAGCCTAAAAGCCTTATTCAACATACCGTTTTCTTCGGACAGAAAATGCAGCGCGGTAGGGTTCGAAGACGGCACCTACGTCATCGGCGCGCCGGAATACGTCGGCGTCAAGATGACGAAAACTCTCAACGATAAAATTTCCAAGTATATGGACAACGGATATCGTTGCCTGATGCTCGCTTATAACAAGAAGAACAAAAAGGAAATCATCCCTAAGGACAACTCCCCCGTGGCGCTGATAGTCATCGAGGACAATATCAAGAAAAATTGCGTGGATACGATTAAGTACTTTAAGGACTCGGGCGTGGACGTCAGAGTCATTTCGGGCGACAATCCCCGTACCGTTTCCGTCATCGCGTCAAGAGTCGGTATAGACAACGCCGACAAATACGTTTCTCTTCACGGTATGTCGGACGAAGAAGTAAGAGCCATAGCTCTCGATTATACGGTCTTCGGCAGAGTCAATCCCGCTCAGAAAAAGCTCCTCGTCTCCATATTTAAGTCCGCGGGGCGCACCGTAGCGATGACGGGAGACGGTATCAACGATATCCTTGCCATGAAAGAAGCCGATTGCTCCGTCGCCATGGCCAACGGCAGCGACGCCACCAGAAGCATTGCCAACGTCGTCCTCTTGGACAGCGACTTCGGATCCATGCCCAGCATCGTCGCGGAAGGCAGACGCGTCATCAACAATATCGAGAGATCTTCGACGCTCTTTTTGACGAAGACGATGTTCTCTCTCCTCTTCAGCCTCGTATTGGTCATCTGGAACAAGTCCTTCCCCCTCGACCCCATTCAGATATCATTCGTCGCGCTGTTCTCTATCGGACTTCCTTCGTTCTTCATGGCGCTGGAACCCAACAACGCCCGTATCAAGGACGGATTCTTAAAGAACGTCTTCAAAAAAATAATGCCCGGCGCCATAGCCACCATTCTCGCCGTTATGGTCGTTATGATTTTCAGTATGGAAGGAGAACTCAAAGTCTCCGAAGCAGAGCTTAAGACGCTATGTATGATAGTTATGTTCGTCATCTTCACGGAAGTGGCTTGTATGCTCTGTAAGCCGTACAATACCCGCCGCGTGATAGTTATGACGGTTATCGTTATAGCCGCGATTATCGTTATAATCGTTTCGCCGTATCTTCCCGAAAATCTCAATATCTACAACATCTACACGCGTTACGACCTCATCCCCACCTGGCTGGTTATATCCGTAGGCATAATGGCTCTCTCGGTGATGGAATTCGTCTCGGCTATAATCAACAGAATCGACAACGGCGTCAATCGCCTTAAAGTTAAAATCAAGGACGATGAAATAAAATAGTGAGCGAGCGGGAATAATCGTCCCCGTAACTTATATTTCAACTCAACGGAGGAAACAATGAGTAAACTTCTAATAGTAGACGACGAAAAAATGATTCGCGACGTAGTGCGCGAGTACGCCGAGTTCGACGGCTTCGAGGTCAAAACCGCCGCCAACGGTCTGGAAGCCATCGACGCGGTCAAATCGGAAGATTTCGACATCGTCCTTATGGATATAATGATGCCCAAGATGGACGGTTACGCGGCAGTTAAGGAGATTAAAAAGATAAAAAACGTCCCCATCATTATGTTGTCCGCGCGCAACGAAGAGTACGATAAACTCTTCGGGTTCGAGCTGGGTATAGACGATTACGAGGAAAAACCTTTCTCCCCCAGAGTGCTTATGGCGAGAGTGGAAGCGGTTCTCCGTCGCTATAACGAGAAGTCTTCCGCCAAGAGCTCGTTCGTCTATCGCGGATTGGAAGTCGACTTCGCCGCGCGCAACGTCATCATCGACGGAGAAAAAGCTCGCCTTACCCCGAAAGAATTCGAGCTCCTCAAGTACCTTATCGAGCATCAAGGCATCGCGGTCTCAAGAGAGACCCTCTTAAAAGACGTCTGGAGCTACGAGTACCTCGGAGAGGACCGTACCGTGGATACCCATATCAAAATGCTCCGCGGCAACTTAAAAGAATACAGAGACCTTATAGTCACCATGAGGGGAATGGGGTATAAATTTGAAATCAACGAGTAATCAAAAACCGAAAAAGCGTGACAAAACTATCGATATGCGCAGTATGAACACTCGCATATTGATAAGTTTTATGATAGTCATCATTACGATATTTATCGTCTTTTGGGTCGCGGTGGCAATCTTCATGAGATCGGACAGCGACGCTTTTCACGCGTATTATAAGGATTACGTGCGTATGGACAGCGTCATTATGCTGATGTTCTACATAACGCTCGCCTCTATCGTGTTGTGCGCCGTTATATCCGTCATCGTCTCTTATATGCTCTCCAAGCCGATCAATAAGCTGACGATAGTAGCCAAAAGAGTCGCCGACGGCGAAAAAAACGTCGATTTTAACATAAAAGGTTACACCGAGATAGACGAGCTTTCCGAGAGCCTCGCTTTTATGAACGAGAAGCTCTTCGAGACCGACTCCTTAAGAAGAGACTTTTTAGCCAACGTCTCCCACGACCTCCGTACTCCGCTTACCATAATCAAAGCGTACGCCGAGATGATTAAGGAAGTATCCGGCGATAATAAGGAAAAACGCGACCGTCATTGCGAAATCATCGTGGACGAAGCCGACAGAATGACCCTGCTCGTACAGGATATTTTGGATTTGTCGAAAATCGAGGTGGCGGGCGCCGCCATTATGAATATGTCCGACGTCGATATGTCCGCTCTAACATCCAGAGTAGCGGAGAGTTTTCGTTATCTTGAAGAAAACGACGGTTACGACGTCCGCGTCGATATAGAAGAAGGCTTGACCGTCCGCGGCGACGAAAAAAGACTCGAGCAGGTCGTCTATAACCTTATCGCCAACGCCGTCAATTACACCGGCGACGACAAATTGATAGAAGTCACCCTAAAAAAGACCGGGAAACAAAAAGTCAGATTCGAAGTCAGAGATACCGGAAAAGGTATGAGCGACGAAGATAAAATTAAAGTGTGGCAACGTTACTACAGATCCTCCGCGACCAATAAGCGCCAGACTAAGGGCACCGGACTAGGTCTCGCCATAGTCAAGACGATTCTGGAGGCTCATAAAGCGCGCTACGGCATACAGAGCGTGCCCGGCTGCGGCAGTACGTTTTATTTTGAATTATGAACGTGAAAGAAGAATATTTACGGTACGAAAAACTCTGGCTCTCCCCGTATGCGGTCCCTTCCGACGGCTCCGCGGGTAGATGCGTCCCCGAAAAGGAATGTCCTCTCAGGACTGATTTTCAGCGCGACCGCGACAGAATAATACACTGTAAGTCCTTTAGGCGCTTAAAACATAAGACTCAGGTCTTCTTGTCCCCGTCGGGTGACCATTATCGTACTCGTCTCACTCATACTCTCGAGGTCACCCAGATAGCTCGTACAATTTCGAGATGCTTGAGACTCAACGAGGACCTCACCGAGGCTATAGCTTTGGGACACGACCTCGGTCATACGCCATTCGGACATATAGGAGAAAAAGTCCTCGACGAGATCAGCGGAGGCTTTAAGCACAACGAGCAGAGCTTAAGAGTGGTGGAAAAACTCGAAAACAACGGCAGGGGACTCAACTTGACCGCGGAAGTAAGAGACGGTATACTTAACCATAAACTGTCCACGCACCCCTCTACGCTGGAAGGTAAAATAGTCAGTTACTCCGACAGAATAGCTTATCTCAATCACGATATAGACGATGCCATAGAAGCCGGAATTTTGTCCGAGACGGAACTCCCCCTCGACGTCGTATCCACCTTGGGCAGCTCCAAGTCCGACAGAATAGATACTCTGGTAACCGATATCGTATCCAACAGCCTTAATAAGCCCGAGGTCCGATTGTCCGACGATATGGAATCCGCTATGGACAGACTGTATCGCTTTATGTTCGAGAGAGTGTATTTCTCTCCCGTAGTCAGCGGAGAAGAAGAAAAAGCGAGGAGGCTTTTGACGTACTTGTACGATTATTATTCCACCCACGTCGACGAAGTCCCCGCCACTTACAGAGTCAACAGCGACGAGCCTAAAGTGTTCGTCGTAGATTATATAGCATCGATGACGGACGTTTATGCGATCCGTCTGGCGCAAAAACTCATGATACCCGATGTTTGGGAAGGTTGATTTACATGCAAGATTATACTTTACAAAAACTTAATCCCGTTCAGCAGGAAGCCGTGCAATGCACGGAAGGTCCCGTACTCGTTTTGGCAGGCGCAGGCAGCGGCAAAACGCGCGTGCTTACCCACCGTATAGCTTATATCATCAATTCCGGATTGGCTCTTCCGTATCAGATTCTAGCGGTTACTTTTACCAACAAAGCCGCCGACGAGATGAAAGAACGCATCCGCAATATGACGGACGGAGGCGAAGACGTCTGGGTCTCCACCATCCACAGCTTCTGTACCAGCGTATTGAGACGCTATATAGGCTTACTCGGATATAAGACGAGCTTTTCCATTTATTCGGAAAACGACGCCGACAGAGTGGTAAAAAGAATTTTGAGAGAAAAACATATCGACGCGGAAAGTAAAGACGTCCTCGGTATCATTTCTTACGCCAAGAGTCTGTGTATCTCTCCCCGAGACTTCGTGACCGATATGCCGTCCGAAGACGGTACGGAAGAGATGCAAGAAGTCTACGAAGCATACGAGGAGTCGATGAAAAACTCCAATGCCCTCGACTTCGACGACTTGCTTATCAAAGTAGCCGAATTGTTTGAAAATCATCCCGAAGCTCTCGAATATTATCAAAACAAACTCAAATATATTCACGTCGACGAATTTCAGGACACCAACGAAATTCAGATTAGAATTATCAAAAAACTCGCCTCCAAGCGCCGTAATCTCTTCGTCGTAGGCGACGACGACCAGTCCATTTACGCCTGGAGAGGTGCCAAAATCGAGAATATCCTCAACTTCGACAAGGATTATCCCGACGCTCACGTGTTTAAGCTGGAACAAAACTACCGCTCCACCTCCCAAATTTTGGACGTAGCCAACAACGTCATCAAGCATAACGCGACTCGTTACGCCAAGACTTTGTTTACCGAGCGCGACGGCGGTGCCAAAGTCGAGTATATATCCTGCTACAACGAGAGAGAAGAGGCGGACAGAGTCATCGCCACCATACGCAATCTCAAGTATTATAACGGTTATAGAGATAAAGATTTTGCTATTTTGGTCAGAAACAATGCCATTACTCGTAATTTCGAACAAAAACTCTACGCCTCTCAGATAGATTATAAAGTGTTCGGCGGATTTAAGTTCTTCGACAGAAAAGAAGTCCTCGACGTCTTTGCCTATTTAAGAGTTTTGGTCAATCCCGACGACGACGAAGCGGTAGAACGTATCGTTAATTTCCCCAGACGCGGACTCGGCGAGACCACTATAGACAAATTGGTCTCTTTCGCCAAGGAAAACGGCTTGCATTTAATGGAATTAATCAATAATATTTCTTCCTACGACTGCGTCCCCGTCTCCGCGGAAAAGAAACTTGAATCCTTCTCGGATCTTATGTCCGACCTTATCATAGCCAATCGCGATATGAGATTGGACGACTTCGTCAAATATCTTGTGGAAAAAGTCGATTTCGAGAGTGCGTATCGTACTTTCGATAAAGACGGTAAACAAAAAGAAGAGGATTACAACCGCTGGCTCAATATTCAAGAACTAGTCTCTTACGTCAGAGACTACGTCAGGAGCACCGGCGGCACCGTGCTGCAAGACTTCCTCGCGTCATGCACCCTTCAGTCCAAGGGCGACGTCGAGGACGGTAACTTCGTCACGCTCGCTACCATCCACGCCGTCAAAGGTCTCGAGTTCCCCGTAGTCTTTATCGTCGCTTGCGAAGAAAACATCCTCCCGTCTCAGAAAACCGTCAGAGAAAAGGAAGACGGCATAGAAGAAGAGCGCCGCTTGATGTACGTCGCGGCTACCAGAGCCAAGGACAGACTCTACATAACCTACACCACCCAGCGCTTTATGTTCGGCGGAGTAAAAGCCAGCCTGCCCTCCAGATTCATAGAGGAAGCTCAAGGCGGTAAAAAAGAACAACGCTCCGCCCCAAAGTTGTCTTCTACGATTAGACCGAGAAGTTATTCCCCATACGTCACCGCCACGGAGCCTTCGATGAAGACCGTTTCTCAGTCCGCTCCCCTGAAAAAGTCCTCTTCCGACCTGAAAAAATTCGTTTCGGGGGCCTGCGTCACTCACCCCAGATACGGTGAAGGTACCGTCATCGTCGTGGTGGACGATACCGTGTCGGTCCTGTTTAAGGACGCGGGAATAAAAAAATTCGTCCTCTCTACGGCGCCTTTGACCGTTAAATAGGAGATATATGAAAGATATAGACAGAATGGCTCGCCTCGTAGCCGATCTCAATCGCTACGCTTACGAATATTACACCCTCGACGCTCCCACCGTCTCCGACAAGGAGTACGATGCCCTCTACGACGAGCTTTTAAGGCTGGAAGACGAGCTGGCGATTGTCCTTCCCGACTCCCCGACCAAGAGAGTCGGCGATAAAGTTTTGACGGAATTCGCCGAATATAAACATCGCCTCAGACTCTATTCTCTGGATAAATCCCAGACGACGGAAGGTATAGAAAACTTTTTCGCCAGAATAGAAAAAGCCGTCGGCTATGTCCCGCGTATGACGGTGGAAAAAAAATTCGACGGTCTGACTCTCTCTCTGACATATAGAGACGGTTACCTCGTCACCGGAGCCACCAGAGGAGACGGAATACAAGGAGAAGACGTTACGGAACAGATCAAGACAATCCGTACGGTGCCCCTCTCCATTCCTTTTAAGAGAGAAGTGGAAGTGCAGGGAGAAGGCTTGATGAGGCTCTCGGAGCTTAAAGCTTACAACGCCCGAGACGGTGTCGTCCCGCTAAAAAACGCCCGCAACGGCGTCGCAGGCGCCATCCGCAATCTCGATCCCGCCGTTACCGCGTCGCGCAATCTCGACTTCATGGCTTATAATATAGGATATATAGACGGCACGGAAGTGCGACGTCAGACGGAAGTAAGAGACCTCCTTAAGAGCTGGGGGTTCCTTACCGACGATTTTTTCGCGGTGGCGGACAATATAACCGACGTGAAAAGAGCCCTCGACGAGATAGAAGAACTTCGCCCGTCGCTCGACTTTTTGATAGACGGAGCCGTAGTCAAAATCGACGATATGTCGATAAGAGAAGAGCTCGGCTTCACCGACAAGTTCCCCCGCTGGGCGATAGCCTATAAGTATAAAGCGGAAGAGACGACCACCGTCCTCGAGAACGTTATCTGGCAGGTGTCTCGTACCGGAAAACTTAATCCTATAGCGGAACTCACTCCCGTAGACCTTATGGGCGTCACCGTAAGGCACGCCACTCTCAACAATATAGACGATATTAAGAAAAAGGGCGTGAAAATCGGAGATAGAGTCTTCATCAGAAGAAGCAACGACGTTATCCCCGAGATAACGGGAGTGGCGACCACATCCGAGTCCAGTATCGAAATTACCCCTCCGTCGATATGCCCGGAATGCGGCGGTACCGTCGTAAAAAAAGGAGCCTTTTTATATTGTGAAAACAAAGACGCCTGCGCCCCCAGCATCATATCCAGATTGTCACACTTCGCCTCCCGTCCGTGTATGGATATAGAAGGCCTATCAGAGAAAACTTGCGAGCAGCTCCACGCCGAGCTGGGAGTCAAAACTCCCGACGCGCTTTACGACCTCACCGCAGACCTCTTGTTGACTCTGGACGGCTTCAAAGAAAAGAAGGCAAACAACCTTGTCGAGAGTATACAAAAATCGAAAAACACCACATTGGCACGCTTTTTATTCGCAATAGGTATCCCAAACATCGGAAAGAAGACCGCCGAAGTGATGGCAGATACCTTCCGTACCCTCGACGACGTCAGACGAGCCTCGTATATGGAATTAATCGCTCTGCCCGATTTCGGCGACGTTATGGCCAACGGCGTCATAGACTTCTTTGCCTCCCCCGATAATGCCGCGACAGTGGACGCGCTGATTAAAAAAGGTATCCGATTCGAAGAGAAAGAGACCGTTTCGAAAGGTGTCTTTTCGGGTAAGAACGTCGTCCTCACGGGCACGCTTGCTTCCTATAAGAGAAGTAAAGCTCAAGAGATTATCAAGAGTCTCGGAGGCACGGTCTCGGAGTCCGTTACCAAGAGCGTCAATCTGGTTATCGCCGGAGGAGAAGCCGGTTCGAAACTGGAAAAGGCAAAAAAACTGGGTATTGAAATTTGGTCCGAAGAGGACTTTAAGGAGGCAATAAAATGAAAAACAAATTACTTTACGCAGTATCGATCGTTCTTCTGTTCCCGCTGCTTCTCGTAGGTTGTGTCAAAAAATACGAGTTCGAAATGCCCGACTCGATTTATTCGCTGCCCGTAGACGAGATTTCCGAGGACGATAAGTCCGTCGTCGACAAGGACGACGACCAATATTTCGGTCACTCCGATACGGTTATGACGACCGACGGCGATATTTATTGCTTCTATGTCAAGGGTCACGGAAAAGGCGCGCTGAAGATGAAAAAGTCCTCCGACTTCGGCAGAACCTGGTCGGAAGATTTGACTACTCCCTCCAGTTGGGAAAACTCCAACGAGACCCCCACTATATACGGCTTGGATTTTCAGGACGGAAGTAGAAAATATATCCTGATTACGGGAGTCCCCGGCTGGGGCAAGGACGGAGGCGGTTTCTGTACGTCCATCTCCACCGACGAGTGCGAGACTTTTTCGGAATTTCAGTACTTCTATGACGAATACGTAGGCGACGAGGATACTCTCGGCGATTATCATAAAGCAATCGTCGCAATGGCGAGCCTTACCCACTTAAAAGACTCCGACGGCAATTATATCGATAAGTGGATGGGTGTATACCACAATTACGATTTCATCAATTATAAGACGTATCTTACCTTTGACGAAAACGGTAATCAACAGTGGTCTAAACCCGAGCCGTATCTTTCTCGGTGGAGAGAGATAGAAAAATCCGCCAATCTGTGCGAAGTGGAAATGCTCCGCAGCCCCGACGGATCGGAATTGATGCTTCTTGCCCGCGCCAATGCTCATAAGAGCAATTCCTACGGCGCGATATCCACCGACGAAGGTCTCACTTGGTCCGAGCCTAAAGAACTCTTCAACGAAATTACGGGCGAGAGACATAAGGCGGAATACGACGTCAAGACCGGAAAACTCCTCGTTTCTTTCAGAGGTATGTATAAGGACGGCAATAATTATTCCCCCAGCGGCTGGATAGGCTGGGTAGGAGAGTATGCGGATATCAGAGCCTTCTTGGACGACGACCCCGACAACGATATCGTTAAGGGTAAAAACGTTATTTTCAATCACGAATACAACCCTAAAGACGTCGGCGGATACGCAGGCGTGGTTGCGGACGGCAACGGCAATTTTAATATCGTCGGCTACGGCAACTTCGATATGGATTGCAACAATCCCTATATCCTCTCCGTTATCTATTCCGTAGAATAATATCTATATTATTAAGGATAAAAAACTCTCGCGTATAATCGACGCGAGAGTTTTTTTGTGAACGAAAACGGACGCCCTTATCGGAGCGCCCGTCCTTAATTGCTTGTTATACGTTGAGAAGCAGATCGTATATAGACTTGTACGCGTCTATGGCTTTATCTCCCCAGCTCTCGTATATCTTGTATGCGAGTTGCCTCGACGGAACTTTCAGATTTAGCTCCATTATGGTTTTGTTGACTTCGTTGATTTTCAGCGTAACAGTGTACGAGCTGTCGGGATTCTTTTTGTAATCAGAGAAAAACTCTTGTTTTTTCTTGTATTTGATGGCGTTTTCGGATATGAAATCCGTTATGTCGTCTCTGAGCGACTTATGAATGTTCTTGAAGAAGTGCCCCAGACACGTAGAACCGTCTTCCGTAAGAGACAGCATATAGTTGCCGTTACTCGCCCCGAAACGATTGATGAACCCGCTCTTTTCCAGGTCGAGAATGGTCTGCTTGGCAAACATCGGATACGTTATCCAATTGTTGTCGTAACAGCACATTTCGATAAGGACGTCCTCTTGAATGGGCATCGACAGCTTGTCTAAGACAAACATTATGATTAACTTGTTAGAGGTTTGGTCGTCCTGCATAATAATCCTTAGAAATAACTTAATCCGTTTCGAGCGCGGTATATAAGATTATATCACAACAGAATTTTTTAGTTTAATTTTTATTTCAAAATTATTTTTAAAATCGAAAAATATTTTTTTTAACCTACCATATGTTGTGGTCGGATTTTTTTGCCGCCACTACGACCGAAAAGTAAAACGATATTTGTAATATTATAGCGGATTTTGTGAGTTATCCACAGAATTTACGGCGAGTTATCCACAAAATGCCGAGTTATCCACAACGTTATCCCCCTAAAATCCTCTCTGCCGCCTATAGCAATAACCGTTGTGCGCCGTTAGGTTCCCTTAACGTCGAGTTTTTCGTTTGTGCGTCAAGTACGACGGTGCGATTATTAAAAAAACTTGTGTTTTGAGCCCTTCGATGATATCATATTCGTATGGAAGATTTCAGACCGATACAAGGTATGCTCCTCACGGAGAGAGTGGATAATTACGGAATGGGAGAAGAGGGCGTCATCAAAAAGGACGGCTTCGTGATTTTCGTCTCGTACGCGATTAAAGGCGAGCTGGTCAAAGTTCGTATAGACCACGTTAAAAGAAACTACGCCTACGCCACCCTCATAGAGGTGATCGAGCCGTCTCCTTATAGACGTAAGCCCGTCTGTACCCGCTTTCCCCGTTGCGGCGGATGCGGTCTTCTTCATCTGGAATATTCCGAGCAATTAAAACTGAAGAGAGCCAACGTCGACAAGCTCCTCGAGAAGAGCCTCCCCGACGGAGTGACGGCGGAAGAGGTCGTCCCGTCGGAAGAATACGGTTATCGCAATAAACTCTCCATTCCCTTCGGCACGACTCTAGGGCGAGTCAGCCTCGGATTCTACAGAGAGGGGACTCATAAAGTCGTCTCTACCCGTAAGTGCTTTCTCAACGGAGACTGGGCAGAACAACTTATATCGATAATGCTTGACTATGCGGAGAAGTTCAACCTGACGGCTTACACCGACGATAACAAAAAGGGACTTTTAAGACATCTCGTCGCCAGACAACTTAAGGACGGTCTGTCCGTAACGCTTGTCGTCAACGGCGACTCCGTCCCGCATCGCGATTATCTCGTCGACGCTCTTAAAAGTGTTTTTCCGCGTTTTACGCTGTACTTGTCCGTAAATAAATCGGACACCAACGTTATCTTCGGAGACCGTCTGATACGCCTCTACGGAGAGGAACTTAAGGGCTCTCTCCTCGGCGTGGATTTCCCGGTCAGCCCGTATTCTTTTATGCAGATCAATATTCCGATCGCGGAGAGAATTTTAACCGACGTCATATCCGTCATATCTTCCTATCCCGATGCCGTAGTAATAGACGCATATGCAGGAATAGGCGTTTTGGGTGCCATAATAGCGCGTAACGGTAACCCTATTGTCAATATCGAGATAATTCCGTCGGCAGTGGAAGACGGTAAGAGACTCTATCGAGAGCTGGGTATAGACGGCGAGTTCCGTTTGGGAGATACCGCACGGATTCTACCCGACGTCTTAGACTCGGTCAAGGAATCGGGTAGGGTTGTTTTACTTCTCGATCCGCCGAGGAAAGGGCTGTCTTCCGAAGTAGTCGCGACAATCAACGCCAATGCCGACAAGATTGACGAAATAGTCTATATATCCTGTAATCCCGCGACCCTCGCTCGCGACGTCGCCGCCCTCGACTTCACCCCGACGTCCGTCCGCCCCTACGATATGTTCCCCAATACCCGACACGTCGAAACCGTCGTTTACTTGAAGTAAATAATATTTCTGTTATAGACAACGCATTGAGTGCGACTCCATCGATATGCACCGTTATGCGTTGCTCTATATGTCTCAAAGAGACTCGATATATCCTCTGTGAGGATTCGATATGTTTCGCCTGACGGCAAAACGAATTTTGGTAAAACATGTCAGGCTGTATGTGAAAAATATCGAGTGCTTGCGAAACGAGCAACAGCATATTAAAAAAAGGAGCAATACAAATGACCGACAACAAGAATCAACTTCGAGAAGACTCAATTGAATTTGCTATCCAAATTTCCGACTTGTGCGATAAAATAAAAGGGTGCCCTGTTTATGTAAACCAAATAGTGCGTTCTTCATCGTCAATCGGTGCTAATGTGCACGAAGCGAAATACGCACAGAGTAAAGCTGATTTTATTAGCAAGCTCGAAATTTCTTTGAAAGAATGCTCGGAAACGGAATATTGGCTTGAACTGATTTTAAGAAAAGGTAAAATAACGGATGCTACTTACAATGATTTACGTAATAAATGCGGTTCAATTAGAAGAAGATTGATCGCTTCGATCACAACAGTGAAAGGAAGTAATCAATAAGTTGATAACTACGATATATTTTCGTTGCAGAGCAACATATCGAATGCAAATATAATGAGCATATATCGATTGCTGGCGAAGCGAGCAAATATCTCGTTGCGGAGCAACATATCGACCACGATACTGCGCTTTAGACAAAGAATAAAATTCCCCCGATATTAATTAAGGAGAGAATACATTATGATTTATAAGGATTTTCAAAATTTGAAGTTGTCCGCACTCGGTATGGGATGTATGCGTCTTCCCGTATGCGACGGCAATTATGACGCGATAGATAAAAACGCCGTCCGAGAAATGGTTGCGTACGCCTTAGATAAGGGCGTCAATTATTTCGACACCGCCTGGGGATATCATAACGGTAATTCCGAGACGGTGATGGGAGAAGTCCTCGGAGAATATCCCCGAGACAGTTTTTATCTTGCTTCTAAGTTCCCCGGATACGACCTCGATAATATGGATAAGGTAGAAGAAATATTCGAAGCCCAGCTTAAAAAATGCGGCGTGGAATACTTCGATTTTTATCTCTTCCACAACGTGTGCGAATTGAACATCGACGCCTATCTGGCCCCCAAGTACGGTATCTACGATTATTTGATTAAGCAGAAGAACAACGGTCGTATCCGTCATCTCGGCTTTTCCACGCACGGCACCCTGGATACGATGAAACGCTTCCTGGACGCATACGGCAAAGACATGGAGTTTTGCCAGATTCAGCTCAATTGGCTCGATTGGAAAATGCAAAACGCCCGAGCGAAAGTAGAACTGCTCAAGGAGAGGAATATCCCCGTATGGGTAATGGAACCCGTCCGCGGCGGCAAGCTCGCTTCATTGGCTCCCGAATATGTCGATACGCTTAAGGCAATTCGCCCTAGCGCGACGGTAGTAGAATGGGCGTTTCGCTTTTTGCAGTCAGTCCCCGAGGTCACGGTAACTCTGTCGGGAATGTCAAATACGGAACAGTTGAAACAGAATATAGCGATTTACGAGTCCGATTGTCCGCTGACGGAAGAAGAAAGAGCCGTCCTCTTCGATGTCGCCAAGCGGATGACAGCCGAGAGCACCCTTCCTTGCACCGGATGCCGTTATTGCACGTCGCACTGCCCGATGAGTCTCGATATCCCCTCGCTCATAGAATTGTACAACGAGCACTCTTATTCGGGCGGCGGATTTTTGGCTCCGATGGCAATAGGAGCCCTTCCCGACGATAAAAAACCTTCCGCGTGCCTCGGATGTCGTTCTTGCGAAGCAGTCTGTCCTCAGAACATCAAAATCAGCGAAATGATGTCCGACTTCGTAAAAAAATTAAGTAAATGAAAGACCTTATCAGAGCAAAAGAAATAATGCTTTCTTGCGAATATACCTGCGTAATTTGCCGCGGAGATCACGTCTATACCTCGGTACGCAGAGGCATCGCTCCGCTCGTGGCGAGAGTGGAAAGTCAAGAAAATTATAACGGTTTTTCCGCCGCCGACAAGGTGGTAGGCAAAGCGACGGCGTTCCTTTACGTCTTGCTCGGAGTTAAGGCTCTCTACGCCCCCGTCATCGGTAGAGCCGCTCTCGAAGTTTTGAAACAAAATTCCGTTATCGTGGAATACGACGACCTCGTCGACAATATTTCCAATCGTAGCGGCGACGGCATATGTCCGTTCGAAGAGTCTGTCCTAGACGTTTCCGACCCCGAGACGGCTTATAAAATCATCCGTGAAAAAATGAAAGAAATGAATATCTCTTTCTAAGAAAACCTTTTATTATATCAATATTTTTATAGGAGAATCGATTATGTGGAAACAAAAAATCGGAATTTCGGTATTCGGCTCATCTTCGACGGAAATGTCGGAAATAGTAAAAATAGTTAAGAAAGTCGGCTTCGACGCCGTCTCTCCCGAGTATAGAGACGGAATCGATTTGGCGGAAGTAATATCGGCAGCGAGAGATTGCGGACTGGAAATTCAATCAATGCACGCTCCTTATAGAGGCGCCGCCGATATGTGGTCGACGGGAGAACGCGCCCTGACCGCTACGGAAGAAATCGTTTCCGTGCTCGAGACGTGCCGCGACCTCGACGTCCCCGTTATGGTGCTCCACGCCTGGATAGGATTCGATTATCGATTCGACGAGTCGGAATTACGTTTCAACAATTACGACAGAGTGGTCGCTCTCGCGGAAAATTACGGCGTAAAAATCGCTTTTGAAAACACCGAAGGAGAAGAATATCTCTTCGCACTTCTCGACAGATATGCAGATAAGCCTCACGTCGGATATTGTTGGGACTCCGGACACGAAATGTGCTACAATCACTCAATGGATTTATTGAAGAAGTTCGGCGACCGACTCATAATGACCCATCTCAACGACAATCTAGGCATAAGCCGATTCGACGGTAAGATTTTTTGGACGGACGATCTCCACCTCCTCCCGTACGACGGCGTCGCCGATTGGAATTACAACGTGGAACGTCTGAAGAAATCCGCCCCTCAGGATATTCTTAATTTCGAACTCAACGTCCTCTCGAAACCGGGCAGAAGGGACAACGACGTATATTCCGCGATGAGTACGGAATTGTATTTCACCGAGGCGTATAAAAGGGCTTGCAGGATAGCATATAGATATTCTTCGGATAAGTAATCTAAATCTCCTCTATTTATATGCAAACGAAAAAAACATTTTTTTCGGATTGATTTTATTCGCTTGATTATGTAACGCCGTTGTTATATCATTATCATCGTCGCCATATTGGGCGTCAGGGATATTCGGATGAAAAAAGTTTTGAAAAAACTTTATGAGTATTTTATTGTAGCCATTGCGGGTACCCTCAATGCTCTTTCCGTTCACATTTTCGTCAACCCCAACAACTTCGTCCCGGGCGGTTTTACGGGAGTCGCGACTACCGTCTATTACTTTTTGCCCGACGTCCATTATTCGATTATTTATCTCTGTATCAATGTCCCTCTCCTTATAGCCGCCATAATTTTATTGCGCGGAGATTTTACGTTCAAAACGATTTTTGCCACCGTCGTGTGTACTCTGGTCTTGAGAATTCTCCCCGACGAGTTGGTCTTTCAATCGTCTCCCGTTATGGCTACGATTATAGGCGGCGTTTTCATCGGCACGTCCATGCACATCGCCTCTCAGGTCAACGGCAGCAACGGCGGGACGGAGATCATCGGCAGAATAGTAGGTAAGTATAAGCCCGAGATAGACCTCTCGACCATTATTATGATATGTAATATCTGCACGGTTACTCTCGGATGTATTCTCGTAATATTCTTTAAGCACCAGTCGGTATTCATCGTGCTCTACAGCCTAGCTTACGTTATGGTGGGCGGCGCATGTATGGGTATGCTCGGCAGAGGAATAGACCACCCCAAGAAATATATGATCGTCACGACCAATCCCGAGCCGATGAAAGAAGAGATTCTCTCTACCTTTAAGCGCGGAGTGACCGTCATAGACGTCTACGACGACGATAGCAACCTTAGCGAAGGAAAAAAGATACTCCTCGTCATCGTCCAGTATAGACAGGCGTATTTACTGAAAAGAATCATCAATAAGCACGACGACAGTGCGTTTACTTTCGTGAAAAGTACGTACGACGTCTTCTCTCGTCCTAAATTCAACCGAGGCTATAAATATGAAAAACACGGCGATATTAAGTGAACTGAAAACGGTAGCGGTTATATTCGTATCCGCATTCTTGACGGCTTTTCCGCTAGAGATACTCCTCATCCCCTCCGGGTCCATTATAGGAGGAGCCACGGGAATTGCCATCATTATAGATATGCTCGTGTCGGGAGGTAATTGGTACCTTTCCGCAGGTATTTGGGTGCTCGCGATCAATATCCCCATAATCATATATTGCTTCATCCGTTATACGAAACAATTCGCCGTAAAAACGCTCCTCTTCGTTTTCTTCGTCGTAGGAATGATGCTTATACTCAGAGCCACGGATCTCGCTACGATTATCGGCACTTACCTCGGCGGAGGCGACGGCGCCAATCGCGTCGTCTATACATTGGCGGGCGGTGCCATTCAGGGGCTGTCTCTACCGCTTATGCTCTCTATAGGAGGATCGACGGGCGGCAGCGATATCGTAGGTATGATTTTAAGAAAGTTTGCGAAAAGATCCGCTACGGAGGGCATCCGTGCCATACTTTATTTCAATATAGTAATAGTAGCCATCGCATCCGTCGCCGTCTATTACCTCAACGGGTCCGACCTTACGGCTGCTTTCAATATGTTCGTCTATTCCGTTTCCGCGATATTCATCTCCGAGATTGTCCAAGAATTCGTCTTCAAAGGATACTCTTCGGCTTACGAGTTGGAAATCACTACCGATAAACCCGAAGAAATGGCAAAAGAGCTCCGCGATAAATTGAGACACGGCACGACTATGTTAAAAGTCGTCGGCGGTTATAGCCATACCGACAAAACGATGGTCATCTGCGTAGTGGAAAAACGTCAGCTGGTCAATGCGAAAAAAATTATCAGAGAAGTCGACGAGAGAGCCTTCGCATACGTAGAAAGAGTCTCCGAAGTTATCGGAAAAGGCTTCGCCAATAAAGAAAACGATAATCTCTAATATTAATATACAAATAAAAAATCGAAAAATATTTCGTTCCGATTTATTAATCGTCATAACCTAAAAAACGCCGACAGAGCGTTTTTTTGTTTTAATCTTAATTTTTTTCGTAATTTTCCCCTTTTTTCTCGACCATTCAAAAATTAAGTGAACAAAACCAAAAATTAAACGAAAATTTCCTATTGACATTGTTCGTTTTTGGGGTACAATTAATATAGAGTAATATGAGGATACTTGTCGCTTATAATTATATATAGTATATCGGCGCAAGCAACGCACCTTGCTCAAAATAAATAATACTTACGATAGGAGCGTATTATGTCTAACTTATCACTAAAGCACATCTACAAAGTTTACGACGGTAAAAGCAAGAACGGTTCTAAGGTAAAAGCAGTCAATGACTTTTGCATGGATATCGACGATAAAGAATTCATCGTTTTCGTCGGTCCCTCCGGTTGCGGTAAGTCCACTACCCTCAGAATGATTGCCGGTCTCGAAGAAATAACCGCCGGAGAACTTTACATCGACGGAGAGCTTGTCAACGATTATGAACCCAAAGATCGCAACATCGCGATGGTTTTCCAAAACTACGCTCTTTATCCTCATATGACGGTCTATGAAAATATGGCGTTCAGCTTGAAGATAGCCAAGGTCAAAAAGGACGAAATCGACGTCAAAGTCCGTGAAGCCGCCAAGATCCTCGGCATCACCGAATATCTGGATCGTAAACCTAAAGCTCTTTCCGGCGGTCAGCGCCAGAGAGTCGCGCTCGGCAGAGCCATCGTCCGTAACCCTAAGGTCTTCCTTCTGGACGAGCCTCTCAGCAACTTGGACGCCAAGCTCCGTGCCGCTATGAGAGCGGAGATAACCCGTCTCCACAACAGACTCCAGACCACGTTCATCTACGTCACCCACGACCAGGTAGAAGCCATGACCATGGGTACCCGTATAGTCGTTATGAAAGACGGTTTCGTTCAACAGATCGATACCCCTCAAGACCTCTATAAATACCCCGGCAACGTATTCGTCGCCTGCATCATTAGCACTCCGCAGGTCAACTGCTTCGACAGCACTATTACCATTAACGCCTCCTAAGTCTCCTTCAATCTGTATTGCGGTACCGATATCGTTATGGATTATACTCTCGCCAACAGAATTTTGGTTAAATATATGAACGGTCAGCACCCCATAGTGCTCGGCGTCCGCCCCGACGACATAGAGCTCTATAACGAATCCATGGATGCCTCCGAGTGGCAAAAAGCCCGCGCTGTCGTCGACGTCGTGGAAGCTCTCGGCGGAGAGACCATTCTTTATTGTAACTTCAACGTGGACAACGTGTCCGACGAGAAGGGATCATTCACCGTCAAGATTACGGGAGATTGCTCCGTCCGCAGCGGCGACGTCATCGATATCGCCATCAATAAGCGTAATATCCACGTCTTCGATAAAGCGTCCGAGCTCAGCATTAAGATGAGAGTGCCTAAAGAAAACGTATTCGACGCTTCCGTCGCAGAAGGCGAGATGTCTTTTGCCGGACAAAAATACGTGCTCCCCGAAGCCCTCAAGAATCAAGTCGCGGACGGTAATTATGAACTTAACGTCCCCAATGACGCCATCATCTTAGGAGAAGGCGAATGCGAAGCCCTCGTAGAAGAAATCGAAGAGATTCACGGCAAGTACCTCGTCAGACTGTCTTCCTCCGACGTCACTTACTTCGTCCTCGTCGACAACGCCGACGGTCTGGAAGTAGGTAAGTCCGTGAAATTTACTCTGGACGCCAAGAAGATCGCGCTCAACGGTGAATCCGTAATCAGCCCGCTGGCTACCCTCAACGTTATGGACGGATATTTCGTCAAACTTAAAGAAAAGGACGAGAACGGTCGCCGTAGATATAACTTCTACATCAAGATCGGTGAAAGCCTCATCCCATCCATCGACGACGTCGCCTCCAAGCTTTTCGCGGGCAAGGGTAACAAGATATTCAAAGAAGCCCTCTCTTACATAGCGGATGCACGCGATATCGCGGTAGTCAAATCCGAAGAAGACGTCCTCGGCTCTCTTATGGGAGAAGTCAAAGAAATCCTCGACTACGGTCGCGAAAAATTCGCCAAGATTGCAGTCGGCGATATCCTGCTCAACGTCCTCCTTACGGAAGAAGCGGAAGTAGGCGATAAAGTCGCCCTGGCTCTCGACCAAAACGCACTCTCCGTCAAAGATAAAGAACTTGATATAGTCCTTAAATAACCACGATAGTTCCTATGGAATATCAGAGCTCCGTCGAATGCTTTTCGACGGAGTTTTTTTTCTTATCGTAACATATTTATAGAGACGAATTTTTCTCGAAACCGTCGATATTTCACAAAATTGCCTATTGACATAGGCAGGGGGAGGGGTTATAATAATCTTGCAAGTAACTCCGTTCCTTTTATTAACTTGAACGTTCAAGTAGACTTAAAATCTAGGTTTCCGGCACATTGAGAGTGCGGATTCTTAATTGAAATGTCTTTTTTAAGTTCAAGTTACGGTTTTTTGCCTTCTACGTATAATAGTAGAATGAAAATTAAGAAATTACGTCCCTATCAGGACGAAAAAAATTATAGGAGGATCACTATATGAAAAAAAGAGTTGGTATCTTTATGTTGGTCGTGATACTGGTTCTTATTATGGTGGGAATGGTTGCCTGTGACGAGCAGACCACGTATTCCGTTATCATAGAAGAATCCGCGCACGGCGTAGTGACCGCCAGCCACACGGAGGCTGCGGAAGGTACGAAGATAACTCTCACTGTCACTCCGGACGACGGATATAAGGCTTCTTATGTCAAAGCCGACGGCGTGGCACTTACCGTAACCGACGGAGCGGCAGAATTCGATATGCCCGCCCATGAAGTAACGGTAGAGGCGGCATTCGTCGTCGACGACGGGGCACCTACCCCCCCCCCACGGTGAATACGGCATATCCGTAGCCACCGATATCGTCGGAGGCAAAATTACCGCAGATAAGTCTTCTGCCGCATCCGGCACAACCGTCACGCTTACGGTAGCTGCGAGCTATGGTTATGAGTTGACTTCTCTTAAAGCCAATCAGACCGACGTCTCCGCATCTCAAGGCGTATACTCCTTCACGATGCCCGAAGAAAACGTCGTAATCGACGCCGTCTTCTCGATCGCGAGCAATGCAGTTAATCAAGCAGCACCCCTCAATGCGTATTCTATTTCTTCTACGGCGGTAGCCGGCGCAGAGGCGGTAGCTAAATTCAATCTTTCTTACGAGACCGACGGAGTACGTTTTACCGCTTACGTTCAAGACTCCGCAATAACCGATTACGACGGTCTCTCGGTCTATTTCGGTATCAATCAATATGCTTCCTCGGCTCTGGTCGAGAACAATAAGGGCGTCGTCGCCACTATAGGCGGCACGACCGTGTACGGCGTAGATAACGGCGCATACGTCGCTATAGAAGAGTCGGTCGATTCCAGCGTATTGCCTTGGGCAATAGACGGAGTCGTGCTGGGCTACGTCGTCGATATTTCCGCGTCCTACGACTTCTTGGGCGTGTCTTACGACGAGGCTCTCGGTAATATAACCGTTCTGCCCGTTTTAACCAATTGCGATAAATCCAATTACAGTAACAAGACAATCTACGGCAACGCCGATATCTGCAATGCCGACACATACGCCCTCGTCAACGAGGACGCCACCCTCTCCGACAACTATTATAAGTTCGGCGCGGGACAACTCGGTCAGGGCAACACCGCTATAGCTACCGGTCAGTACTGGGATCTTTCTGCCGACTACGGTAAGAATAGTCCCGATTACGATAGCCGAAAAGCCGTCCTCAACGGTCACGACGGTAACGACAACAACCTCGCGATGTATCGCGCTACCGGTCAGAATCTGTACGCAAAAGCGACCCTCACTCTTACCGGATTGGCAGCGTCCGACGAAAGATATGGAAAATTCGGTATGATGCTTTTCAACGAGGCTTCCCAAAAAGGTCTCTTCTTCTACGTTGACGCATACATCGGCGACGGCGTAGAGGTCGGTTTCGATAATGTCAGAGGTACCGCTCTCGGCTATAATTCCGCCGTCAACGGCTGGGGTTCTTGGGTCACCATCAACAACACCGACGGTTCTTTCAATCTCAATTCCAAGAGCATTACCCTCGGACTCACCGCATATGACGGTATGGTCTATATGTACCTCGGCGATACCTTGGTAGGAGAAACGGCTTTCGATCTCTCCGACGGCGCCGTAATGGGATTCAAGAGCTTCGGTTATACTATGGAAGTTACCGATTACTCCGTCACCGACGACCTCGACGATCCCGACTTCATCGCTCACCGTAAGGAAATCGTCAATCAAGAATTGGACGTCCTCTTCCTCGGCGACAGCTATATGGATTTCTGGACCTGGTCCGGCTTCGAACAACACACCGCCGCTATCGACAAAAAAGCCGACATCGGCGTAGGCGGTACTCAAATCAATTATTGGACGGAAAAGGTTGCCTTCGTCAAGAAGTGCTACTCCCCCTCTAAGTTCGTATTCCATATCGGCGTCAACGACATCGACGACGGCAATACGACCGCCGCGACGGCTTTTGCCCGTCTGCAGACAATGGTAGACGTCTATCAGGAAGCTTTCCCCGAAGCGGACATCTACTGGGTCAGCCTTGTTCACAATACCATGTTCGCTAATAAGTGTAGCGAATACGACGCAATGAACGCCCTCGTCAAAGAATATGCCGAAGGCAACGAAAAACTTCACTACATAGACGTCACGAGCGTAGGCGTAGACGAGGACGGTAATACCCGTACCAATATGTTCTACGACGGTCTCCACTTCAGCGCCGGTTACGGCTATCCTCTTTGGGGAAAACTTATCCTCGAGGCTCTCGGTTATAACGACAGAGCTCAAGGTTCGACCCTCGGCGACATTGGCGATTCTTACGCTTACAACGATTGGACCTTCTCCGAGGACGGCGAGACCGCTTACGGCAGAGCCGCCGGCGAGCAGGCAATCTATGCCCTCGATATGGATTATGCGTCCGACTTCATCTTCACCGTTGACGTTAAGTCCGAGAGCGTCTTGGCAGGCGACGCTTGGTCCAAGGTAGGTCTGATGCTCCGCAACGACAATTACACGATTTTCGGTTACGTAGATACTCCTACGTCTACTGAGGTGTCAAATCGTAAGTGGTGCAGTATCGTTTATCGTAAAAACGGTTACAACTCTTCCAACGTCTTCACCACTGTAGATTGGAATTGGAGTGATACCGGCACCATAAGTGCTGCAGATCGTCTCATCGAGAGCGAGTTCGTTACCCTCGGTATAGCTAAAATAGGCGGCAGCGTCTATATGCTTGCTGACGGTAAGGTCGTATCCTCTCACAACAGTATTCCCGATATAGCTTCTCAATCCTTCGTCGCAGGCGTGCTTGTCTTCAACCGCACCGTCGACGCCAAGAATGCTCAACTAGTTACAGGTACGCAGAATGAACTGCTGATACAGCTCGGTCTCAAACCTGCCGACGCAGAACTGGACGGCGTAGCCGACGAGGATATCTGGACGACTGAGGTCATCGGTAATACCGTCTCCAACCTCGGTAAGAAGGACGACTCTTATTACAACCTCGCCGCAGTTAAAGGCTCCGACGGCGTCTATTTCCTTGCGACTATTTATCATAAACAGGCTCTTACTCAAGTTGCTCAATACGACGGTAGCGGTTGGTATCATTGGCTCAACCTCGAGTTCCGTTGGGGTGATGCGGACGGCGTACAGAGTGCTCTCTATTTTGAAAACGGCACCCTTAAAGCCTTCGGCGGAATAGTGGTAGGCGATTACGTCACGGAAGCCCCCGAAGAAGAAGGCGGTCTCAACGAGACTACGGTAGAATTCTGGGTACCTTATAAGTACTTCTCCGGTTATACCGCCGAGAGTGCCGAGATACGCGTTAATATCTTAGGATGGGTTGCGGAAAGCGGATGGACTACCACAGGTTCCGTTCCCACCGTTTCCTCTCACGGTCTGCGCTTTGCGCACAATATCACCGTAACGCAAATCAGTGACGTTACCGTTAACGTTGCTTCTACCGCTCGTAAGGGCGATACGATCGACTTCACGGTCGACGTAACAGAGGGACTGACCATAGAGACAGTTAAAGTCGGATCCGAAGTTGTTGTTCCCGTAGAGGGCGTATATAGCTTCGTCATGCCCGACTCCGACGTCAATATAGTCGTCTCTATAGAGGGTAAGCGTACTGTATCTCTCGGTGAATATAGCGGTCGTATTCAGGTCAGCAATAACAATCCTATTCAATCTACCGAGATTACTTTCTCGGGTATCGCTCCTTATGTGCTTACTAAGCTCTATCTTAACGATTCTGAAATCGCAGTAGAAGAAGGCGTCGCTTCTTACAACGTAGGCGACGACGATATCACCGTAACGGGCGTCGAGTATATAGTCGTTACCGACGGCATTACTATCGACGGAGAACTCGAAACCGAGCTCTACGGAGAGTCTTTCGGATTCAAGGTAGAGAACAATCGTAGCGTTAATCTCTATGCCAAGAAGACCTCTCACGGCGTCGTAATGTACCTCGTTGTTTATTCCGATGCCAACGTGGACACCGCTTCCGATTGGTGGATGAACCACAACTTCGAATTCTATCTTAACGACGGAGCGCAATGCTACGTCAACTCTAAGGACGAGTCCTGTAACGTTACCGCATTCTCTCGTTCCGCAACTTTAATGGGCGCAGGCAGCGGCTATGAAGGTAAATACAGACATATTTATGAAGTTTTCGTAGCAGGTGATTTCTCCGATAACGTTCAGCTCAACTACGCGTTCAAAGCACCCACCGAAGAAGCCCGTTACGAGGGACTTTCCGATCCTCGATGGCCCAGAAGCGACTGGTGGTGCCCGATTATCGGCGGTGCAGATAAGGTTAAGTACGGATTTTTGGGTTACGGTCAAGGTCAATCTCGTCCCGCCAATCTGTTCATTACCGCAGAAGGTTTGGTTTCTACTCAGCCCGAGGCTGAAAACGGAACAATCGACGGCGATTTATCGGAATATGCCGAGCTGACTTCAGTCACCAGAGGTAACGAAAACGCCAACTTTACTTTCAGCGGTTATATCGCAGAGGACGGCTATTATCTCGCAATCAGCGTATTGCAGAAGAATCGAGCCGAGGCTACCTCCGAATGGCACCTCAACGATAACGTCGAGATACATATATTCGATCAATATATCGGATTCTCGATTTTCGACGATTTCCTGTGCACTCACGGCGCCATAACCCAATACGGAATGAAACGTACCGAGCTCACCGACGGTGATTATAGTTACAGAACGGATATCGAACTGTTCATCTATAACGATACCCCCGGCAACGCGGCATATTTCAAAGTAGGCTGCAACGGTAACGGCTTCGGCGGATGGCAATCTCTTGTATGGGAAAATGCCGATAGACTTAAACTTTCCGCTACCGGAATGGAATTCGTCAACTACGGCTACGATCAGCACGCTCTTAATGCCGACGGCATAACTCTGGACGGTAAACTCGACGAGAGCTTCTGGGAAGGCGTAACCGTATGGAAAAACACCGGTTGTACCAGCTATAGTTCCAACGGCGTCTATGCCGAGGTTCAAGCGGCAAAAGGTTCCGCAGGTATATATCTCGCGGTAACGATGTATCATCATACTGCTTACAATGTAGCGGTAAAAGGAGACGGAGCAGAATGGTATCAATATCTCAATATCGAATTCCGTTTCGTCGTTAATAGTAATTGGGATGCTTCCGCACAGAGAGCGGTATGTCCTTGGAATAACGGTGCGGCAAACTGTGCTTTCGGATGGACTTCCGTAGAAAACTCCGACGCCGATTTGAGTAGCTACGAGTATAAGACCGTATTCGAAATCTTCACTCCTTACGAGTTGGGTATAGGCAGTAGTTTCGCTATCAAGAACGATATTCCGCTTTGGATCGCTTGCGTAGCTGAGACCGACTTCACGTTCTTACTCGATTTCAATCAGGACACGACTCTTCCCACGGTAGTAGGTAACGACGGCTTCGTCCGTAGATAACAATCGTCTGCGCTCGGCGTAGCACCGGATAATCTCCGACAGAGGCTATAGAGAGCTACTCATAGCCTCTGTCGGGTCGGTTTAACGACGCATAACAATCGCACGGAGAATAAATATGAAAAAACGCGTTACGATTAAAGATATCGCTCAGGAAGCGGGAGTTTCCGTCAATTGCGTTTCTCGTGCGCTTATGGACGCGCCGGATATTTCTCAGAAGACTAAAGATCGCATTAATCAACTTGCGCTTAAGATGGGGTATATCCCCAATTCCGCCGCAACGACGTTGAGAAGAGGCGATAGCAAGACTATCGGTATAGTTTACGACAATCTTCTCAATCCGTTTTATTCCATTATGACCAATTATCTATGGAATGAGCTTAACGGTTACGGCTATTCGTTTATGACTCTTATTGCCGATAAATTTATTTTCGACGAATCATTGGCGACAAGAGCCCTATCCAATAATTTAGGAGGGATTATATCTTTTCTGGAACCTAATAAAAAATGTCTGGAGCTGTGCGACAGATACAGAGTCCCGATAGTAGTCGTCGGCAGAAAGTCCTTCTTGGACGCGGAATGCGTAGTTTTGGACGATAAAGGGGGCGGTAGGCTGGTAGCCCATTATCTTTATGAAAAAGGTTATCGCAGACCCTTGTATATCGGCGAGTCGGAAGCTCTGATTTGTTCCAAGGAGCGCGCAGAGGGCTTCTGCGAGCGATTCTCGGAGCTGGGTATAGATACCGAGACCGTTTTCAACGCAGATTGTTCCGTTACGTTTTATAAGGACTTCGTATCGGGACTTAAAGATCGCAGAGACCTCCCCGATTGTATATTCGCATTCAACGACTTCGGCGCAATGGAAGTACTCACTTGTCTGCACGACAACGATTTGTCGATAGCAGTGGTAGGCTTCGACGATATTCGTAACGAAATAGCCATGTACGGCAGAATAGCTTCGGTCGGATACGATAAATCCGATTTTGCGAGAATAGCCGTGGAAAGGCTCATGGCTTTAATCGACGACAACGAAAAAAAACACGAAATTACGGTTTTGCCCGATATCCGCGTGATAGACGGCGAGACTGCTTAAGATTCGACTTAATAATTATTACTAAAAGGAGTAGCAGAAAACAATGAAAAAGACACTTACAATACTTTTGGCGTTGGTTTTATGCGCGTCGTTACTGTTCACTTTCGTGGCATGTGACAATACGCCCAACGATGACGTCGATTTGGACGATAGCGGCTCGATTATTTATAAACCCGAGCAAGGCGAGACTAAAGTTACCTTTTGGGCTAACTGCGACAGCACCGAGTTAGAGGTTTTCAAAACCATCGTTAATAGGTTTAATGAGCAATACAAGGGACAGATTAACGTTAGATTGGTCGCCAAGACGGGATCGGATTACGAGTCTCTTCTGGGCACGTCTCTAGGCGGTAAGAACCCTCCCGACGTATTTTACGTAGGCGATGCGGGATATAAAGCGTACGCGGAAGAAGGCTACCTCCTCGATATCTCCGATTATATCTCCAAGAGTTCCGTTTATAAACTGGAAGATATGTGGTCAAACGTCGTAGAGCGTTACAATTACGACGTCGATACGGGTCTGACCAATACGGCTTCCGGTAAATATTACGGCGTGCCTAAGGACCTCGGACCTACCGTTATTTATTATAACGAAACGTTCTTCAAGGGTGCCGGTATCACCGTAATCAGCGTCAATGAAGACGGACTGGAAGCATTTAATAACGGCGGCGCGGACGACCGCGGACAGACCAAGTCCGACGTAGGTCTCGACGGTTATACCGTTAAAGAGCAGGGCTACTTCCAAGCCAACGGCAAATGGTATTTTAACAACCAGATTCCGATGAGCTGGGAAGAAACCAACGCTTGTGCTCTTAAGGTGCAGAATTATATGCGTAACAGCGCGGGCAAGAGCTCCGGTTACGGCTATTTCACCGAGTGGTGGTTTAACTACGGCTGGTCGGTCGGCGGAGATTGTATCCAGGCTATTCCTACCGACAATTCCGAGTATCGCGGTTATTATTACGACTTCACCTTAATGGATAATACCCCCAACTATATCGTAGCCGACGATTACGTAGGTACGGTTAATATCGGTAGCGGCACTTATTCTGCCGGACAAATAGTATCTTATACCGATAAGGTAGACCTTTCTAATTATGCGGCTACCCCCAATAAGGATACCTTAGTAGCCAATAAGGATACCTATACCGTCACTTCTGAAGTAATTCAATTGGCAGACGAGGGAGTCCTCAACGAGCTCCCCAGCCAGAGAGAAGCATTCACGGAGTTTGTCCGTATCGCGGCTAAGACCGATACTCTGGTAGACACTGTGGACGGAGAAAAACTCTACGGCTACGGCATCACCCCGTACCCCGATTCTCTCGGCGGCGACTCCGGTAAAACCAATGCATTCTGTAACGGTCAGCTGGGTATGCTGGTCGACGGTCGTTGGAACGTAACCAATTTCCGTAAACAGATGAACGGCAATTACGAGTGGGACGTCGCGCCTCTTCCTATGTATAAAGAATACGACAGTGAAGGCAACGTCACCGTCCACGGCGTAGAAGCCGGTCACAGCGGCTCGGTCGCACTCTGTATCAGCTCCAAGAGTAAAGTCCCTGCGGCAGCATGGAAGTTTATCGAGTTCTGCGGCAGTGCCGACGGTCAGACCCTCCAGGCGGAAGCAGGTTTCGCCATTCCGCTCCAGAAAGACCTCGCCAATAGCGAAGTATTCCTTCAGAGCAATCAGAATCCTCGTAACTCCAAGATATTCCTCGACGCGACGGAATACGAAACGGCAGGCGACTGGTGGTACTTAAGAGACAATCAATGGATTGACGAATGGGCTAATATCCTCAACGGCTCCGTCCGTAACGGAACCAAGACCATGACCGAGTTCTATAACAGTAAAGAATACAACAATACTTATAATCTCTTGATTAAATACGCCAAAAAGCGTTCTTAGTACACTCGACGGATTGCGGCGGAATATTTTTCCGCCGCATATATAACCTTATTCACTTAGGAGATAGTTTTTATGTATCTTGATAATGTTTTCCACAAGAGAAAACGCTCCAATAAAGAAAATATCAGCGGTATTTTGCTGGCGATTGTCCCGGTGATAGGATTCGCGTTGTTCGGACTGATTCCGATGGTATTGGCTTTTATAATGTCGTTTACCGATATTACTTTCTTCTCGTTCGAGGGTGCCAATTTCAATTACGGACAGAATTATCTTACAGTCCTTCAAGACGACTTGTTTTGGAAAGCGATCGGCAACACTCTCTATATGAGTTTGTCTACCTTCGTTAATATCTTCCTCGCATTGATAGTAGCGTTTTTGCTTACAAAAAATATTCGCGGAAAAAAAGTCTTTCGTACGATTTACTTCATTCCTTACGTGTGCTCCGTAGTCGCCGTTACGCTTATGTGGCAATGGATTTTTAACTATAACTACGGTATTATCAACCATTTAATCAGCTCCGGCGGCGGAGAAAAAATCAACTGGTGGGGTAATTCCGACACCTTCATCCCCTGTCTCATTATTATGGGAATATGGTCGGGTACGGGATTCGGAATCATTCTGTACAGCGCCGCCCTGACCAACGTCAACGGTTCTCTGTATGAGGCGGCTAAGGTGGACGGCGCCAATGCTTTCCAAAGCTTTTTGCACATCACCGTCCCCGCAATTTCTCCGACGACTTTTTATCTGTTGATAACAGGTATTATAGGGTCTCTACAGGAGTTTGCCCGTCCGCAGATTATATCCGGTAGCGGCGGTCCCGATAACGCAGGCGTAACGGTGGTGTTTTATCTCTGGCGATATGCATTCGAGTATCACGAAATGGGTATAGCATCCGCTACGGCGTGGCTGCTCGCCCTGATAATATTGGGCTTCACCGTACTTAATTTTGCGATTTCTAAGCTGTGGGTGAGTTATGACTAAACTAATAAATATAGAAAAACAACTCGATTTATCGCGTAGAGCCAGAGTAATGAGGATTGTCAGTAAAATCGGTATTTATCTGGCGTTAATCCTTTTCGCCATATGGATTTTGGCGCCGTTCTCGATAGTCCTCGTCACTTCTTTTAAGACTTGGCAGGAAGCCTCCGATCCCGTATTTTCGTTCTTCCCGAAAGAATTCACGTTCCAGGGATATATCGAGGTCTTCACGTATATAGGCGGATCTATGGACGGTATGCCGATTGTGCTTAAAGGCTTCATCAATACTCTCATCATAGTCATTCCCCCGACGATATTGGGACTGTTCTTCTCCTCGATGAGCGCTTATGCCTTTGCCAAGCTCCGCTTTAAGGGCAAGAATTTACTTTTCTCGATATTGCTGGCAACAATGATGATCCCGGGTACGATAATGCTCACGCCGTCTTACCTTATTTACGATATGATCGGATGGGTCGACACTCCTCTGCCTCTGATGATTCCCGGCGCATTCGGCGCGGCTACGTGCGTATTCTTTATGCGTCAATTCTATGCAGGCATTCCTACGGAACTTATCGAGGCGGCTAAACTGGACGGACTCGGGTACTTCAAGATTTTCTGGAAGATCATGGTCCCCCTCAGCGTGCCCGCCTTGCTTGCTCAAGGTCTACTCGGATTTATAGGCGGTTATAACGACTACTTCGGACCGTATCTATACATCCAGAGCGACGAGTGGATAACCCTTCAGCTCGCGTTAAAAACGTTCCAGGGCGCGTATTCTTCCAACGTCCCGACGATTATGGCAGGCTCGATTATCGCATTGATTCCTACGTTGATTCTGTACCTCTGCGCTCAAAAATATTTCATAGAAGGTATCGCTACGAGCGGAATGAAATTGTAAACCCGACGGCATATCAGAACCGTTATGTAACTCATAAATTTTCATAAGGAGTTTTATGATAATGAAAAGAAACTTTAATTACAAAAAAATCTTACTTTTGGTGGTAGTACTGATGGCAAGTCTTGTTTTGATGATGGCATGTATTCCCGACGAGCCCGACGACTCCGATCAGACGGCAACGGGAGAGTTCTCCTACGTGACCAATGCTCAGATGAGTAGTACCGATTATAACAAAAATCTGTATTATCTCAACGAGCTTAAATTCGAAATAGCCGACCCCGACGTTATCTATATCGATCACGGCGAGGAGGAAGGCTGGTTCTACGCTTACGGCACGTCCGATTTAGTCGGTTGCTTCGGTATTCAATGCTGGCGTAGTAAGGATTTGACCAACTGGGAATACGTTTCCGTCGCATATCAACCAGACTTCAGCTACAATTGGGACGCCTACAATCACTGGGCACCGGAAATTTTATTCGATGAAGACCTCGGATATCTGTTGTTCTACAACGCAGATAACCGCAACGACAACGCTCGTAAGTGTATAGACGTGGCTTATTCCGAAACTCCTTACGGTCCTTTCAAGCCATTGCGCGGCGGCTCCGAGCCTGCTTACGATTTTTCTCCCTCCAATCCTTCTATTCCCGCAGAGCTCGCACGTCAGGATACGATCGACGTTCATCCGTTTATCGACCCCGTGACCGGAGATAAATATCTCTATTATTCCGGATACGGCAACGACGGTAACGGTAACTGGCACGGTCAAACGATTTTCGGAGTTAAACTCAATTCTTGGCTAGAACCCGATTATAGCACTCTTACCGAGCTTACTAAGCTCTACAATTCTACTGTAGATCGTAGCGACAACGATATAGACGAAGGCTCCGGTATCGCGTCGGTTAATGAAGCCCCCTATATGCTTTACCACGACGGTCAATATTATATGACTTTCTCGGTCTATGCGTATACTCAGGAAATGTATCAGGTCCGTCAAGCGGTAGCCGATAGTCCTCTGGGTAAGTTTACTAAAATTCAACCCGAAGACGGCGGACGTATTATCGGTACGGACAGTGCGTGGAGCGGCGTCCTCTCCAGCGCGGGTCACCATTGTTTCATCGAGTGCGGCGATCAGATAATGATAGCGTATCATACATTCCTCAACCGTACCGATATAGGTAACGGTAGAGCATTGGCAGTGGATACTATAACTTTTGTCGAGAATAATAAAGGACAGACCGTTATCCACTCCAACGGTCCTACGTATTCGTATCAACCCCTTCCTTCGGAAATTTCCGGTTATGAAAACCTCGCGGGTCTTGCGACCGTGACCGTAGAAAACGTCTCTTCGGACAGCAGCGTGTCCTATTTGACCGACGGATTGATAAAAATTCACGATACGGACCCCGTTAACGAGTTCGAGACAGACGACGGCAACGTCCTCGTCACGATGACCTTCGACGAGTTTATCAACGCTCGCTCCGTTATAATCTACAACAGCACGGATTATGAAAAGGCTTTCTGGGGCATCAATAGTATTAAACTGTATTATTATACGGGTACCGATTCCGAGGGACAGCCGACGACCGCTATGGTAGAGGTTAACAATATTAAGTTCGACGATGAATGGAACGCCGATACTTTCTCCGAGATTATTTACCCCGGTGCCAATGCTCTCTTAGAGTTCGACGAGCTTCCTATCAATAAGATAGAGATATCCATTCTCGCAGACGGAGCCAGAGCACTCAATGAGATTATGGTTCTCGGTAAGAAAGTTAACAACCCCGCCCCCGTTAAAGAGTTTAGCGAGTATTCTTACAGCGAGCCCGAGTTCGGTAGCCCCACTCCCGTATACGAAAGCACCACATTCGGTAGCGCGGGTAAGTTCAATAGCGATTACGGTTATGACCTGTCTCACGACGACGGCACAGAAAACGCTTACGTAGAAAAAACGTGGTGCGGCAATCTCCAGAAATTATACTTCAAGGATATCGTTTCTACCGATTTCTACGTAGAAGTAGAGTTGTCCGTACTTAATAATACGACCCCGTATCTCAACGACAATTACCCCAAGATCGGTATTATGATGGACGCTCTGTCGGATTACTTCGTATTTTTCAATATCGATTGTACCGCCGATTATTCCGGTCAGTACGTCGGCTGGGTCGAAAGTAACGACGCAGGTAAAGATTACGTTTGGAGCAATTACGACAGCCAAAGAATTAAGGTCGGCAGTATCGAATATACCGGTGACGGTTATACCAAGCTGGCTATAGCCCGTCTCGGAGACGAATGCTATATGTTTGTCAACGATACGCTGGCGTTCGCTCTTAAGGACGGCGCGTTAAGAGGCTTCACCGACAACGACAACACCGCTTGCGCGGTATCGCTGTTGACTTATAACTCATATACCAGATTCCGCAACTATTCCATCACGGACAACGTAGACGAAGTCTGCGCTAAACTGGTCGAGCTCGGTGTAGAACGTTAAATAGGTTATCGGTCATTCGACTCATCATCGGATGACCGACTATTCCGATAAGAGTCGGACTGTAGGCAATCGGTACGGTTTCGGCGTCGTATTTACATCATATGACGACTCCTATGTATAAGACAGCTTACAGTCCGTTATTTCTATAGCGGCTTATGTAATTGATTTGGAAAAAAGATTCTTTTAGTGTACAATAAGAGACGATAACGACGTCTTACGCGCACTATGTGCGGTCGGAGAAAAAGTGGAATTCATCGAAATCTATGATTTTGAGACGGTAAGTAAACTAGCCGAACAAAATAAAAAACGCAATTTGATTTTTTCGCTGATAAGCGTTGTTTTCGTCGTATCGATCGGCGCGTTCGTCGCACTCGCGCTGACGGATAAAATATCCTATATCGCGGCATGGATAGTCGATTCTCTCATGACCGTACCCTATGTATGGAGCGTAATATTGTTTATAAAAGTGCCTCCGCAATATAGAACGGTGTCTAAGTTTGTCTCTCGTATCCGCGACGCGAATAAAGAGTACGACGCGTTGACTTTTTTAGGAGAAAAAGAAGTCGTCGAAACCGACGGAATAATATACTCCGTTCTACAATTCGGCGATAGAGAATTGTTGCTTCCGACCTTATTGAACAATCCCTTTCAACCGGACAAAACGTATCAGCTTATGCTGGTCGGGAAAAACGTCGTCGCATATAGAGAAGAGGTAATAGAATGATAGATAAGGCTAAATATTACCTCCGTAAAGGCTGGCTTTGGATATTAATAGTCGTTGTTTCCTTCGGCGTATGGGGGTTGGCGTTTTATTGGATGTCAAGACCTTCTGCGGAATTGACTCTAGAGCTTTGGGTCGGCTCCGACGAATGGTTGACCGCGGACGACCGACTCGCGATTGAAAATATAGCCGATAATTACGGTATGGAAAAGTGCTCTTTCGGCGTGTATAATCCCTCCGACAGTATGTATGCGCAGGCGTTCGGAGTAAAAGCAACCACAATAGACGTATTCGTTTTATCTCGAGAAGAAGCTCTCGCCGTGGCGGAATTCGGTCTCTTCGCGACGCTGGACGGTTTCGACGACACTCTCGATTATGAGGACGACTCTATAGGAATTTCGGTAGGCGACGATATGTATATGCTCGTCAACTCCGATTCTTACGAAACTCAAAAAACATTACTAGACGATATATTGGCTTACTTTGCGGAAAAAGAATGAAAAAAGGTCTTGTTTATAAAATGATATTCGGCAAGCAACGCTCCGACGATTTTACGTCGGATAATTTGCCTGCTACCAGACGTCAACAATTCTTTGTCCTGTTTAAGAGCCGCTTCGGTATTCTTTTTCGCGCCAATCTGCTTTGCGCGCCTTTTTGGATATTGCTTTTGGTCTGGGATATGCTCGCCGTAGGATACGTCGATACTTTTACACAAAACATGACCGTTGCCGAAAAGTTTTCTTATCTCATCAATTTGACTCTGCTGAGATACGGTACGGACGCGATTTTGCTTGCATTGGCTTCGATCGGACTGGCGGGCGTGTTTTACGTTGCGAGAAAGCTTTGCTGGGGGCAACCCGTTAAAGTCGGTCACGACTTCATCGACGGTATCAAAAAAAGCTGGAAACAATTTTTCCTCATCGGATTGATACTCGGAATATTCGTTGCGCTGACGGAATATTTAATTTCAGTCTGTAGCCTTACTATGAGTGAAGACAATTCCTTTTTCTGGACTACGGCGATTTGTTTGTGCTACGTGGCGAGAGTCATCGCTCTGATAGTCGCGACGTTCTCATACGCTCAGGCGTCGTTATATAACGTAAGCACGTCAAAACTGTTACTTAACAGCATGGCATTGACCTTCAAAAAATTGTTTTCGTCTTTCGGCGTCCTGTGCGTCACCGCAGCTCCGATGATCGTATGTTGGTTTTTACCCTGGGGCTTGGCTAAATTGATTATCCTATGCCTTGTGCTGACCGTCGGTACGTGCTACGTCGTCTTCGCTCAGACAGAATTTTGTCTGTACGTGTTCGACAGATATATCAATGTTAAAGAATATCCCGATTTCGTCGGAATGGGACTTAAAGACGGAAAAAGCTTCTTAGAAGTTACGGATCCCTCGTATATAGCAGACGACGAGGAAGAATCTGTAGACGACAATCGGACGGAAAAAGAATGAAGATAACCGCAAGATATCTAAAAAAAGTCTTTGAAAAAGGCGCCTATGCCCTGAGAGACGTATCTATGGATGTGCCCGACGGCGATTTCGCGGTCATTTTAGGCGAGTCCGGATGCGGAAAATCTACCTTTCTACGAGTAATCGCAGGGTTGGAAAAACCTACCGCCGGAGAACTGTATCTCGACGGCATCCTTGCCGACGGAATAGCGGCGAAAGACCGCAACGTGGCAATGGTTTTTCAGGAATACGTGCTGTATCCCCGTTTTACGGTTTGGGAAAACTTAGCCCTTGCATTGAGCAGATATCGTCTTCCGCGAGAAGAAGAGGACCGACGTATAAGAGACACTCTTAAGCAGTTTGAATTGACCGACGTCGCAGGTCAGCTCCCGGGGCAGCTTTCGGGAGGTCAACAACAGCGAGTCGCTTTGGCAAAAGCCGTCGTCACTCGTCCTAAAGCGATCCTTTTCGACGAACCGATGTCCAATATCGCAGAGCCGCAGCGTATAAAATATGCGGCGTATATAAAACAACTCAAGGAGAGCTTGCCGGAAGTTACGTTTTTATACGTTACGCATAATTTGTCGGAAGCAATGTTGCTTGCGGATCATCTGATAATAATGAAAGACGGCAGAGTCATACAACAGGGGAAGAAAGATTTCGTTTTGCATAACCCCGATTCGCAGAGCGTGCTGGAAACGATTGCGCCGTCTTCGATTATGGACGAAGACGGTATGTTCAATCCTTACGTAGGAAAAAAACAACGTTTCGACGACAACGGTTTAGTCGGCGGACAAAAAAAGAATCTTCTGCTCGACGGGCATTTTGACGGAAAAATTCTTAAATTTTGTGATTGCGAATGGTCTGTGGACGATAATTTTTCTCAAAGATTTATCGGAGAATACGGCGACGTAACGGTCGTCGTGCCTACGACGTCGATACATACGCGCCCCGTATACGGGGATATCAAAATTTCCGCAGAACGTCTCTCAAAGAACGTCTTCAGACTTTTTGACGGAACAGAACTGTTTCTCAATGTCGACGACAAAGACTTTTCGGGTTGCCTGTGTTTCGCTACGACCGGTATGGAGCTGTCCGATAAGGACGGCAACAGAGTGCTTGCTCACTACAGAGTATATTCCAATCGTTGCCATGGACGATTGTCGGGAAAGAAATTAATTTTACCTTGCGGTAAAATATTTCTTGCAGAAAAGCATCCGTCTTCTTCCGTATCCGTGACGTTTTCAAATCAAACCGAGGCTAAGCCGAGCAAAAGGGGAATAACCGTAAAAAAATGTCTCGACGAAGAAGTCGTCGGCGATAAAAAATTGTGTTACTGCTACCTAAAAGGATTCGAGCGTTACGTTGCATTGTGGCTTAATGCGGAAGAACCCTATCTTACGGAAAAATCTCGAGTGGAAATCGACGTCTCGAGTCTACAAATAACAAGAACCAGTAAATTATAAGGAGAATACCGTGAAAATCAATCATCTAGAATGCTATATCCCCGATTATCCTCGTCCTCAATTCGTAAGAAAACAATGGACCGATCTCAACGGTCAATGGGACTTTTGTTTTGACGACGGCAAGACCGATACGACTTCCTTTATAGGAGGATTCGACGCTCCGTTGAAAATCAACGTTCCGTTCGCTTATCAATGCCAAGCCAGCGGCATAGGCGACGTAACCCAGTACCCGGCAGTGTGGTATCAGCGTGAGCTCGACTTGACCTTTTCGTCCGAACAGCGCGTTTTGCTTCATCTGGAAGGCTGCGATTATATTACGGAAGTATTCCTCAACGGAATATCTTGCGGAACGGAACGCGGCGCATATCATCGCTTGACGTTCGACCTGACGACTGCTTGTAAAAACGGAAAGAATCTTTTGGTTATCAGAGCCGAGGACAGTTACGATCCCTCTATACCCAGAGGAAAACAGCGAGCCTCCGACCACGATTACGGTTGTTGGTACGTCGGAATAACCGGTATCTATAAAACCGCCTGGTTGGAGATCGTCAACGAATATCGTGTCGATTCATTTAAGCTGACCCCGCTTGTCGATCAAAACGTTTTGTCTGCAGAATTCGATTGTTCTCTTCCCGATGAAGAAAAATTTTATTCGGAGCACGACGTGCGTCTTACGTCCGTTGCTCGTTATCGCGGAGAGCAAGTCGCTACGGTAACCACGATAGTAACCGACGACACCCCCGCTCAAAATATTTGGCTGGGAGAAGAAAAACATCTCTGGGGAGTAGGAGATCCTAAGCTGTACGATCTCAAAATTCAACTCCTCGTCGACGGCGTCGTCGTCGATGAAATAGGCAGCTATTTCGGTATGAGAAAAATCGAATACGGAGACGGTGAGGTCTTGCTTAACGGCGCTCCGCTGTACCAAAAGCTTATATTGGATCAAGGATATTGGGAGAATACAAATATTACTCCGCCTTCGGAAAAAGCTCTCGAACAGGATATAGACGATATGATCGCTATGGGCTTCAACGGTTGTCGTAAACATCAAAAACTCGAGGACGAAAGATTCCTCTATCATGCCGATGTCAGAGGTTATATCGTATGGGCGGAAATGCCCTCCGCATATACTCACGTGGAGTCCGAGAGACCCTTTGCGATATGCCCGTCCACTCCCGCATCCCGCGATAACTTCGCGGAAGAATGGATGCATATGGTCAGACAACAGTATAATCACGCTTGCGTGTTGTGTTGGGTTCCCGTTAACGAAAGCTGGGGACTAGAAGATATATTGTTTGATAAAAAACAACAAGACTTCGCCAATTTACTTTACGTTATGACCGCCGATTACGACGATATGCGTCCGATTATTACCAACGACGGCTGGGAACATACCGTATCCGATTATCTGACCATACATCATTATACCCAAAAAGGTTCCGAAATGGCGGAATACTTCGATACTATAGAAAAATGTACCCGCAGAATATTCATGGGTCACCATAAAGGAGCCTTCGCCGACGGATATTCTTATCGGGGACAACCTATACTTATCTCGGAATTCGGCGGAACCTCCTTCGTTAAAGACGTCGACGGATATAAATGGGGATACGGAGAGGCAGTCAAAGACGATGAAGAATTCATCGCAAGATTCCGTTCCCTTATAGAAGCGATTTATTCCAATCCGCATATCAAAGGTTTTTGCTACACGCAGCTTTCCGACGTGTTCCACGAAGTCAACGGTCTCATGACGTTCGACAGAAAGCCGAAAGAACCTTTCGAGGTAATCAAATCGATTCTCGATAAAGGACCTTCCCGTTCTTAACAAAACCGTCGATACGTTTATATTTACATAAGACTCCCGATGAAAGGGAGTCTTTGAATATAAGATTGAAGATTCGTAAGCCTACCGAATTTTTTCTATCGTTGAAAAAATGTTGTCAAAAGAATGCCCTCGGTAGTATAATGCAACAAAAAACAACGTAAACGTTGGACTTCAAAATGCAATAGTTAAGGAGATTATTTTAAGATGTTTATCGAAAATAAAATGAAAAGAACTTTTGTTTTATTAATATGTCTGTTGTTGACGGTGTCTTTTTTGACCGCCTGTCAACCCGACGACTCAGACTTGGACGTGGCTCCGTCTATAGCCGATTTGAGCGGTACGGACCTCGCCAAGCTTTTGCTTGCGGATAAGAGACTCGACTCTTCATTGCTCGACAACGACAATATTTTCGCGAGCGGCGTGCAGACTTTTAACACTCTCGCGGCGAGAGCCGTATCTTATAGAACCGTAACGTTTGCCGCCGATCCGCTATACGATAAAATAGGCGATTTTACGATATCGGGCAACGTCGCGGAGTGGAGCGACTTCGTCGAGTATAACAATTCCTATTCATATTTCGACAACATAACCTCGATCATTACCGATATAGCGCTTAAAGGAGCCTCTTTTATAGACGAAGCCAAGCAGACGATAACGGTCGTCGATTGCTGGATTAAGGACGGCAACGAAAAGTATTATCTCGCCGTCGACGAAAATTCCGAGACGATTTGTAAATCGGACTCGACGGAATTGTTTATTTGTAAGCGTTATACCGATGATGACGGCAAGACCGTCTATGAATTGTATATCGAGCAGGAGTCTGTATATGAACGCGTCAAGTATATCCCCGACGAAAGATACGAGCTCACTCAGGTGCTTAGTTTCGAGGAGACGCAAGAACTCTATTTCGTTGCCGATCACTCTAAAGGTTATTGGGAAACTTTCCTTACGGACGACGGATACGGTAATTACGACGCGATTTTCACGATAATGAAAGACGATATCTGTTATTCTCTCGATTACAACGTGTCCGAGCAATCTGTCGCGACTCTGGGAATTATGAGCGCCGATACCCTTACGGATATTATGACGATCTACGGTAACGAGTACACCCTTTCGCTTACAATGAAATTCGCCGGCTTCGACGGTATAAAAAAAGCAACTGCCGACAAAAATTACGTCGATATCAACGGCAATTACCTCGGTGACGGCAACATCGTCGTCTACTTGGACAACGGAAAAACTCTCACCCCCGATACTCGATACGGCAACGTGCTGTTAGACAGAATCTATATGGACGGGCTTGCGGACGGCTACGTGGGAAGTTGCGATCTTATCATAGACGGAGACACGGAAGAAGAAAGATGGAATAATTTCTCCGCGTTTTTAGAAGAAAACGGACTCTCTTGCCGTAGAGATTGGAGTACAGTCGTCAACGGCGTCGATATCGCGGAAGAAGATGCGGATAACCTTATCAGATATTATCAATGGAACAATCATCAGGTTGCCGATTCCGAAGGTATGCAAAAGGCTCTCGACGTCGAAAAAAACCGCGTCGCGGAAATGAAAAAGATTTATACGGATATTAAAGATAAAACCGTTGTTTTAAAAAACAATCAATCCGACGACCTCTCGATTCCGGATTTTGCCCAAATTATAACGTATGATTTCCGCAACGTAAGCTTGGAAGACGGTAGGGTAGAAGCAGAGGCTTTGAGCCTATCCGTAGACGACGTAACGTTGCTGGAAAAAAACCTTTCTTACGTACTCGCCCTCGCGATCGTTTCTAAGACCACCGACAATATGGTCCTTGTAGCTAAAGGCGCTCCGAGCGTCTACGACGCTTCCGCGTCTCTGACCGTTACGGCAGAATCGCTTTCCTTCGAGTTGCCGCGTCTTACGGAAGACCGCTACGAGATAGTTGCCTTTATCGCAACTTCCGACGGCATCAAGGTGTCTGCTTGTCAACCGCTGGAATTCGATTCCGTTTCGCACGATAACGTAGAATCCGTCGATAAATACGTCTTAATAAATACGTCGGAATATAATTCACGCATGACGGTTACGTTCGATTATCTGACGACTACGGAGCATAACGTGCATCTGGAATCTTCTGAAATACCGTCCTACGAGGATTTCTTAGAGACCGTCTCTGCGAGCGTTTTCGTCTACGGTACCCCCTCTAACGAAAAATTGGAGAAGCTCTCCGCCGACGGCTACGTCACGGTGTCTCCCGACGAGGAAATCACTTCCGGCACTTATCGTATGGCGTATACCGTCAGCAACGGCGACAGAGTAACGGAAGGCTACGTCTACGTCGACTACGTTATTAAGTAATTTCTCCTTAACGGATTAGTTAACAATGAAAACGGTCCCGAAACAGAATACGTTTCGAGATCGTTTTTTTTCGTTAAGTATACTTAGTCTCAGCGCTCTTATAACGATTTAGATAAAAAAAATATATATATGTACGCTTATCGTTATTTCTCGTCGGCTATCAATACGGCTCTACACGGAGCACCGTCCGATCCCGAAAGGTTTAAGGGCGCGGCATTTAAGAAATAAACTCCTTCACTGACCTCAGACAATTCGATTCCTTCCAGAAGGACTATGTCGGCGCTTAAGAGCTCTGTATGTACAGCCATAGGGGCATTTTCGGGACCGACGGTCTGAGGTTCGTTCCCCAAAAGCAAGATTTTGGAAAAAGCAAATACCTTAGCCGCATCGAGCGAAACTTCGACGTCTCCTTTTATGAGAATTCTCTTCGCCGATTCGGGGCTTCGTTCGGATGCCTTTTTGATTATTTCTACGGCGTCTTCACCCGTAATAACACCGCGTCCTTCCGTAACGTAAGCCGTTCCTATCAACGCCTCTAGGCATATCTCGTCTACGGTCTTTCCGTCTTTGATAAAATGAAACGGCGCGTCTATGTGCGTTCCGTTGTGCGCGCACATACAAAACGCCGTCAGATTATATGCGTCGCCGTTTTTCATTGATTTCAGTATCTTTTTCTTCGGTGCGGGATCGTCGGGATACACTCGACCCCCGAACACTTCTTGAGAAATATCGTAGATTTTCATCGTACTATCCTTATTTATTGTTTTCGTAAGATATTACCCCAGGCTTCTTCGTCGATATCCTCGTCTTTATAGAGCTTTTTAATGTCCGCATCGGTAATTTTTCGGATTACTTTACACGGATTCCCTACGGCTATACTCCATTCGGGAATATCCTTCGTTACAACGCTTCCCGCTCCGATTACTACATTGCTGCCGATATGTACGCCGGGACATATGACGGTATGACCGCCTATCCATACGTTGTCACCGACCGATATCGATTTCCCGTATTCATAGCCGGAATTTCGTGTTATGGGATGCACCGGATGTCCTGCGGTGTAAATCGAAACGTCGGGACCCAATAAACAATTATCGCCGAAACGGACCTTCGCGACGTCGAGTATCGTGCAGTTGGCGTTGGCGTTGAAATTTTTACCGGTAGTAATGTTTTTCCCCAGATCGCAATGGAAGGGCGGTGTAACGTGAGCGTCGCTTTCTCCGAAAAGTTCTTTTATAATAGCGTCTATTGCACTGAAGTCCGACCAATCCGCCGCATTGAGTTTTTGAAGCAGCCTTCGGCAACTTTTTACTTTTTCGAAAACTTCATCGTCGGCTATGTATGCCATTTCGTTGTTCATGCGCTCAAGATTGTTCATTATATTCTCCTGAATCGATATTAATGAATTAATTAAATTTAGACCATAATATCACAAAATAACAAGAATTTCAATCCATAGGTACTATCGCAAAAAAAAAGACGCCTACTAATTTTCGGCGTCATTTTATAAAACTATTTCTTTTCAGTAATTATTGGTACATAAAGATAACTTTTATATTTACCGCCTGTATAAATACGATGTCTGCCTTTGTTGTGGTCTTTAGGCATTTCGGAAGTATCGATTTTGGATCCTGCAAACATTTCTGCTCCGCCAATCGTATACGTTTCCGGCTTTTCATTCGGCATATAAGTATATCCTTCTTTCGGAAGATTTATTTTCGCCATTTTTAACTTGAACGGTCCCGTCCACATTTTTTTTGTTTTATACGGCGATACGGTCAGACGTAAAAGGTCTCCCTTCTTAAATTTAAGTCCCATAGGCCATATCAAAATATCTACCGAAACAATTTCTCCTTTTTTCAATTTTTCTTCTTTTAACATGGATTGACGAGGGTTTTCTTCGGTGCTTCTCGTTTCGTCCAGAGCTCTGAGAGATGCGCGAATATAGCCTTTAGCAGAAATATCCATTCCCGGACCGATAGAAAACTTATAAGGCAGACCGCAAGGACGCCGTTTTTCAACTTTAACAAACAAGTCCATATCGTCATTATCAAGTGCAGATACCCAAAGTCTCAATTTCATATATCCCGTTATTTCGGTATCATCAGCCATTCTCATATCAAATCGAACTCCTCTTTTCTTGCAATCAGAGTTGTATTCTACATAATTTTCTTCTATAACTGTTGATTCAACGAGTTTTTTCTTTGTTGTGTCCAAATATAATTTTTTATATTTAGTACGAGGAATAGGAAACTCCTCTTCAATTCGATCTACAATATCTCTTCCTCCCGGGTTTAGGACGCTGACGCGAACCTTAGGCGTGTTCTTCCAGCCGTTATTTTCGTCTTTTAAATAGAAATCAAAAAACTTTCGAAGTTCTTCCGTATGTTCTTTATGGTAGTAATCGTCCCACTCTCCCGTGTTATGAATTCTTAACCATTTATCTTTAGAAGAAATACGTCTGTATCCTTCTAATGTCCCATAAGTGTGAATCGGATTTGTATAACTTGCAACAACGTAAGCGGGAACGTCTATTTTTTCAAGTTCCGCTTCTTTATCATCCCACCAAGGATTCATTGTTGCTTGTTTATTCATCATAGCTATTACGTCTTCGATGCCGCCGTTTTCGGTAGAGGCAAAAGAATCGGATAACATTTTAACAAATTCAGGCATCATAACGCCACCGCGAGTAGCTATTTCACGGTGACAATCGGAAAGTCCCTCCCACGGAGCGATTGCCGCGAGATGCGGCGGTCTTTGTGCTGCCGTGAACCATTGAGAAATAGCAAGCCAAGAGTTTCCGCTCATACCGACTTTACCGTTACTCCAAGATTGTTTTGCCACCCACTCGATTATATCATAGCCGTCTCTTCCGTAATCACTGCCAAAGAATAAAATTATTCCCTCGGAATTGTACGCGCCGCGTACGTCCGGATTAATTACGACATAACCGTGATTACACCAGTAAGCAGGATCCGGTCCTTCGAACTTTTGTAAGCCCGACGTTGCGTCCATAGGAATGCCTGCGTGATTAGGAGTGTCGTCCAACCATTGAGATCCGATCTCCTTTCCGTAAGGACTCATTGCAATGATTGCAGGATGCGCTTTATCGTCATTCGGTCTGAAAACATCCGTATATATAGTCACTCCGTCCCGTAATTTGATAGGTACGTCACGCTCCAATACGATGTCGCAAGGTAATGGCATATACCCTCTTAAACGTATAGAACCCTTTTTTAAGAGTAGTTTTTCAGGTTTATAACCCGTGTATCTGGCGCACGGAGAATTTATCGGCAGAGCCTCGCGTACCGCTACAATCATTTTTTGACCGTTTTTGTCACAAGCGATCATTGTTCTTTTTTTCATTTATTATTCCTCCTCTACGTTCTCGTATTCGAAGTATTCGTAACCGTTCTCTTTTTCAAACTCTTCCGAAAACTGTTCGTAATATCCTCTATCGGTGAATGCGTACGGACTGTCTTTGTCGCCGAGGACCATTTCGGGGAGATTGATTAACAAAAAACATAATCCGAACATCGCCACTACGGCTACAAGCCATTGCTTGACGTTGGCTCTGTTCTCTTTCTTAAATAAGTGTATCGCCAGACCTATCGTTATCGGTAAAAATCCGAACAGAGACGTAACGAGACCGGGAGAATAAAGAATTTGCATTCCGTATTTTCCGAAAGTGTTAAGCGAATTTATTCCGATTACTATGTGAATAACAACCTCGAATGCCGAGAACAACATCACCGCAATCCCTGCAGGCTTGCGAAACCCCCAAAATTTCAGTACAATACACCCGAGAACAACTCCGCCGAAATTGGTTATCATATCCGTTAATCTGTTCATCGGATATCGAGACAGGTCGGTAGAACCGTGACTTATGTTATAGGAATAGTGAAGTCCGCCGGGGAAGACCCATTCTTCTATAACGTGCAGGACCAACACTATTACCGCCAGAGTACACAGAATATTGATTTTATCCCACGTCTTGCGATTTTTCCATACCTTGATTGCTAAAATAATTCCGATTCCGACCATTACATATAGCCAAACCGACAGCCATGCGTTGATAATCGTTTCCATTAGAATGTTTCCTTTTGAAGTTTTTTTTGTAAAATTATTGTATCATAAGGATTGTTTTATGATACAATAGTTCCGTATCTATATTTTCGTTACGGGACAGAAGGAGGAGAATATGTATCACATTTCCGATGACTTGAGAGCAAAAAGATCTGCACGGAGAATAGGAGAAGGACTTTTAAGATGCTTAAAAAATAAAAACTTGTTAGAAATAACTGTGACCGACGTCCAAAAAACCGCGGAAGTAGGGCGTGCGACGTTTTATAGGCTCTTCGACAACGTAGCGGACGTTTTGTCATATCTGTGCGACAACGTTTTCGAAAAAGTCGGGAAAGAATTCCCGACGGATAATCGCAGTCCTAAAGCAACGTCATTGAAATTTATTGAGGAATGGATGAATAACAAAACTTTATTGCAAGCAATCCTTGATTGCAACAGAGCGGATATTCTTTATAACGCGCATTCTAAATATCTCGGAGAAAACAAGGATTTTTTCTTTCCCGACTTGTCGATAAGTAGAGAGCAGATGACCTATTTGATGATGACGATGACAGCTTGCACGTCCGCATGCCTCACCGCATGGCTAAAAACCGGAGCAAAAGAATCACCGGAAGAGTTGCAACTTAGATTAAGAGATTGTTTTAATACTCTCTGTACCATATTCAATTAAATTTTTGTTTTGTGTTTCGTTTTATATCGCTCGAATAACCGCTGTCAAGACAGCTTCTTTTATACAGATTCCTTTCACCCGTATAAATACGGTTTTGTACAATTTGATTAAGCACAGAATATTTATATAGGCGCTGTGATATATCCGCGGCTACAAGTAGCCTTGCGGTATATCGAGCTCGTTGCTCGAAAAGGCACACCCCGACCTATGGCCGTGCTCATTTCTTTTGCCTTTGTAGCTTTTTAAAGTGCAAGCACTTTTCTTAGCTCCGAAAGCATATTTAAGATGTAGTCGCTGATATATCCGCGGTCACTGTGTGACCTTGCGGTATATCGAGCTCGTTTCTCGAATAACCGCCGTCTAATGACGGCTATTTTCTTTTATTCTGCTTCTACTCGGCTATATGAATACGGTTTTGCACAATCGGACTACGTATAGATTGTTTATATGTAGGAGCTGATATATCCGCGGCTACAAGTAGCCTTGCGGTATAGCGAGCTCGTCGCTCTAAAAGGCACAACCTACGGTTATACTGTTTTTTATTTGCTTTGATAGTTTCTATGCGTGCAAGCACTCATATCGACTCTCAAGACAAATAAAAAACACGCTCATCCGAGCGTGCCTTTTAGAGCTTTTGGAGCTGATAGGGGGATTCGAACCCTCGACCTATTCATTACGAGTGAATCGCTCTACCGACTGAGCTATATCAGCAATTTTTGCTATATAATTATAGGTCGGATTATTTGTTTTGTAAAGTAATATCCGCCATTTTTATTTGCAATTTTTATCTATCGTGTAATTTTCGATTTTAATTTTGTTTATACAGCTTAGCCAGTCCGCCTTCGCTTGTTTCTCTGTAGCGTGCGTGTAGGTCTCTGCCGGTCTCCAGCATAGTCTCTATGATGAGGTCGAATGATATTTTTCTCGTATTGGTGAGGAAGTTTGCTAGAGACAGCGCGTTGATGGCTCTCATCGCGGCTACGGCGTTGCGTTCTATACACGGTATTTGTACCAGCCCTAGGACAGGATCGCAGGTGAGTCCCAGGTGGTGTTCCATCGCAACTTCCGCGGCGTATTCTATCTGATTGAGATCCATTCCGAATAGCTCCGCCAGTCCCGCCGCCGCCATAGAACAAGCCGTACCTACTTCAGCTTGACATCCGCATTCCGCTCCGCTGATGGACCCGTTTGTCTTGACCAGATTGCCGATGACTCCGGCGGTAGCAAGAGCGTTGACGATATCTTCGTCGCTCAGTTTATGTTTGTCTTGCTCGTACTTCATTACCGCGGGCAGTACTCCGGACGCTCCGCAAGTAGGAGCGGTGACTATTATGCCGCCGTCGGCGTTTTGTTCGGATACGGCGTACGCATACGCGCATACCAGACGGTTCTCTTTGGTCTCCGGACTCTCGTCTATATGATTTTGTTTGTATAGAAGTTTAGCCTTACGAGAAATATTAAGTCCCCCGGGGAGTATGCCGTCCGTCGACAGCCCTTCCTTGATAGTACTTTTCATTTGTTGCCATACTTCTCCGAGGTATTCGAATATTTCGTCTCCTTCACGCTCTCTGACGTATTCCGGGATACTTATTTCTTTCGCTTCGCAGTACGCCTTAATTTCGTCGAAAGATTTCTCGGGATATACGTCGGGCGTCTCTTCGTCTTTCATCCCCTCGAAGTGTATGCTTCCTCCGCCTACGGACAACACTCTCGTGTATCCGATCTCGTGTCCGTCTTTATACGCGAAGAAGTCCAGCGTGTTGGGGTGTATCATACGCGTTATGCCGTCGAATACGACTTCTACGGGCTTACGAAAAGTCTTTTTCAAAACCCTGTCCGTGCCGTGCCCCTCACCGGTAAGAGCAATAGATCCGTATCCTATGACTTTGTAGCAATCCGCGTCGGAATATTTCTTTTGAAATATGTCTGCGGCATATGCGGGTCCCATGGTGTGAGAACTGGACGGTCCTCTGCCTATTTTGTATAATTCTTTAAGCGATTTCATCGTTTTCTCCGTCGACCGTGTCGATATCGGCTACGCACTCGTTGCATTCCGCCTCAGCGACGCGTTGTGGTCTGGTTTTGATTTTAATTATGATTTCTTTTATCCTTTCTTCCGTCAATACGTTCGCCGACAGCAGGGCGAGCATTATGATGATAGGTCCGACTATTCTGTACCAGGTCAGCTCTACGATCCCCAGTATCAAAGAAAACATCACCGCGAATACGGCTTCCGTAGACGATATAACCGACACCGCGGTCGCTTTCATTTTGGATTGTACGAAGTTTTGCACGACGTAGGCGTACCCAGCTCCGAATATTCCCGTGAATAACAGCCCTCCGACAACCGTCCCCCAATCGGTGACGGCAGAGTAAGAGGGGATTTCTATCGATAGAGACAACACCGTCGCTAAAACAGCCGTAACGGTCAGCTGAACGAGCGCGAAGTTGATGGGATGTACCTTGCCGGCGTTCTTTTCCAGCAGGATGAATTGCGTGCAGAAGCCCATCGCCCCCAGTAGAGTCAGTCCGTCGCCGAGATTGATACTGCCTAATCCTTTATATATCTCGTATAGCACACCGAATCCGATCAGACATATTATCGCGTCTAACAACGCTTTGAAATTAAATTTTTTATTGATGACCATCAGCGTCAGCGGTACCAATATAACGTACGTCCCCGTCAGCATTCCGCATTTGTCCGGTGTGGTTAACGACGCCCCGAAACATTGCGAGATGAATCCAGACGCCATCGCCAGTCCGGCAAAAATTCCTCGTTTCACTTCCGTGGCGGTGATTGAAGGGACTTTAAGTATCGGTCGGATTATCAGTACGAAGAGTACCGCTATAATGAATCTCGCCGCTACCAAAAAGAGCGGAGGCACTCCGCAGTCGCCGGTCAGTTTGTCCATAACGATGAAACAAAAGCCCCACGATATTGTTACGCTGAGGAATAACAGTACGTATAGAGGCGTTTTGTTTTTAAGTGTATGCAGGCACATATTTTATATTTTATATCCAATCGTTTTTTTATGCAATAGAAACCAGAAAATAAACGTAAATAGGCTTGATTTTTTTTCGTCAGCGTTTGACACGGAATATTGTCACGAATTATACTATGCGTATAATCTTTAATAACAGAGGAGGCTGTTATGGAACAAAGAAAAGACCGACGCGTGGGTACGGTATCCAGAGGTATCCGTTGCCCCATTATAAGACAAGGAGACGATCTCGCGGGAATAGTAACCGATAGTGTGCTGGAAGCATGCGAGCAGGAGCACTTCCCTCTATACGATAGAGACGTCATCGCTATTACGGAATCGATCGTCGCAAGAGCTCAGGGCAATTATTGCTCCGTCGACGATATAGCGGAAGACGTCAAGGCTAAAACGGGTGGCGGCACTGTAGGCGTTATATTCCCGATTCTGTCCCGTAACCGCTTCGCGATATGCTTAAAAGGTATCGCCATGGGCGTTAAAAAGCTCGTTCTTATGTTCAGTTATCCTTCCGATGAAGTCGGTAACGAATTGGTTTCGTTGGATAAATTGGACGCCAACGATATCAACCCCTATTCAGACGTCCTTACATTGGAAAAATACAGACAACTCTTCGGAGAAAACAAGCACGAGTTTACCGGCGTGGATTACGTCGCGTATTATCAGGACCTCGTCAAGAGCTGCGGCGCGGACGTCGAGATTATATTCGCCAATCAGGCAAAAGAAATTCTCAACCATACCGACGTCGTCATCAACTGCGATATCCATACCCGAGCCAGGACAAAACGTATCCTTCTCGCAAAAGGCGCTAAAATAGTCTTAGGACTCGACGAAATAATGACCGCCCCTATAGGCGACAGCGGATACAACGAAAAATACGGTCTCTTAGGTTCCAATAAGTCTACGGAAGATAAAGTCAAACTCTTCCCCAGAGATCCTTCGGCTCTCGTCCTCGACGTTCAGCAACGTATTTTGGACGCCACAGGAAAACACGTGGAAGTTATGGTCTACGGTGACGGTGCGTTTAAGGACCCCAAAGGCAAAATTTGGGAACTCGCCGACCCCGTCGTCTCCCCCGCATATACCTCGGGACTCATCGGTACACCCAATGAGCTTAAGCTTAAATACCTCGCCGACAACGACTTCGCTTCCCTTTCGGGTCAGGCTCTTAAAGACGCCATTACAAAGAGTATTAAAGAAAAGGACGGCAACCTCGTCGGTAATATGGCTTCCCAAGGCACCACCCCCAGACAGCTCACCGACCTCATAGGCTCTCTGTGCGACCTCACCAGCGGCTCGGGCGATAAAGGCACCCCCGTCGTCCTCGTACAGGGCTACTTCGACAATTATACCAACTAAGGAGAATATCATGAACAACTTGAGACCCGAAAATATGGCAAGAATCAATTCCCCGGAACTTGCAAAAGAGTTTATAAATCAAGAAATCGCCTCCATCCGTAACCAAGTAGGAGATAAAAAAGTCCTCCTCGCCCTCTCCGGCGGCGTCGACTCCTCCGTAGTGGCGGCTCTCCTCATCAAGGCTATCGGCAAAAACCTCGTCTGCGTCCACGTCAATCACGGTCTTCTCCGTAAGGGAGAACCCGAGCAGGTCATAGAGGTCTTCCGTAATCAGATGAACGCCAACCTCGTCTACGTAGACGCAGTGGATAGATTTTTGGATAAATTGGCAGGCGTGGCAGAACCCGAGAAAAAACGTAAAATAATAGGCGCGGAATTTATCAGAGTTTTTGAAGAAGAAGCTAGAAAACTCGACGGTATAGAATTCCTCGCTCAGGGCACCATTTATCCCGATATTCTCGAGTCCGACGGCGTCAAAGCTCACCACAACGTCGGAGGTCTTCCCGAGGACCTTAAGTTTGAATTGGTCGAGCCGCTTAAATTACTCTATAAAGACGAAGTCAGAGTAGTAGGTAAGGAGCTGGGTCTCCCCGACGGTATGGTCTATAGACAACCGTTCCCCGGTCCCGGTCTCGGAGTAAGATGCCTTGGCGCTATCACCAGAGACAGACTCGAGCTCGTAAGAGAGTCCGACGCTATTTTGAGAGAAGAATTCCGCAACGCAGGTCTAGAAGGTCAGGTTTGGCAGTACTTCACCGCAGTCCCCGACTTCAGATCCGTCGGCGTCGACAACGGCAACCGTACTTACGCTTACCCCGTTATCATCCGTGCCGTCAATACCCGCGACGCCATGACCGCCACGATAGAAGAAGTCCCCTACGCCGTGCTTAAGAAAATAACCGACAGAATTACTTCTGAAGTCAAAGGCATCAACAGAGTCCTCTACGACCTCACCCCCAAGCCCGTCGCAACCATCGAGTGGGAATAAAATTATCTATGATCGCCTTTCGGCGAAAGGCAATATAACTAAAAACTCATAACTCATAACTAAAAAACAAGCCCTTCCGTATAGAAGAGCTTGTTTTTTGTCCTGTTCCGTCCTTAGTCAAGACGAATATAAAGTTATCTATAGTTAATTCTTGATATACATCTGATATCCTTCCATATCCGAGCTCTCGGCGATAGTGAATCTATCCGTTATATAACTACCGACCGTCAGCCCCTCTTTTACGTATACCGTCTCAGCATAAGATAATAAATTACTATCAGAAGTACTTAATCCTGCTATCGTGCTAGAATCTATTACTATATTTTTAAGTTTATTACAACGCAGGAAGGTATTTTTACCAATACTGGTAACACTGTTACCGATAGTTATACTAGCGAGTTCATAACATCTATAGAATGCATTTTGATTTATAGTTTTAACACTATTGCCGGTTGTAACATTAACAAGTTTGTCACAATTCCAAAATAAATATTGGGGGATATTTGTTATGCTGTCGGGAAGGACTATACTTGAAAGTTTGCTACATTCTCCAAATATTGTTTCGTCTATGTGTATAATACTATCAGGAAGATATACTGTTGTTAATTGCCGGCAACCATAAAAAGCGTCTCTTTCAATTCGCTCAACGCCATCAAGGATTGTTAATTCTTTTGTTGAACATCCCATAAATGCATGCTCACCTATAGTTTTAACACTACCAGGAATTGTTATATTTAATAATGAGTTACACCAAAAAGCATATTCGCCAATGTAAGCAATAGAGTTTGGAAGAGATAAACTTTTTAATTTGCAACCATGAAAAGCATAGTTGCCAATAACAATCATTCCATATGGAATATCTATATTAGTCAGCCCGCTACATCTGTAAAAAGCTTCATCTGCGATACCTAGAGTGTTTTCGGCTAGCGTAATAGAAGTATTATCGGGCATAGTACCTTTATATTTATAAAGGTATTTGCCTACATATACTAATCCGTCGGGTTGATTATTATACCATGCTGTATCGGAAAAAGCATTTTTTCCTATCCATGCAACATTGCTTTCAATGATTATACTGCTAAGTTTTTGGCAACCAGAGAAAGCATATTCTCCTATATATTTAACACCATTACCGATAGTTATACTAGTGATTTCGGTATAGTTGTTAAATGTTTTATCGTCAATACTAGATATATTATGAGGAATAGTAACAGCCCCTTGAATATTTTGTGGTATGAGTATAAATACAGTTTTCTCCTTATTATAAAGAATACCGTCTTGAGAAGAGTAATTAGGATTATCTTCTGATACTGTAATACTAGAGAGTCTACTACAATTATAGAATGTATCGCTACCTATATTTGTAATACTATTAGGAATAGTAACGTCACCTTGAATGTTTTTAGGTATATATATAAATTCTGTTTTATTCTTATTATAGAGAATACCATCTTGAGAAGAATAATTGGGATTATCTTCGGATACTGTTATATTAGTGAGTCCTCTACATTCGGAGAAGGCATAGTTACCTATACTCGTAACACTGTCGGGGATAGTTATACTAGTAAGTCCGCTACAACCCGAGAAGGCGTAACGACCTATATTCGTAACACTACCGTCTGTAGTAATGATACTTTTCTTGCATCCTAGTACAAGAGTCTTAGAAGCAGTCTTTATTATACAATTACCGTCGCTATGATATTTGCTGTTACCTTCGGCTACGATTATACTTTCTAGTCCGCTACAAGAGCTGAAAGCTGTTTCATCTATACTCGTAACACTGTCGGGAATAATTATACTAGTGAGTCCGCTACAATCGTAGAAGGCATAACTACCTATACTCGTAATACTGTCGGGAATAATTATACTAGTGAGTCCGCTACAACCTGAGAAGGCAGAATTACCTATACTCGTAACACTACTGTCTGTAGGAATAATACTATTATTGCATCCTTCTATAAGAGTATTAGAAGCAGTCTCTATAAGACAATTGCCTTCACTATGATATAAGTTGTTACCTTCCTCTACGGTTATACTTTTTAGTCCGCTACAATAGTAGAAGGCATGATCACCTATACTTGTAACACTGTCAGGGATGGTTATACTTTTTAGTCCGCTACAATAG